>JBFMHL010000098.1:0-7812 GCA_040753055.1 Thermodesulfobacteriota bacterium | reverse complement strand
AGTCCGGGCCGTGCACGTGGGACATGAGGACCCGGTGGGGAACGCCGTGGGCCACCAGCTCCACAGGGCACTGGTAGGTGGCCTCGATCATGTCGCGGGTGATTCCCGGGCCTTCGTGGAAGAAGAGGCCCCGGTTCACGCAGGCCACGGACTTGATGAAGGTGGACAGGGTGAAGTAGTCGTGGGTCACCACCAGGATGGTCTTTTCCTTGTTGAGCGCGGAGAGGCGCTGGTAGATCTCGGAGCGGCCCTGGGCGTCCAGGCTGGCCACGGGCTCGTCCAGGATCAGGAGCTCCGGGTCCGAGCACAGAGCACGGGCGATGTGCACGCGCTGGCGTTGCCCTCCGGAGAGCTCGTACATCTTCTTCCTGCGCGACTCCCACATGCCCATGGAACGAAGCGCTGCGGCCGCGGCATCCCTGTCTTCGGCCCTGTAACGGAACAGGGCCCCGGCGCCTCTAAGCCGGCCCGTGAGGGCCACGTCCCACGCGGTCATGGGCACGCTCCGGCTGGCCGGGGCTTCCTGGGGAACGTAGCCCACCCGCTTTGCGTGCTCCGCGGGAGACCCACCGAAGAGCCGGGCCGTGCCGGACTGGGGCGTTAAAAGGCCCAGGATGATTTTCAAAAGAGTGGTCTTGCCGCCGCCGTTGGGGCCGATGACCGCCACGAAGTCGCAGGGTTTGACGAGGAGGTCCACTCCGGTGAGAGCCGGCTGCCCGTTATAGGAAAACGTGACGCCGGCGAGCTCGATGACGGGCGGGAGCCCTGCTGTGCCGATGTTCCGGGTGTTCGGGGCGTTCATGGCCGGCTCCTTTTCAAGCAGGAGCCGCGGATCTCCGCAGCCAGGCGTCGCAGCTCTCCGGGCAGGTCGGCCGGCAGGGGGTCCGCCTCGGCCACGGCCGCGCCCAGCGATTGCGCCACTACCTCCGCGGATCTTTTGGAAAACTGGGGGGCCACGAAGATCACGGAGATCTTCTCCTTGCGGGACCGGTCCAGGATGCGGGCCAGATCCCCGGCTCCCGGCTCGGAGCCGGAGGTCTGGATGGCCAGTTGGGTGAGCCCGTAATCGTCGGCGAAGTAGCCCCAGGAGGGATGGAAGACCATGAATGCCCGGCAGGGAAGCCCGGCCAGCATGCCCGCGATGCTTTTGTCCAGCAACGCGAGGTCCGCGGCGAGGACCCGGTAGTTGCCCATGAAATACTCTTTTCCCTCGGGTGAAACCCGGCACAGGCCGTCCAGGATGTTCCGGGCCAGGAAAGGCGCGCGTTTGGGCGAAAGCCACACGTGGGGATCGCTCCCCTCTTCTCCGTGGCTGTCGCCCTCATGATGATGATCGTCTTCCATGGGAATGCGCGCGAGCCCCCGGGAAGCATCCACCACCAGGAGCTTGGGGTTCATTGCCAGAAAGCGCGGCGTCCAGGCTTTTTCAAAGGGAGCTCCCACCGTGAACAGGGCCTTGTCGCGGGCCAGGGCAACCATCTGGGCGGGCTTGGGCTCGAAGGTGTGGGGATCGGCGCCCGGGCCCACCAGAACCGATACATCCACGCGATCGCCGCCGATTTTCTCCACGAACCAGGCAAGCGGCAGGACGGAAACCGCCACCGGGACCCTGGGCGCGGCGGGCGCCTGTGCCCGGACCGGATGGGACAGGAGGACAAGGCAGGCGAGAACGGCCGGCAGTACTGTTTTCAAGGAACATTCACTCCTTGCCCGGATCGCGTTGCCCGAGGGTCACTCGGCGTGGGGGGCGCCCTGCTTTCCCGCCAGGCAGACCACCATCTTTTCGTGGCAGGCGTCGCATTTTTCCAGGGCATGGTCCGCGGTGAAGGCTTCCCAGTGCTCCCGCTGCCGCACGGACAGGACGCCGGTGCCGCTGCACAGCGGGCATACGCTGTCCAGGGCGGTCAGGATGGCGTTGCGGATGAACTCGGAGCGGTTGGGGATGCCTTCCAATGCCTTGAGCAAGGCCTCGTCCGCCTTGAATGTGATGATCTCCTGCTTGCCGGGCTTCATGCGTTTTCCTCCCGGCCGCTTATTACAATGTAATACGGCTCCGTGCAAGCCCAATATGCAGGGAGCTTTGCCGGGCCGTCAGCCGGAAGCCAACAACGCCCGGGCAAAGCCTTGCCTTTCGGCGTCCAGGATACGGACCATCACGGAGGAACCGGAGCGCAGGAAATGTTCCGAAGAAAAGAGCACGGGGATGTAGTTTTCGCAGGTTCCTCGAAACAGGCCGGGCTGCTCCGGTGCGGGGCCTTCCACGACGGCGTCGAGGATGCGGCCGGCCATGTCCCGCCCGAAGGCGGCGCGTTTTTGCCGGGAGAGCTTGCGCAGGGCGGAGGCTCGGCGGCCCTGCTCGGCGCTTTCCGGACGGCCGGGAAAACTGGCGGCCGGAGTGCCCCGGCGGGGGGAGTAGGGAAAGACGTGGAGGTAGGAGACGGGGAGCTCGCAAAGGAGCGCAAGCGTTTGAGAGAAGTGCTCCTCGGTCTCGCCGGGGAAGCCCACCATGACGTCCACGCCGATGGCGGCCAGGGGGAGCTTTTCCCGGACCGCAAGGACCAGGTCGCGGAAGAAGGCTGCGCTGTAGGGCCGGTTCATGCGCCGGAGGATGGGGTCCGATCCGCTCTGGAGGGGCAGGTGCAAGTGGGGGCGGAGGAACGGGCCGGAGGCGAAGAGCGAGAGGACCTCGGGACCAAGGTCGTTGGGCTCCAGGGAGCTCAGGCGGATGCGGGGCGCGGCGGGCAGAACGGCGGCGCGGGCCAGGAGCCCGGCCAGGCCGCCGTCGTTTTCCCGGTCCCGGCCGAAGTCGCCCAAGTGCACGCCGGTAAGCACCACTTCGGCATAGCCCGCAGCGGCGATGGCCGAAAGGTGGCGGAGCACCTCACCTGCGTCCATGCTGCGGCTCCTGCCCCGGGCTCCGGGCACGGCGCAGTAAGTGCAGCGGGAGTTGCAGCCGTCCTGGATCTTGAGGAAGGGCCGGGAGCGTTTGCCCAGGACCGGAGAGCGGCGCTCGGCGAAGTCGGGGTGGGAATAGGCATCCGGAGATGCTTCGAAGGGAAGCCCCAGGGCGCGGAGGGCGAGGTCCGCGGCGCGGGCTTTGTCCGCGTTTCCCAAAACCCCGGCCACGCCGGGGATGGACGAAAAGGAGCCGGGCTCAGTGGCCGCGTCGCAGCCCGACACCAATGCGACGGCCCCCGGATTTTTCCGGAGTTCGGCCCGGACGGCCTGGCGGGACTGCTGGGCGGCGCGGCCGGTCACGGTGCAGGTGTTCACGATGACCAGGCCGGCAGCCTCGCCTTCCTCTGCCGGGTGCAGCCCCCGCGCCACCAGATCCTGGGCCAGGCGATCGGACTCATACTGGTTCACCTTGCAGCCCAGGGTGAAAATCGAAAACTTCGCCTGCCCGCTTTTTTCATCAGCCATTTTGAAGAGTTCCCGCCCGGAATATTTTTTATCGCCTCCGGCGTTACCAGGCCCGGCGCCGTTTCTTCCAAACCTTGTACGCCCGCTCATTAGGTGTTGACAAGGCCTCATCAGTTTACTAATAGACCGCCAATTGACCAAGGACGCTTCCCCCGAGGCTCCCGGGGCAGGAACAGGGGAGCCGCCTGTAAGGACGTAACGGCGACGGCCGTGCCGAATAAACCGACAAAAGGAGGAAATTTCCATGCCGCAGGTAGAATTCCAGGGTAAGACCTTCAACGTGGATGAGGACGGTTTCATTGACTCCTTCGACAACTGGAGCAAGGATTGGGTCCAGTACGTGAAGAGCCAGGAAGGCATCGAGGAGCTTTCCGAGGAGCATTGGAACGTCATCAACGTCCTGCAGGACTACTACAAGAAAAACGGCATCGCCCCCATGGTGCGCGTGCTCTCCAAGGTCACCGGATACAAGCTCAAGCACATTTACGAGCTGTTCCCCTCCGGACCCGGCAAGGGAGCCTGCAAGATGGCCGGTCTTCCCAAGCCCACGGGCTGCGTGTAAGCCGTATTCCGCTTCATATAAAAAAGCCCCGCCCGCAAAGGCGGGGCTTTTTTATTGCCTGACCGCGCAGGCGACCCTAGTGCACTAACCATTCGGTCGAGCAATGGAAACGGGATTTTCCGTAACGACGACGGCAAGCTCCCAGCTCCTGGACATCACGGCCCGGGTTTCCGAAGCGATCGCATCCCTGGACCTCCGGGAAGGCGCCGTGATGGTCTTCGTTCCCCACACCACGGCGGGAGTGACCATCAATGAAGCCGCGGACCCGGATGTGGCCGCGGACCTGACGGCCGCCCTGGAGAGGATGGTGCCCAGCGGGATGCGCTTCCGCCATGCGGAGGGAAACAGCCCGGCCCACCTCCGGGCAAGCTTGGTGGGCTCGTCGGTCCTGGTGCCGGTTTCCAGGGGACGGCTTTGTCTGGGCACATGGCAGGGGATCTTTTTTTGCGAGTTCGACGGCCCCCGCACGCGCCGCGTTCTGGTTCGCGGGCTCGCGAGCTAGGCGGCCACAGCCCCGAATCACAATACTATTACGGGGAGAACCAATCATTTCTATTCGCGTAATTCTGCAAGGGGGCAGAAAACTTGCCGAGCCTTCGGCCGGCACGAAAGCCCATAGAAATATTCTCTGCTCCCGTCACTGCTTCCGCAACCCTCATCCGATATGACCCGAAAAGAATCCGCGCATTCCATGGACGAGCTGGACCGTAAGATTCTAAACCGCATCCAGTCGGACTTTCCCATCACCGACCGGCCCTATCTGGCCCTTGCCCGGGAGCTTTCCAGCACCGAGGAGGAGGTCATCGGGCGGGTGAAGGCGCTGAAGGAAGCCGGGATCATCCGGCGCATCGGCGGGAACTTCTCGCCTGAGCGGGTGGGCTACGTGAGCACCCTGTGCGCCGCGAAGGTGCCCGAGGAAAAGCTCGCGCTTTTCGCCGAGACGGTGAACGCATATCCGGGCGTGACCCACAACTACCAGCGCGAGCACGAGATGAACGTCTGGTTCACCTTCATCGCGCCCTCCATGGAGGAGATCGAAAAAAACCTCCGTGCCATAGAGGAAAAAACCGGCGTTCGTGGTATCATCAACCTCCCGGCGACCCGGGTGTTCAAGATCAGGGCGCAGTTCACCATCTGAAGAAACAACGACAAGGAGACGCCCATGCCAGGATCGGTGCTGCTCGCGGTGGACAACTCGAAGAACTCCCAGAAGGCTGTGGATTACGTGTGCGCCAACGTGGGCCGCGACACGGTGGTCACGGTTTTTTCCGTGCTGCCGGACGTGGCGTCCGCCTGCGACATGGACGATCCCTCCCTGGTTCCCATCTTCAAGGACAACCGCAAGGCCTTCTGCAGCCTGGAGGACGCCAAGAAGGCGGCCGCCAAGGGCTTTGCCGAGAACGCCAAGACCTGCCTGACCAACGCAGGGTTTCCCGCGAAGAACGTCAAGGTGAAGGTGGTGAAGAAAAAGGGCGACGTGGCGGGCCAGATCATCGCCGAGGCGCAAAAAGGCGGGCATGACACCATCGTCATGGGCCGGCGCGGGCTCTCGGGGATCAAGGAGTTCTTCCTGGGTTCGGTCTCCAACAAGGTGGTTCAGCAGGCCCAGGGACTGGCCGTCCTGGTGGTGGGATAACCGGAGGCGCAAAACCCCGGGAAGAAGGCGGGCCGCGGGTTTTCCGTTGACAGGCCGGGCGTTGCCGTGTTAGCCAACGCCCATCATGAACAACTCGTCCGCATACCTCCGGCAGGCTTGGTGGTGGCGCCGCTCCCTCGACCGGTGAGGTGCGCCCGCGGACCAGATTTTGGGCCATAAAACGCGAGCCGCCTCGACGGCTCGCGTTTTTTATTTTTTTCCCATGAAAAGCGCTTTTTCGCTTTTTTATTAA
The DNA here is from genome assembly GCA_040753055.1 of Thermodesulfobacteriota bacterium. Lineage (GTDB taxonomy): Bacteria > Desulfobacterota > Desulfobacteria > Desulfobacterales > Desulfatibacillaceae > JBFMHL01. The sequence continues at coordinate 1,938 of JBFMHL010000098.1, read as the reverse complement.
AACCCCAGACAAGGAGAAGGCCATGAGCATGCGCAAGGTAGTGCTTACGGAAGACGAGATGCCCCGGCAGTGGTACAACATCCTGGCCGACATCAAGATGAACCCGCCCCTGGGCCCGGACGGCAAGCCGGTGTCTCCCGACGCGCTTACGCCGGTGTTCCCCATGAACCTCATCGAGCAGGAAGTAAGCTCCGAGCGGTGGATCACCATCCCGGAGGAGGTCATGGGCGTGTACCGCATCTGGCGGCCTTCCCCGCTCATCCGCGCCCTCAACCTGGAAAAGGCCCTGGGCACCCCCGCTCGCATCTACTACAAGAACGAGGGCGTGAGCCCCCCGGGAAGCCACAAGCCCAACACCGCCGTGCCCCAGGCCTATTACAACAAGGTATTCGGCATCAAGCGCATCACCACTGAAACCGGCGCCGGCCAGTGGGGCTCGGCCCTGTCCTTCGCGTGCAGCCAGTTCGGGCTGGAGTGCAAGGTCTTCATGGTCCGCGTGAGCTTCGAGCAGAAGCCCTACCGCAAGACCATGATGGCCACCTGGGGCGCCAAGTGCATCCCGTCGCCCAGCAACGAGACCAACGCCGGCCGTGAGGTCCTGGCGGCCCATCCCGACAGCCCCGGCAGCCTGGGCATCGCCATCTCCGAGGCCGTGGAGGCAGCGGTCTCCGACAAGAGCGGCGAGACCCGCTACTCGCTGGGATCGGTGCTGAACCACGTTCTCCTGCACCAGACCGTCATCGGCCTGGAGGCCAAGAAACAGCTGCAGAAGATCAACGAGTACCCGGACGTCATCATCGGCTGCGCGGGCGGCGGCAGCAACTTCGCGGGACTTTCCTTCCCCTTCGTGGTGGACAAGATCAACGGAAAAAAGATCGAGATCTACCCCACCGAGCCGGCGGCCTGCCCCACCCTGACCCGCGCGCCCTTCGTCTACGACCACGGCGACAACTCCGGCTACACACCGCTCCTGCCCATGCACAGCCTGGGGCATTCCTTCGTGCCCGCGCCCATCCACGCGGGCGGCTTGCGCTACCACGGCATGGCCCCCACCGTAAGCCAGCTGGTGGACGAGGGTATTCTCACTCCCAAGGCCGTAACCCAGCTCGAGGCATATCAGGCCGGCATGCTGTTCGCCCGGACCGAGGGCATCATCCCGGCCCCGGAAACCAACCACGCCATCGCACAGGCCATCACCGAGGCCAGGAAGGCCAAGGAAGAGGGCAAGGAAAAGGTCATCCTGTTCAACTTCTCCGGCCACGGCCTGATTGACCTGGGCGCCTATGAAAAATACCTGTCCGGCGAGCTCCACAACTTCGAGCTCTCCGACGACGAGATCAACAAGGCCATGGAGATCTTCGCCAAGTATCCCAAGCCGGCGCACCTCAAGAGCCGCTAAGGCGCTTTGCTGAAGCCTCGCATGCGGCGAAGGGCAACACCGCATGCGAGACTTTTGTCAAAGCCGCCGCCCTTGGAAGTGCATTACAAAATTTCGCAGTTTCCAAGAAAAGGAATCCATCCGGTGCCCGAGAACCCGGACCATTTCGGCCGGCGTTGCCCGCGCCTGGGAAGCCCGGTGCTCTTCGCCTACTGCCGCATCACCGGCGAGGCGGGGCTGCCCTGCTTCAAGATCTTCGACTGCTGGTGGGAGAAGTTCGACGTGGTTTCCTTTCTGAAAGAGGAGATGGACCCGGCCGACTTCGAGAAGCTCACCGGGTTCAAGCCCAAGCCCAAGGTCGTCTCCCTGGTGGAGCTCATAGAAAAAGCCAAGAGGCGGACGGAGGAAGGCTGATCCCTTCTCGCCGCGCTTCGGAGGAAAAGACAAGGAGCCGTTCGTGATCATCGAGGAACTGGCCGTGGGGCCCATCGCGGCCAATTGCTTCATACTGGGCTGCAAGAAAACCCTGGAGGCGGTGGTCATAGACCCGGGAGACGAGG
>JBFMHL010000097.1:0-3821 GCA_040753055.1 Thermodesulfobacteriota bacterium | reverse complement strand
AGATGAGCCTGCGGCTTGCGTCCACGGGGTTTCCCCGGGTACGGTCGTAGACGTCCATAAGGGGTTCCCCCGTAGCAATACAGGTGAGCACCGCCTTGGCTCCGGTGGAGCCCAGGTCCAGGCCCAGGACACAAGGCCGCGTTGCCCAGTCTTTCGGCCGGGAAGCCTCGGACATGATCTCCACCCGGTCCCTGCTCTCCGAGGCGGAGCCCAGCGCGGTGAAACGCTTCTTCTGCACCGACAGAAGCTCCTGCGGGTCCGCGGGAAGCTTCACGGGCCCTTTTTCCCGCAGGTGCTCCGCGGCGATCCGCGCCGCGCCCACAGCCTCGAACACCAGCGCGTTCTCAGGCACCAGAACCCCGCCCCCGACTTCCCGGCCCAGGGCGTCCACAAAGGAGCCGCACCGGGTGCATCCTCCGATGAGATAGACCGGGCCGTCCACCCGGTTGCGGGCCAGGAGCGCCGCCGTATTCCTCGCCACCGAGGAGAAGAATCCCGCGAACAGGTCCGCCGAAGGCTTGCCCTGATTGGCGTAATGGGTCATCTCGCTCTTGGCGAACACCGAGCACCGGGCGGTGATGGGTACAATCTTCTCCGCAGACAAGGCCAACTTGTCCGCCTCGTCCATGGAAAGGCCGAAGCGAGCGGCGATTTTCCGCATATTCTCGCCGGTGCCCGAGGAGCACTTGTCGTTCTCCACGTACTGGTAAAGGTAGCGACGGACGCTCCGGGAGGCATCTTGCGCAGGTCTCCGGGATAGCACCCCATAGCCCCGCGCCCCCACGGACACCAGGTTCAGGGCACCGGGAAAGGAGGGATCGCCGGAAAGCGCCGCTTCCTGGCAGGCCTCCTCGGGCAGGCGGCGCACCGGTTCCAGAAGCTCTGCAGCATAGAGGCCCGTGGCCGCTAGGGCGTCGCATCCGGCGATATTCTTTTCCTTGTACCATTTCACGAAGGTTTCGAAAGGCCTGCCCTCGTGGGCCACGTGCGTCACGTGCTCCAGACGAAAGGTCCCGTCGCCCTCCACGGCGGCCACGGCCAGCGCTGCGGTGGCCTTGCCAAGATCCACTCCCGCAACTCGTCTTCCCATGGTCGTTCCTCTTTCTCCCCGATTCATGGGGAATAGGTTCGCGTTTCCCGGAGCATCCGGGTGATGATGGTTGTAAGCCTTGACGGCCGGAATGAAAAGGGGCATAAATGCCATGTTTCATGCCATACGCGCCAAAACAGCAAAAAGGAGGCAGCATGGCCCGAATCATCCTGCTGGCGGAAGAAAAATGCGCGGCCTCGGCCCTCACCGGCTCCGTGGATGCCTTCTCCATGGCAAACCTCATGGGAATCTTCACGGGCCGGACCAAGCCCCTCTTCCATATCCAAATCGTCACCCTGGACGGCCGCCCCGTCCATGCCAGCGGCGGCTTTGAAATCCGGCCCGAGGGCTCCGTCCGGGACGCCGGCGACTCGGACCTCATCTTGCTGCCCGCCTTCTTTCCACCCTTCGACCTGGAAAACCGCCGCATTGACGAGCTGTGCGAATGGCTCCGGTACCGCCATCAGGATGGACAGCGTCTCGTTGCAACCTGCACCGGCTCCTTCTTCCTTGCGCGCACCGGGCTCCTGGACGGCAGGAGGGCCACCGTCAATTGGCTCTTCGAAGGCATGTTCCGCCGCTTGCACCCCAGGGTGAACCTCCTCACCGACCGCATCATGGTGGAGGATGCGCGCCTGGTGACCACCGGCGCGGCCACCGCCTTTTTGAACATGTGCCTGCACTTCATCGAGGAGTACGGGGACCCGGAGCTGGCCGCGCGCTGCTCCCGGTCGCTCCTCATCGACCCCGAGCGGCAAAGCCAGGCGCCTTACATGATCCACGACTTCTGGAAGCACCACGGAGACGACGGAATCCTGGCCGCCCAAACCCTCATGGAGAAGGCTTACACCGAAAACATCTCCATCGAGGATGTGGCGGAAAAGGTGGGAATCAGCCAACGCCATTTCAAACGCAGGTTCAAGAAGGCCACCGGAGATACGCCCATCGCCTACCTCCAGCACCTGCGCATCGAAAACGCCAAGAAGCTCCTGGAAAACAGCCGGGAGAGCGTGAACGAGATCACCTGGAAGGTGGGCTACGAGGACATCAACTCCTTCCGTAGGCTCTTCCGCAGGCACACGGGCATGTCGCCCAAAGGCTACCGCGAAAAATACGCCCGCTTCGCCCGCAAGGCGTCATGAGGATGCGGATGAGGATTTTGCGGGGGAAGGAAGGAATAGCCGAGAGGTGCATTTCTCCTTTAGTTCATTGTAGAAACCGGCAGATATTCCTTTATTTTAGGTGGGCTACGAGATTACATACGTGAGAGCATTAACGCTAATTCCGGAACAAAGCGGGGATGGAATCCTATGGCGTCTCTGAGATCAATACATGATCATTTACAAATGGCCGTAAAATACCTTGATCAAGCAGCCAGCGAAATCATAAAATTACCATTAGAACCAACAAAAATAAATATTGGTAATATTGGTGGGGCAATTGGAAGTATTATGTCACTTTTGCAGCATATTTATCAGCTCCAGCCCGAACTTCGACCAAATGAAGCAAATAATGAAACCCCCAAGCCCGATCGGGAATTGACAAAAGAAGAAATAGAATTAATTGACAAGTTGAGCTATCAAGATATTCATGACATAGATAACATATTGCTTTCGCATGCCCAGAGTGGATGGCGCAAAGTAGCGATGGTTGTTGCGAAAACGATGAGTAGCCTCGAAAACCGCAAGACAGGTATTCCCGATATTTTCTATGCCCAACGGGTCCGTAAGCTTGTGGAATAGGGACAACTAGAATCCCAAGGTAATTTGAAATACATGCGATTCAGCGAAGTCAGGCTCCCCAATACCGTTTAAAAGCCTCAAGAAAACCGCGCGTTCGGGCAGGGTTCATCACGTTTTCGCCGGCATCCGTATGCAAAGAAACGGATTCTTCAACTGCTTGTAGCCTGCCTTTTTCCCTAATTTCATCGCTGCCTGCCACATCTACAAAGGGGCCCTAGCGTCCGCGGCGGCCTCACTGCGCCTGGGCCGTCTCCTTGCCCGCGTCGTCCCCGGTGGTAATCCCGCGGCGGGACAGATTCTCGCCCGTGGCCCGGTACAACGACGCCAGGCCCTTGCTGTAGTCGGCCAGGGCCTGAACGTGGCGCACTCGTGCCGCCACCAGATCGTCCTGGAACCGGAGCACGTGGAAGCTGTCGGAAAGCCCCGCTTCCAGACGCTTCATCTCCTGCGCCAGGGTTTCCTCCGCCAGCTTCACGGCCGAAGCGGAAACCTCCACGCGCTCCCGGCTTCTCTTCACCTCCACCAGGGCATTGGCCACCTCGGTCTCCACGGTCCCTTCCAGGCGCTTGGCCGCATACACCACCTGGGTCTTTTCCCAGCCCGCCTGCCGCGCCCTGGCGTCCGCCGCCCGGTTGCCGATGGGCTGCGAAAAGCGCAGGCCCGCCTTCCACTCGTAGCCCTCTCCGTCGGCCAACGAGCTCCAGGAGTCGCCGTACCCCCCCACCAGGGGGCTGTGGATGGGCGGCCCGAACAGAGTCGCGGGCCGGTCCCCGCCCGAAAGCCCGTTTGCCCCCAGGGTCACCACCAGATCAATGCGCGGATGCTTCTGGTTTTTGAGATACTCCAGGCGGATGTCCTGGTCGGAGACTGCCAGGCGCCGGGCCATGAGGTCCGGACGGTTCTCCATGGCCGCGCCCACTGCGTCGGAAAGCGCGGGATACCCGCCGTCCGCCGCGGGCAGCGGGGCCACGCGGACGGTTTGGCCGAAG
>JBFMHL010000096.1:0-7897 GCA_040753055.1 Thermodesulfobacteriota bacterium | reverse complement strand
TCGTCCTCGACGGCGGCCTGGACCGGCTCGATGGGGCGGATCTCCGAGGCGGCCGCGGTCCGGGCCTTATCCGCGGCAAAGGCTGCGCCAGCCCGCAGCGCGAACAACAGCACCATCAGGCACACAAGGGCTGTTTGGCTTTTTTTCATCGGCGTCCGGCACCCTTTGGTTGCGTTGGTCCGGGAGAGAGGGCCGCTCCGCGCCCAGGGCGGAAAAACACTGCAAAATGGGGGCGCAGCCGCGGGCCCGCTCATCTGGCCGCTACCGGCTCGGCCAGATCGCCGAAACCGTAGATGTTGATCTTGTTGTCGCCGAAACGGTTGGTCACCCAGACCAGGTAGCGGACGCGGAAGTTCGGCCCGAAGAACCCGGAGAAGTACTCCGCGTTGTCGTAGTCCAGGCAGATGCCGGAAGGCAGGTACATGTTTCCGGGGCCGGTTCCCGGGCCTCCGAAGTCCAGCAGGAGCTGCCCGGTGTTCGCGTCGAAGATCTGCGCGTTTTCAAAGGCCGCGTCCAATGCGTAGAGCTGGCCCTCCCGGCTTACGGCGATTCCCTTGGGGCGCACGAAGTTTCCGGGAAGGTCCCCGATCTTTCCGAAGCTTTGCACCTGCTTTCCTTCGGAATCGAACTTCTGCACCCGAGAGTTGAAGGAGTCGTTTACGTAGAGGTTTCCCTCGGCATCGGTCGCCAGGTGGGTAGGCTTGTAAAATCGGCCCGGATCGCTTCCCAGTTCCCCGACGGTACGGAGGACTTTTCCGGAGGCCAGGTCCATGACCAGCACGCGGTTCTTGTCGTAGTCGCAGACATAGAGGCGGTCCATGGAAACGGCCGCGTCCACCGGCTTTCCCATGATGTCCGGTCCCCCGTACTCCCGGGAGTAGCTGCCGTCCGGCCCGAAGACCACCACCTGCTTCCGCCCCATATCCGCCACGTATACGTTGCCCCTGGGGTCCAGGCAGATGCCCGAGGGGTTCTGCAGGGCCCCCCGGCCCCGGCTCTGGACTTCGTCCATGCGCTTTTCGGCCAGGTTGATGGCCAGGAGCCGGTTGGTGGAGCGGTCGACGAAGTAGATTTTTCCGGGCCCGGCCGCGATGCTGTATGCATAGCCCACCACATGCTCGGGAGGTAGGACGCCGAAGATGAACTGGTGCAGGGCGGACTCGGCCTTTCCCAGGTCCTTTTCGGAGTTGATGGAGTAAAGATATTGCAGCCGCGGCTGCGAGGGGGCCGGAGGGTAGTAGACGGGCTCCGGGTTTCCGGCCGGACGCGTCCTTTGCGAGGCGCATCCGGTCAGGGCCGCCATGAGCAGCAAGAGGGAAAGTAGCGTTTTTTTCACGTCGCGCTCCTCGGGGCAAAGAGGCATCAGCCCATGGCTCCGTAACTGTGCAGGCCAGGAAGATAGTTCACGCCGAAATAGGTGAATATGACCGCGGCGAAGCCGGCGCTGGAAAGCCACGCCACCCTGCTGCCTTTCCAGCCGCGCACCAACCGGGCATGGAGGAAGGTGGCGTAGAAAAGCCATGTGATCAGCGACCAGGTCTCCTTGGGGTCCCATCCCCAGTAGCGTCCCCAGGCGGAGTTGGCCCAGACCGCTCCCGTGATGATGCCGATGGTGAGGAACAGGAAGCCGAAGACCACCACCCGGTGGGTCAGGTTGTCCAGGGCGCCGGCATCCGGGATGCGGGCCCAGATTCCATCCCGCCTTTCCCGGGACCGCTCCCTGAGCAGGTAGAGGATTCCGGCGCAGAACCCCACCGCAAAGGCCGCGTAACCCAGGAAACAGGTCATCACGTGGGCGATGAGCCAGTTGCTTTTCAGGGCGGGCAGAAGAGGCTCGATCCGATCGCTCACATGAGGAGAGAGGGAGGCGTAGCACAGGGCCAGGAAGGCCAGAGGGCTTGCAAGGGCCCCCAGCGCAGGCATTTTCGTGCGCCGGACCACCACCAGGCATATTGCAGAGATGGTCAGGGCGAAGAAGACCAGCGACTCGTACATGTTGGAAAAAGGCGCGTGGCCGTATCCGAGCCGGTAGGACTCGACCCAGCGCAGCCCGATGCCCAGGGCGTTTCCGGCCGCGCCTGCGGCCAGGAACCCGAAAGCGAAGCGGAAGGCCGTCTCGGCGCGGAACACCCAGGCGAAGATGTAAAGGGCCGCCGCAAGGCCATAAACAAAGGTCACAACGGATAAAATCTGGGAGCTTTCCATGGCGTTTTCCCGATTCGGGTTGCGCGGCCCCTTTCCCGGGCCGTGGGGTTAAGCATCTCGTCAGGCCCCGGCAGGGGCGGAAAGAAGGGCGGCGATCCGCTTCACACGTTCGTCCACTCCGGGCTCGTTCCGGTTGGCGATTCCGGAAACCGCAACCCGGGTGCCGCTTTTGTTTTCGCTGAGCTCCACCAGGACGCGCTGGTGGGAGAGGAAGAAAGTGATGAAGAGCCCCGCAATGAGGACCAGAAACCCCAGGTAGACCAGGGGCACGCCCGGATCCCTGGAAACCGAAAGCCCGGTGTAATAGGGGCTCTCGTACTCCTTCACGCTCAGGGCGAATTCTCCGCGGCGCATCTTGTCGAAGGCCGGAAAGCGGAAGGGAACCGCAACCTCCACCGCCTTTGCGCCGGGCTTTTGCAGGACGAGGATGGCAGTCTCCCCCAGCTCGCGGTTTCCGAAGGCGTAGGAGTCGGCAATGGACTTCAAGGTGAGGACGCCCCTCTTGCCGGGAAGAGTCGAGGACTCTCCCACGGACAGGGTCCGGGTCAGCGGAGCGTCGCCGCCGGAGGGAGTCAGGGCCAGGGTGATGCGATTCGGCGGCATCTTGCCGTAGCTGGACTGGAACAGACTGATTCCCCGGTAGCGCAGGGGGTGGTTCACCAGCACATCTTTCTTGACCAGGGTGCGGCCGCCGGAGGAGAGGGCGAGGGAGGAGCGGTACTCCTTGGGCGATCCGTTGTCGTTGAAGCTTACGGAGAACTTTTCGCAGGAGACGGAGAAGGGGAGGGCAAGGGGCTTGCCCGTGCTGCGCTCGAAGCACTGTGACGCCGTTTCTCCTTCGGCGATTTTCATATACCCGTCGAAGCCGAAAAAGGACCCCATCATGGCCCCCAGGGCCAGGAGAACCACGCTGGCGTGCACGATGTAAACGCCCAGGCGCGTCCAGCGGCCCCTCTCCGCGTATACATAGGTGGTCTTGCCTCTTTGCTCGGTGCCTACGACGGAAAAGCTCCTGCGGGCGTGATGGGCGAAACGGCCCGCAAGCTCCCGGGGTGAGGCGGGGGAGATCAGGCTTTGCCGGTTCTCCTGCTTGCGGAAGCGCTCGGGGAGGAAATGGGGGTTTTGGGTAAAGATGATTTTTCGTTGCGCCCGGAACCGGTCAATGGAGCACACGACGATGTTGGCCACCAGGAGGGCGAGAAGGAGCCGGAACCAGGAGGAGTGGTACATGTCGAAGAGATCGAGGCCGGAGAGGAGGCGGGTCCAGGCGTCGCCGAAAGCGTCCTTGTAGGCATCCTCGGGCTGGTTCTGGGGGATGAAGGTTCCGATTATGGAAACGGCGGCCAGCCCCGCCATGAGGACGACCCCCAGGCGCACGGACTTAAGGAAGTTCCACAAGATCCTTCCGGGTCCTTCGTACGGATCCTGGTCCGTGCTTTCCTTCGCGGGCTCGCGTCCGTCCGCTGAAATCTCCTGAATGCGCGCCGTCTCCGCCATGGTGCCTCCGCGTGCTGCATGTCTTCGCCGCCCTGAGCGGGTGCGTGTATTTTTTTATTAAATCACAGTAATTTTATGTGAATTAAGGCTGTTTTTTTTTTTTGGTGAAGAGAAGGGGGAGTCATATCCCCCTTCTCTTTTTCCGGCCCGGATCAGACCTCCTACTTGTTGTGGCAGGTCAGGCAGAGAGCGGAGGAGATGTTGGTCTTCTTGAGCATGGGGGAGTTGTCGGGGCTTTCGTCGCTGCGGTGGGGATCGTGGCAGCTGGCGCACTCCATCTTCCCGGCGAAAAGCATGTCCACGGCCACGGTCTTTCCCAGGCCGGAGCTGGTGGTGGTGGGAAAATAGAGCTCGCCGTCGTTGGCCGCCAGAGCGTCGTCATAGGTAAACGAGATGGGATGGCCGCCTCTTAGATCCGTGCCGATGTAGCCTTCGTCGTTGGGGCTGAGCATGGTGCTGCCGGTCGCGCCTCCAAAGGAGTCCAGGGCTACCGTGCCGTCGTGGCAGGAAAGGCAGAGCTTGGAGATTCCTCCCGGCTGGCCCACTGGGGCAGTCAGCGTCGCGCTGCTGTAAACCTGGTAGGGGCTGTGGGTGGTGAGCTGATGGTTCCAGAGGGGAGCGTTCTGCTCGGTGATGTCGGCCTTGTGGGGAACGTGGCAGGGATCGCAGATCTTGTTCCCCGACCACGCCGCGGCCTTGAAGTCGTGTGCACTCCCCGTGAGGTTCGCCAAGGCGCTTCCGCAAAATAGCACCGTGGCGAACATCGCCATTGCCGTCAGGTAAACTCTTTTCATGACTTTTCTCCTGTTTGGTTTGAGTCTCTGCGCCATTGCCTGCCGGTTGTCCCTGCCGGAAGCCTTCTGTCCCCAAGCGCCTGAATCATTGATGAGCAGCCGAAGGCGGGCACGCATTGCATTTTTCCGGCCCGGCCCGGGCCGGGCCCGTGTTCGATAGGCTGATCCCGTGTGCACATCCGGAATAGCAAGGCCTGTGCCACGGGAAGCTTCACGAGGCATTTTTACGGCATGTATTTTTAACTATTTAATATTATTTATAAAAAATGTGTATAGGAAAAGAGCGGCGGGGATTGCTCGGGAAACAAACCGGGAGCAACACAGAAAAGGCACGTCCGGACGTGCATAAAATCATACAGGCGTTTCTGCGTGGAGTGAAGATTTTCTTATATTCAGGTAGGTTATAGCCGAATACTTTTGATTACAGGATGTTGAAAAAAATTCCTATTAACATACTTTCAATTCATCCCCCCTGCGGGACCGGAGCAGAGGCGCATTTTGTTATGCATTGGATTTGCTTGTTTTTATTCTTAGATGCGGGCTGCTCTCCGACCTTCTCCGTCATATCAGGCTGGCACGCTCGTTGCTTGGCTTTGCGGCATCCGGAATGGGTTTGAACTCATAAGCAGCTAGGGGTTCGAAAATAGCCATCTCGCAGCCAAGGCGGGTTCTCATGAAGCAGGTCGGCATCGTGATTCTGGCAATGGTTCTGGTTCAGGTGTTTTCTTCCCCGGGCTGGCCGGCACGGGACAAGCAGGCTCCGGCAGCGCAACGGAGCCCCCATCACACGAACGATGGCTGCAACCTGTGCCATGAAGCGCCTGCGGAGGCGGGCGAAAGGGCGCCCCTCAAATACCAGGGCCGTTACGAGGAGCTGTGCAAGTGCCATACGAAGAACCCGGACGACTACAACCATCCCATCGAGCTCCCGGCTCCGGAGGAGGGGAAGACCTTTCTGGAGCGGCACTCCTATATCCAAAACGACGAGATCACCTGCAACGCTTGTCACGACATGAAAGCGCTGCACCATCCCATGGCGGATCGGGCGGAAGAGGGCCCCAGCCCCGGAGTGGTAAAGACCCAGGCCTGCTTTCTCTGCCATGACAAGGAGAATGCCGAAATTTTCAGCCCCCATGCGAAAGCCCAAGGGGGCGCAGACAACTGCCTCGCCTGCCATGCCACCCGGCCCCGTGCGGACAAGGACGGCTTCGCCGACGTGGATTTTGTGGAAGACATGGACGAGCTGTGCTTGCGCTGCCACCGGATCAAGGAGAACCATCCTTCCGGGGCCAATCACCTCCGGCAGCCTACGGCCAAGGGTCTTTTCCGCATCACGCAGCTCGCCAAGAAGTACCACCTGCCCGTGGTCCTCAACAAAAAAGGGCAGGTGACCTGCGCCACTTGCCACAATCCCCACGCACCCGACGCGCTTCCGGCCACAAGGCCCGGAGCCAAGGGGGCGGGCACCCCGTTTCGCGAGCGCGTGCCGGAGATGATTTGCTTGGAGTGTCACCAGGTATAGAACCTGAGTCCAAGAGCTGCCTTGTGCGGCCGGGCCCGAAGGGCGGAATGAGACTTTCATCCCGGGGAAACAACCTACTTGGCAGAAAGGCCCAAGCGAGGGGCTTTGCCCACTTCAAGGAAACGTTCGTGACGGATTCGGGCAGGAGGGAGGTTTCTTACTCTTCTGCGATACCGTAGGTCTTCAGCAGGCGGGAAAGGTAGGTCCGCTGCACGCCCAGGATGCGGGCGCACTGGGTGCGGTTTCCTTCGGTCTTTTCCAGGGTGCTTTTGATGAGCTCCTTTTTGAAGGCGTCCACCGCCTCCTTCATGCTCTGATCCTCGCACAGCACGGAGGTTGCGGAGGCCGCGGTCCGGATGGGCAGGTCCTCGGGCAGGATCAGGCGGCCGTCCCCCATGACCGAAGCCCTTTCCAGGGCGTTCCGGAGCTCGCGGACATTACCGGGCCAGTCGTACTCCATCATGCGCCGCGAGGCCTTCTCCGAGATCCGCAAATCCGGGAGGCCCAGCTCGCGCCGGAACCTGCCCAGGAAGTACTGGGCCAGCAGCGGAATGTCCTCCTTCCGGTCCCTGAGCGCCGGCATCTTCATCTGGATGACGTTCAGGCGGTAGAAGAGATCTTCCCGGAACCGGCCATCCTTTACATCCTGCTCTATGTTGCGGTTGGTGGCGGCGATGACCCGCACGTCAACGGAGATGGGCTGGGTCCCTCCCAGGCGGTAGAACTGGCCTTCCTGGAAGACGCGCAGGAGCTTGGCCTGGACGATGAGCGCCATCTCGCCAATCTCGTCGAGAAAGAGCGTGCCGCCGTCCGCCAGCTCGATCTTGCCTGCCTTGCGCTCCGTGGCCCCGGTGAAAGCCCCCCGTTCGTATCCGAACAGCTCGGCCTCCAGCAGGGTTTCGGGAAGGGCCGCGCAGTTGAGGATCACCAGGGGCTGGCCCTTGCGCGGGCCCGAGCAGTGTATCAGGCGCGCCAGAAGCTCCTTGCCCGTGCCGCTTTCTCCCAGGATGAGGGTGTTGGCCACGGATCCGGCGACCTTGTAGGCGTCCATCATCACCTTTTTCAAGGCGAGGCTCTCCCCCACGATCCGGTAGCGGTCTCCGAGGCTGGCTTTCAGGTTGCGGTTTTCCTGCTCCATGAGGGCGAAGCGGTTGGCCCCGGCGAGCGCTTTGGCGGCCAGGTCGGCAAACACGGTGATGAGCTCCATGTCCTCCTGGCTCAGGCGGTTTCCGTCCTCCTTGTCTATGATCTCCATGACTCCGGCCACTTTTCCGTCCACCTTCAAGGGGACGCAGGCCAGGGATCGGGTTTCGAAGCCTGTGGACTCGCTGATCTGGCGGCACCAGCGGTCGTCCTTGGTGACGTCCCGGATGAGAAGCGGCTCCCCCGTCTGGGCCACGAGGCCGGCGATGCCCTGCCCCAGGCTGATCTCGAACTGGCTCACCTCCTCCTTCTTCTCCCCGGTGGCCACCTTGAAGTACAGGCGTTTGGTCTTGGGGTTCAAAAGCAGGAGCGAGCTGGCCTTGGCCCGCAGGATCCGGGTGGCGCTGTGGGTGATGAGCTTGAGGAGCTCGTCCACGTCCACCACCGAGGTGACCCACTGGGATATCTCCTTGAGCCAGTCTATGTCCGGGTGTGACGGCGCCACAGTTTTTCTCCAAAAGACAATAATAGACCTTCCGCCCCGTTCCTCCGCCGGAAAGTACATTCCTCGCCGGGGAATCGGGCTTGTTGCATCGGGCCATCGTTAACAAGAATTATTATCACTATATCGCCAGGTGCAAGGGATCCTTTTTTCCGGTCACTGCCGGGGCGGACGGGAACAGGGCCCCAAGGGGCTTGTGTTTGCGAGGAAAAGGCCGCATATTGCCGGCATGAA
>JBFMHL010000095.1:13541-25448 GCA_040753055.1 Thermodesulfobacteriota bacterium | reverse complement strand
TTTTTGAACACTATTTGCTTTCCCAGAGAAAACGATTTTCACAGCTACTATGGGCTGCAAGCCTCGAACAGCAGCCTTTGAGTTTGCTACAAAAAGTTTTGCGGAAAAGGGGGAAGGGGTGCGGGGACGGGGGGAAAAGCCACTATTTCAAAAGGGGTTTTCCCCCCTTCCCCGCACAATGCCTTTCTTTAGTATTCTTGAGATAGTCTCTATAGATCAGTTTGAATGCGGCCGGCCTCCGGCTCCCTCAAGCCTCCGGGAAGAGGTCGTCCACCAGGTCGCCGAGGGTTTCCAGGATGGCGGGGTCGTCCGATAAGGGGGAGCAGACCGCGGCACGGCAGGCCGCCTTTTCCGGTACGCCCCGGGTCATGAGCTTGGCCGCGTGGATGAGAAGCCGGGTGCTGGCGCCTTCGGAAAGCCCCTGGTCGCGTACGGCCCGGATTTTATTGCCCAGGCTCACCAGTTTTTCCGCGCGCGCCTGCTCGATTTCGGCTTCCGCCACGAGGATCTTCGTTTCCAGGTCCGGGGGCGGATAGGTGAAGTCAATGGCGGCGAAACGCTGCCGGGTGCTGGGCTTTAGGTCCTTGAGGGCCGATTGGTAGCCGGGATTGTAGGAGATCACCAGCAGGAAGTCCGGGTGGGCCTTCAGGGTCTCGCCCTTTTTTTCGATGGACAGCGTGCGGCGGTCGTCGGCCAGAGGGTGGATGACCACGGTGGTGTCCTTGCGGGCCTCCACGATCTCGTCCAGGTAGCAGATGGCGCCCATGCGCACGGCGCGGGCCAGCGGCCCGTCGGACCATACGGTTTCGCCCCCCAGCAGGAGATACCTCCCCACCAGGTCCGAAGCGAAGAGGTCCTCATGGCAAGCCACGGTGATGAGCGGGCGGGACAGGTGATGGGCCATGGCTTCGACGAAGCGGGTCTTGCCGCAACCGGTGGGGCCTTTCAAGAGGACCGGGATGCGCGTTTCCCAGGCCGCTAAAAAGATCTCCCGTTCATCCGCCACGGGAAGATAAAAAGGCTCCTGCCCGGACGTACAAGAGGCGGTTTCCGAATTTTTTTCGAACTTGTCGTTCATTTTGACCAGGAATTCATCATCGCATCAAAGCCTATTAGACCAAACCCCCGCTGCTTCTAAAGCTATTGATCGCAGTTTTTCCCTGCACAAGCCCATGCTATGGCTTGTGGGGGGAGGGGAGGTGGGGGAGACCGAAAGGATCCCCCCCAGGAATCAATCTTTTCTCTTTTCTTTCCCTTTTTCCCCTTAAATCGCCAAAGCGGCCAGGAAGCCGCCGTGGATGGCATCGTCAATCTTTCCAATCTTGGTTCCATCGCCCACAACGGTTACGGGGATTCCGGCGCCTTGCATGGATTCGGCCAGGCGTTTCACGGAGCGGGACCCCGAGGCCATGATGATGTTGTCGAAAGGCTCGGTGAGGGTTTCCCCGTCCTTTTCGTAGGTAAGCTCTCCGCAGCGGATGGAGAGGACCTTGGCTCCGGTTTTCACCTTCACGTGGTAGCGGTGGAGGTTGTCGAAAAGAACCCATTTGGTAGATTTTCCGACATCTTTTCCCGCCTTGTTCAGCATCTCGAATACGGTGACGGAAATACGCCCGCGGTAGATCAGGTCTTTCAAGCGCTCGGGCGGGACCGCATTGTAGGCGAAAAGGAAGTGCAGCACCTCCGGGGAGAGGGTCCCCTTGTGGGCCAGGAACATGGCGGTTTCCAGGCCAACGGCCCCGCCGCCTACGATGGCGACGCGTCTGCCCACGAGAGGATTTTCCCGGAGTACTTTCCATGCGGAGAGTACGCAGGGGTCGTCATGGCCCTGGATGGGGGGGACCAGCGGCTCCGCGCCTTCGGCCACGATCACGTGGTCCGGGGCCTGGGAGAGGATGAAGTCCCGGTCCACGGGGGTGTTCAGGTGCAGCTGGACGGGGTGCTTGGCCAGCATGGCGCGGTAATAACGGATGAACTCCCAGAGCTCCTGCTTGTGGGGCGGGGCACCGGCCACCCAGAGCTGGCCGCCGATGTCCGAGTCCTTGTCATAGAGGGAAACCTTGTGGCCGCGCTGAGCGGCGATGATGGCGGCCTCCAGGCCGCCGGGGCCTGCACCCACCACCATGACCTTCTTGGGTGCGGCGGCGGGGGTGATGACACGAGCGCCTTCGAAGCCGGCGCGGGGGTTTCCGATGCAGTAGACCGGCTGGCCGGTGAACACCTGGTCGGTGCAGCCCTGGGAGCAGGCCACGCAGGGGCGGATCTCGGCGTCCCGGCCCTCGAAGGCCTTGTTGGGCCACTCGGCGTCGGCGATGAGAACCCGGCCCAGGTTCACCAGGTCGGCGTAACCGTCGCGCAGGATGGCCTCGGCATGCTTGGGATCGGCGATGCGGTTGGAGGCGAACACGGGCACGTTCACCACGCGTTTCACGTTCAAGGCGAGAAATGCGTAGGCTGCCCGGGGCAGGTCCATGGGAAGCTGGGGCACCCGGGTCTCGTGCCAGCCGCCGGTGACGTTTAAAGCGTCAACCCCGGCTTTTTCATATGCGCGGGCGATCTCAGCCGCTTCCACCTCGGTGTTTCCGCCGGGAATGAAGTCGTTTCCCGCCATGCGGATGGTGACCGGGTAGTCGGCTCCCACGGCCTCGCGCACCTGTGCGAGGAGCTCGGTCGGGAAGCGCAGGCGGTTTTCCAGGCTGCCGCCATACTCGTCCGTGCGGATGTTGGTGACCGGCGAGAGGAACTGGGTGATGAGGTAGCCTCCGGAACCGATGATCTCCACGCCGTCGAAGCCGGCCTTTTTCACGCGGAGGGCGGCTTCCACAAAGGCTTTCTTCACCTCCGCGATGTCGGTCTTGTCCATCTCCCGCGGAGTGGCCTTGGAATATTGGCTATAGACCGGCGAAGGCCCGATAGGGGTCTGGTTGTTGATGAGGATGGGGTGGGAGTAGCGACCCGCGTGAAAAAGCTGGATCCAGGGGCTTGCTCCGCCGTCCCGGATGATGCGGGCAAGCTCGGAAAAGTCGGGGATGGCGGAGTCGTCCTTGAGGGAAAGGGCCACGAAGCCGGTGCCGATATAGTCCACACCCACGGGCCCCACGGTGACGATTCCGGCCCCGCCTTCGGCCCGCTCTCGGTAAAAGTTGCGATACCGGTCGTTGATCTTGCCGTCATAAGAGTAGATGAGCCCCAGGGACGGATAGGCGATGCGGTTCTTTACGGTGAGCTTGTTTATAGTGATGGGTGAAAAAAGGTATCGGTACATGGCGTCTCCTCGGTTGGGGAGCTGTAAAAAAACCATTCTCACGATCTTTGTTGGCCGCGGCCTTGCAATCGGCGGACGCGTTTACTCTTACTTCTTTCCGGCTCCTTGGCAAGATTATATGACACATAGAAAACGGAGGGCCAGGCGCACGCCGAAGCCGGTGGCGTAGCGGGGCACTTCGCCGCGAGGCTCGGACTCGTTGAAGGCGGTGCCCGCGATGTCCAGGTGCGCCCAGGGTGTGCCTTCCACGAACTCGGACAAAAAGGCCGCAGCGGTGATGGCCCCGGCGGTGCCCCTTTTCAGGCGGGAGGAGTTGGAGAGGTCCGCGCGGTCGCTTTTCATGGCCTTGTAGTGCTCGGAGCGGACCGGCATCCTCCAGAGGCGCTCGTTAACCTCTTCGCCCGCGGCGAAGAGCCTTTGGGCAATCTGGTCGTTGTTGGAAAAGAGCCCGGCGATGGTGTCGCCCAGGGCGATGACGCAGGATCCCGTGAGCGTGGCGAAATCAATGATTGCGGTGGGGGCCAGATTTTTCACGCAGTACGAAATGGCGTCGGCCAGGACCAGGCGGCCTTCCGCATCGGTGTTGCCGATCTCCACGGTCTTTCCCGAGTAGGAGGGGTAGACGTCGCCGGGAATGAAGCTGCGATCCGAGATGGCGTTGTGGGCGGCGGCCACGATACCCAATACATTGACGCGGGCTCCGGAAAGGGCGGCGGCGCGCAAGGCTCCGAGCACGGCGGCGGCTCCGGCCATGTCGTCCCGCATGGTTTCCATGGACCCCACGGCCTTCAGGTTGAGCCCGCCCGTGTCGAAGGTGATTCCCTTTCCGATGAGCGCGGTGCGGGCTTTCCTGCCCGGGGCGCCTTCGTACTCGATGATTGCGAGGCGGGGGCCGTGCTCCGCTCCCCGGCCCACTGCGGCCAGCAAAGAGAGGCCGTTCTCGGCGATCTCGGCCTCCCGGAAGACGGTGACTTTCACTCGGGGCAAGGAGGCAAGCGCCAGGGCCTCCTTCGCCAGGCGTTCGGGAGTGACGATGCTGGCGTTTTCGTTCACCAGGTCGCGGGCGTAATGGACCGCCTTGCAGGCCTCGATGGTCCGGGCAAGGGCCTTGCCTCCGGCAAGGCCCACTATCTGGCAGGTCTTCACTTCGCCGGGCTTCTCGCTTTTGTACCGGGAGAAGGAGTAAGCGCCCAGGAGGGCTCCTTCCACCGCGGCCATCCCGGCCCGGCTCGGATCGGCCGGTGTCTTGTCCGGCAAAAGGACCGAAACACAGTCGCGCCTGAGCTCTACCGCCTTGCGCAGGGCGCAGGCGGTCTGGCTCCGGATGACGGAAAGGCCCATGTCGCGGTCCTCCCCCAAACCGCAGAGGATCTCGGTTTTCCTCCCCACGTAGCGAACGGTGATTTCCTCTTCCTTGCCCGAAAAATCGGGAATCCTCTTCGCCTGCCGGGGCGTAAGGAAGAGGATCTGGGTGGCGAAGCGCGGCCGTTTGCCTTTCACGATCTCCATGATCGGGTCTCCCGGCTATAGGGTGTTATCCGTCTTTT
The DNA here is from genome assembly GCA_040753055.1 of Thermodesulfobacteriota bacterium. Taxonomy (GTDB): domain Bacteria; phylum Desulfobacterota; class Desulfobacteria; order Desulfobacterales; family Desulfatibacillaceae; genus JBFMHL01. Next base: position 20,636 of record JBFMHL010000095.1, on the reverse strand, counting down.
AAAAAAGCCCGGTAGGCGAGATGGGTCATGTAGACGTCGGGCTTGCTGACGATCTCCATGGGGCCGTGCATGGAGAGGAGGGGCGGGCCGCAGTCCACGATGTCCATGCCCAGCTCGGCGAGAAACTTGGCGATGGTTCCTCCCCCGCCGGCGTCCACGCGCCCCAGCTCGCCCGTCTGCCACACGATGCCGTTTTCGGCGAAAACCTTCCGCACCTGCGCCAGGAACTCTGCGTTGGCGTCGTTGCTGCCGGCTTTTCCGCGAACGCCCGTATACTTGCTTACGCTGACTCCATAGCCCAGGCGGGCTGCATTCTTTTTTTCATGTACCGCCGTGTAGTCGGGGTCCAGGCCTGAGATCACGTCTCCGGATAGGCCACGGGACTTCAAGAAGGCCTTGCGGAGAGCCCGTTCGCTGGTTTTCGCCCCGGATTTCTCCAGGAGGTCCGAAAGAAAATCGCTCACGATCAGGCTTTTGGCGCCGGTTTTTCCCTCGGAGCCGATCTCCTCCTTGTCGAAGAAGAAGCAGACGCAGGTGTTGTCCGTCTGCAGGGCGGAGAAGATCGCCTCGGCGGCGCAGTAGGAGCAGATCCGGTCGTCCTGGCCGTAGGCGCCCACCAGGCTTCGGTCCAGGCCCACGTCCCGGGCGGGTCCGGCCGGGACGATCTCCAGCTCGGCGCAGAGGAGGTCCTCTTCTGTCATGGAGAAGCGGCGATGGAGCTCGTCCAAAACCGTCAGCTTGAAGCGGTCCTTCACGCCATCGGGGCCCAGGGGCAGGCTTCCGCACAGAACGTTCAGCTTCTCCGCCTCGAAGGCGCGGGCGACGGTTTTCCCGCCGTAGACCTCGCCGGCCAGGTGGGGCAGGATGTCCATGATGGTGAAGACCGGGTCGTCGGGCGATTCGCCGATGACGACATCCATCTTCCTGCCGTTCTGGCACAGGACGCGGCCGTGGAGGGCCAGCGGGCGGGATAGCCACTGGTACTTGTGGATGCCGCCGTAGTAATGGGTTTTCAAAAACGCCAACCCGCATTCCTCATAAGCCGGGTTCTGCTTCAAATCCAGCCGGGGCGCGTCCACGTGGGAGGCCACCAACACGAAGCCTTTGTCCGCTGGGTTATTTCCCATGCGCGCCAGGGCCAGGCACTTGTTGTCGTAGTTGCGTGCGAAAAGCGCGCCTTCCGACTTGCGGGAAAGTGGCGAGAATCCTGCTTTTTCCGCTTTTCCCGCAAGAAAGGCGACGGCCTCCCGCTCGGTTTTCGCCCGGCTCAGGAACTCCTTGTAGCCTTCGCAGAAGGAAAAAGCCTCGGCCTTCTTCGTCTCGTCCAGGGCGTCCCACACCAGAACATGCTTTCGGGAGAGCTTTTTCTGCAGATCCTGTGCCTGCTTCTTGGTTTTTGCTTTTTCCATGGTTGAAAAGCCCTTCGGGAGGATTTTGTTTTATCTTACTTTAACTTATTGTTTTTATTATTCTTATTATAGACAATATCCCTAAGGAAATCGTCCTCGGGAGCGCATCAAAAAGCTTTGTCTCACACGGAGGTGGGGGTGCGGGAACAGGGGAAAAAGGGCCTCCGGGTGGCAAAGCCGCGTCGGGATAAGGATAATCCACTTTTTCAAAAGGGGTTTTCCCCGCTGCCCCGCAAAATCCTTTTCCTATGCTGCTCTTTAAAATGATTGTCCTTGCCTAGGCGCTTTCCACGATGATGGTCACCGGGCCCCCGTTGACAAGCGCCACATCCATCATGGCGCCGAAGCGGCCTGTGGCCGCACTTACTCCCAGGCCGCGCGCCATTTCCACGAACTTCAAGTACAGCGGCTCGGCTGTCTCCGGAGGCGCCGCGTCCACAAAGGAAGGCCTGCGCCCCTTGCGGCAGTCGGCATAGAGGGTGAACTGGCTGACCACCAGCATCTGGAGGCCCAGGTCCAGGAGCGAGCGGTTCATCTTGCCCTCCGCATCCTCGAAGATGCGCAGGTTTGCGATCTTGTCGCAAAGATAACGGCATTGCTCTTCAGCGTCGTTGCGTGCGACCCCCAGAAGCACCAGGAGCCCCGGTCCGATCTCGCCCGTGACCTCGTCCCCCACCGTCACCTTCGCGCTTTTCACCCTCTGGACCACCGCCTTCATGGGGGCATCGTTTCCTTTTGGAAGAGTTCGGACCTTATTTTTTCCCCAAACCCGAGAGCTTTGCAAAGGGATTGTTGAAGGCCGTGGACGCCGGAGCCGTCTTTCCCGGCTTTTGCTTCTGCGCCGGCCCTTTTTCTGCCGTTGTCCGCAGCGCCTCGCTTCCGGCCGCTTCCTTTTTTAGGGAAAGGGCGATGCGGTTCCGCGGCACATCCACCGAGAGCACGCGGGCCATGACCTGCTGCTGGACGCGGATCACCTCGGAAGGGTCCTTCACGAAGCGGTCCGATAGCTCGCTTATGTGAATGAGGCCGTCCACGTGAACGCCCACGTCCACGAACGCGCCGAAACGCGTCACGTTGGTGACGATGCCCGGCAGCACCATGCCCGGCCGGACGTCGGCGATCTCGTTTACGCCCGGGGCAAAGGCAAACACGGTGATGCTTTCCCGCGGGTCGCGTCCCGGCTTCTCCAACTCCGCCATGATATCGGCCAGGGTGGACTCGCCCAAGCCTTCGGAGAGGTAGCGGCGTACCACGATCCTTTTCCGCAGACCCGCGTCCTTCAAAAGATCGGAAACCGTCGCCCCCAGGTCCTCGGCCATCTTCTCCACCACGGGGTAGCGCTCCGGGTGCACGGCCGAGGCATCCAGGGGGTTCTCCCCGTCCCGTATGCGCAGAAACCCGGCCGCCTGCTCGAAAGCCTTGGGTCCCAGGCGCGGCACCAGGCCCAGCTGGCGGCGGCTCTGGAAGGGGCCGTTCTGATTACGGAAGGCCACGATGTTGCGCGCAAGCCCTGCCGAGAGCCCGGAAACATACTGCAATAGCTTCTCGGACGCTGTGTTTAGCTCGACACCTACCCCGTTCACGCAGCTGACCACCACGTCGTCCAGGGACTTTTTCAAGAGATCCTGGTCCACGTCGTGCTGGTACTGGCCCACGCCAATGGATTTGGGATCAATCTTTACGAGCTCCGACAGAGGGTCCATGAGCCGCCTCCCGATGGAGACCGCTCCGCGCACCGTCACGTCCTGGTCCGGGAACTCCTCCCGGGCCACGTCCGAGGCGGAGTAGATGGAGGCTCCGCTCTCATCCACCATGAATAGGGGAGGGCTGCCGGGAAGCGAAAGCCCCCGCACGAAGGCTTCGGTCTCCCGGCCCGCGGTGCCGTTCCCCACTGCCACGGCCTGCACGCCGTGCTTCGCGCATAATGCCGCCAGAGTCTTTCCCGCTGCCCTGCGGGCCTCTTCCGACTGATGGGGTTGGACGAGCTCGTTTTCCAGAAGCGCCCCCTGGCTGTCCAGCACCACCACCTTGCAGCCGGTGCGCAGCCCCGGGTCTATGGCCAGCACCCGCTTCCGGCCCAGGGGCGGGGCCAACAGGAGATGGCGCAGGTTCTGGGCGAATACGGACACCGCGGTTTCGTCGGCCCGCTCCTTGGCCGAAAGCCGGATCTCGGTTTCCAGGGAACGGAAGATGAGCCTGCGGTAAGAGTCGTTGATGGCCTTGCCCACCTCCACGGAGCAGGGCCCGACGCCCTTGATGAACATTTTCTGCAGGATCTCCAGCGCCTCGGGCTCGGGAACCGACAGCGTCATGTCCAGCATGCCTTCCCGCTCCCCGCGGCGCATGGCCAGCACCCTGTGGGAAGGGGCCGTGGACACCGGCTCGGACCACTCGAAGTAGTCGCGGAACTTGGCGCCTTCCTCCTCCTTGCCGGGCACCACGCTGGTTTTGAACGATCCCGCACCCTGAAACAAAGAGCGCAGCGCGGCCCGCGCCTCGGCGTTCTCGGCCACGTTTTCTGCGATGATGTCGCGGGCCCCGGCCAGGGCCTCCAGAACCGACGCCACTCCTTTTTCGCCGTCCACGAACCTTGCCGCTTCGGCCTCCGGGTCGGTTTTGTCGTCCTGGGCCGCCAGGAGTTCCGCCAGCGGCTCCAAGCCCTTCTCCCGTGCCACGGCTGCCCGGGTGCGGCGCTTGGGCCGATAAGGCAGGTACAGGTCCTCCAGGGCGGTCATGGTCTGGGCCGCTAGAATTTTTTCCTTGAGCTCGTCCGTCAGGTGGCCGTTCTTCTCCAGGGAGCGCAGCACCGTGTCCCTGCGTTCGGCAAGGGCCGCCATGCGGGCAAGCTCGTCGCGGATGGCCGTGACCGCCACCTCGTCCAGGCTGCCCGTGGCCTCCTTGCGGTACCGGGCGATGAAGGGCACCGTTGCGTCCTCGGAAAGCAGCCGCGCGGCCGCTTCCACCTGCCAGGCCGCGATATGGAGCTTTTCGGAAATGGGGCCGATGAATTCTTGGCTCATCAAAAATGCTTCCTTGCGTCGTTATGGATGGATGTTCCGGGGTTCGTCCGCTCACGGCGGGCATCCCCCAAGATGATGTGGATGGCGCATGCGATCACAACAGGGTGTGGGCACATTTTTCTTTCGCCCCCCATACCACCCGGCCGAGCGGCGCGTCAACAAAAGCCGCTTCCGCCTTTTCGCCCGCGGCCTGCCACTCCCCGGATTTTATCCCGGCAACATGGTTGACACCCCAACAGGTTTCGAGCTACTTTCTCCCATACTCCGGGTCCGGCCGACGGAGGCTCCGGGCATTGGTTACTACCCGCTAGGCCGCGCAAAAAGCAATACCTCCCATCCGGCTTTCAAGCTCCGTTTTTCCGCGGGGGACGCCCGCGGCCGGATGCTTTTGCGTACCTCCTCAGGCCCAGGCGTATTCAGTCCCACTTTCGAAACGAACGCGCGCATTTTTCGCTGCTAATTTTCACCGCCCGAGGAACCGAACATGCCGCATACCACCAAGTACATCTTCGTGACCGGAGGCGTTTTGTCCTCCCTGGGAAAGGGCCTCGCCTCCGCCGCCATCGGCGCTCTCTTGGAAAGCCGCGGGCTCACCGTCACCTTTCAGAAGCTCGATCCCTACATCAACGTAGACCCGGGCACCATGAACCCCTTCCAGCACGGCGAGGTCTTCGTCACCGACGACGGAACCGAGACCGACCTGGACCTGGGCCACTACGAGCGCTTCGCCAACGTGCGCCTGGGCAAGGACAACAACTTCACCACCGGCAAGATCTACTACTCGGTCATCACCAAGGAGCGCCAGGGCAAGTACCTGGGCGGCACCGTCCAGGTGATCCCCCACATCACCGAGGAGATCAAGGAGGCCATCAAGCTGGCCGGGAAGTGCGCCGACGTGGCCATCATCGAGATCGGCGGCACCGTGGGCGACATCGAAAGCCTGCCCTTCCTGGAAGCCATCCGCCAGTTCCGCGCCGACGCCGGCCGCGACAACGTCATCTACATCCACCTGTCCTACGTCCCCTACATCGGCAAGGCGGGCGAGCTCAAAACCAAGCCCACCCAGCACTCGGTCAAGGAGCTTCGCTCCATCGGCATCCAGCCCAACATCCTCCTGTGCCGCACCGACCGCTTCCTTCCCGACGACATCAAGCGCAAGATCGCCTTGTTCTGCAACGTCCAGAAAGACGAGGTCATCACCGCCAAGGACGTGGACTCCATCTACGAAGTCCCGCTGGTCTTCCACCAACAGGACCTGGACGCCAAAATCCTCGAGCAGCTAAACATCTGGACCCGCGCCCCGCGCCTGGAAGTATGGGAGGAACTGGTTCGCCGCATCCAGAACCCCCAGCACGAGATCACCATCGCCATCGTGGGCAAGTACGTCAACCTCCGCGAGTCCTACAAGAGCCTCAACGAAGCCCTGTCCCACGGCGGCTTCGCCAACTCCTGCAAGGTGAACCTGAGCTTCGTGGACTCCGAAACCATTGACGCCCAAAACGTGGCCGAAACCCTCAAAAACGCCGACGGCATCCTCGTCCCCGGCGGCTTCGGAGTGCGCGGCGTGGAAGGCAAAATCGCCGCCGTCCGCTACGCCCGCGAAAACAACATCCCCTTCTTCGGCATCTGCCTGGGGATGCAGATCGCCGTCATCGAGTTCGCCCGCCACATCGCCGGCCTCGACCACGCCAACTCCACCGAGTTCGACGAGCTCACCCCCCACCCGGTCATCTACCTCATGCGGGAATGGTTCGACGAACGCACTCAGACCATCCAAAAACGCGACGTGGACTCGGACAAGGGCGGCACCATGCGCCTGGGCGCATACCCCTGCGTTCTGACCCCCGACACCTTCGCCATGGCCGCCTACCGCGACCAGCAGATCTCAGAACGCCACCGCCACCGCTACGAGTTCAACAACGCCTACAAAGACAAACTGACGGAAAAAGGCCTGAAAATCTCCGGAACATCCCCCCAGAAAGACCTGGTGGAGATCGTCGAACTGCCCGGCCACCCCTGGTTCCTCGGCTGCCAGTTCCACCCCGAGTTCAAATCCAGACCCCTGGCCCCCCATCCCCTGTTCCGCGACTTCATAAAAGCTAGTCTAGAAAATAAACTGAAAAAAGAAGGATAGAAGATAAAGGCCAAGGCAACGGCAAAGGCACAAAAGATATTGGGGAGACCTTTTCTTTCGTGGAGAAAGAAAAGGTCTCCCCAAACCCCTTCCAAAAGAAAGCCATAATATGGGCTGAGAGGCGGACGAGATTGCGGCTCGCGGGCTCGATTGAACAGGGGTTTGGGAAAAAAACAGAAGCGGCGGCAAAAGGGGCGGGGCCTTACAATTCAAAGGCCGCCGCCCCTTTTTTCGCCCGAATTTTCGTATATGGTGCAATAAACGATTGTAGGTGAAGCTCGAACATTGAGACGTTGGCACGGAGGGCAAGTACAGAGGCGTAAAGCAGATTCTTTAAAAACGAAGGATCCTCTATGGCTGAATGAATTGGCTCGGGATCCTACGGTCCGGCTATCGTTTGCCAATCTTCTTCATTGCCTGGTACCCCTACGCCGAAAAGTTTTGGGGAAAGGGGGGAGGGGGGCGGGGGGGGGGGGGGGGGGCCCAGATATAAACATGGTTTGGTGCCAAACCCCCCCCCCAACAACAACAA
>JBFMHL010000095.1:0-13531 GCA_040753055.1 Thermodesulfobacteriota bacterium | reverse complement strand
GGGCGCGCCGGGCCCCCCCCCCCCCCCCCCCCCCCCCCCCCCCCCCCCCCCCCCCCCCCCCCCCCCCCCCAAAATCCTCTCTCTGCCCCAAAATCCCTTCTGACCACGACCGCTGCGAGCTTGTTTTCACCCCTCCCCCGCAAAATCCTTCCTTTGCTTCTCTATTATTCTCGCGGTAGAATACGGCAAACCTCACGCGAGAGTGTAGATGGGCTCCAATCTCCGCAAGCGCTTTCTGATTGTCGTTTCCCTGTTGGTTTTTTGCGCCGCATGCGACGGCTCTTCCGGCCCCGGGGGCGTTTCCGGCCAAGGCAGGGCCAGGGGCACGCCGTGGGGGGCATTTACGCGCAACAACATCACCCGCACGGTGGTGCACACCTTTCTGGCCCTTCCCGGAGATCTGCAGGCAAAGGGCCACGCGTATGTTCCGGTGGATTATTCCGATATTCTGGAAACCTCGCTGGAGGGGCTTTCCCGGAGCTTCGACTGCACGTGGGAGATCAAGGACTACGGGCTGGTGACGATTCCGGGGCTGAGCTCCGAAAAGAGCTACTCCGAGAGCGTGCTGAACGTTGTAATGGACGGGTTGGATGGCGCGCGGCCGGATCTCTCGGCCATTTGCCGGCGGGTGAACTCGTACTTGAGCTTTTCTCCCAACCCGGCCATCCGCCCGGAGGACATCGGGCCCGAGGGGCTTTCGTTCTCGCCGGAGAACTTTGTCATCGAGCTTTCGGAGGAGGCGGGGACGGAGATCGTGGTGGTGTTCTGCTATCTGCTGGACCAGAGCAGCGGGTCGCGGGAAGGCAAGGGCATGTGGCCCAGGGCGACGCCCTTCATCATAGCCGAGGTGCCGGTGCTGCCGGCGGATTTTCCGGGGGAAGGCTATGTACCGCCGTTCAAGACGGTGCTGGCCACGGCCCACGAACTGGGCCATGCTTTCCTGGGCCTGATAGATAGCTACGGCACGCCCTTGAACGCGGACGCGCTGGACATCATGAGCGCGCGCAACTACACGGACCCCGCTCTTTTTACCACGCCCTACACCCAGTGGAACAACGGCGACCCGGCCGCGGCTCTGCCGCCGGTTTCCGCCTGGATGCGTCTCATGTGGGGCTATGCGAGCGCGACGTTGCCCGGCCTCGTGCCGGAGGACCAGATCTTCGGTCTTACCGATATCGTTTGCGTCGAGCACCGCGACCCGCGGGTGGATGCGTCCATTCCCGAGAGCTGCTGCATTCCCGCCCCCTATCCGCGTTCACGGGCAGGCCTCGCAGTGAAATGCCGGCCTTCACGCTCCAGGTGCGTTTGAATGGCTACGATCCGGCCCAGGGCCAGTTCTGGACCTTTTCCACCTGCACGGGCGCATCGCTCCGGCTTTGCCTGGAACCGGGCCGGGCGTTCCGCTAGGGCGATCCTCCGGCCGCATCAGGGCTCCGACAGGGTAAACCACCACCTGCCATCCGGGTCCTGGTTCCTCGTGCAGGGAATATCCTGCACCATGAGCTTTTCGTCATTTACGGAAACGATGCCGGCCACGGGGTCGTAGAGGACCTCCGAGGGAGGGACGGTTGCCACGAAGCTGCTAGTTTCGTGCTCCATCTCTGCGGTCATTCCCTTGAAGAGCACGCGTTGGTCCTGGCTTTCGGCCTGAAGGAAGAGGAAGAAGCTCCTCACTCCGCCGTCCCTGCCCGCGGCGTTGACAAAACCCGCCGGGCTCAGGTAGCCCCCCAGGAGCTGGGCCGGGCACCGGATCCAGAAGAAGTCCTGCCAGCGGCCTTCGTCCAGGAAGGCGGCCAGCTCCGGCTCCAGAGCCTTGTTGGACTCGTCTATCTTCTCCTTCATCTGGGCCATCAGGTCGGGATCGTCCGCCGCGGCGAAAGGGGACACGCCTTCCAGAAGGACGTCCAGGGGCCTCTCCCCGTCCTGCACCCTGCGCTTCCAGTCCGCAGGGCCCCTTTGGTCCATCAGGATGCCGGCCAGGGGGCCCAGGGCGTAGGACTCCATGTCCTTGATGATGGTGAAGGCCAGCGGATCGAGCTTCCGGTAAGGCTCCCAGGCCCATTGCTCGTTGTAGTATCCGACGAGGTAGTCCAGGAGATACGAGTCCTTTTCCGCAGGGCCGCCTGCCGGATCGGCGAAGCCGGAGGCCAGGCCCGTAAGCTCCACGTACTTGGCGGTACCTTCCAGAATATCCATGTAGTAGGTCCACTTCCCTTCGTCCCTGCATTCCTCGTCCCCGCACTCCTCGCAGTCCTTGAGGCGATCCTGCCAGAAGGCGGCGTGGTTGAGGGCATAGGGGTCCCGGACGGTCAGGGCCGTGAACAGCTCTTTTATTATCTTCCTGCGGTAAAAGCGGGGCTTGACATGGATGGGATAGGCGGCGCCCCGCCGGGAGGCCAGATCCTCCGAAACGTGGCGGATGGCCCAGGTGTCGTCCTGGCCCCAGGTATGGAAGGCTTCGTGGATCATCAGGGCGACGATGTCCCGCGGGTCTTTTTGCCGGGAGCAGGAGACGGCGCCGGCCTGCCGGCCACGGAGAGTGTTGATCCAGAACCTTCCTGCGCGGATCTGGGCCAGCATGGCGGGGGGAAGGTCCGCATAGGGGAACTCTTCGACGGAGAAGGGGTAGGAGGATTGCTGCGGCACGCTTTTTACAAGCCGGGCGATCATGAGCTCCGGGTCGGCATAGTAGGTGTCCCGGTTTTGCCAGGTGTATCCCGGCCACAGTGGCGGGGAGAGGTACATGGCCCGCGCGGCCGGCAAGGAGATGAGGTCGCGGATGTAGTCCGGGGTTTCGCGGGCACCCGGGAGAGAGGAAGATGAGCAAGCGTTCACGGAAAGAAGAGCCAGCGCAGCCAATATGCCGACGCAGCGCCTCATGGGCATGTCCATGCTCCTTGCACGGGAAGGAAATGAAGCCGGGATGGTGTTCCGTTACATGACGGCCGATGTCCGGATTGTCTCTTTTTGCAGACTGGTTGCTTTCGGCTTAGGCATCAATGAAAAGGGACGATGAACAAACAGCGCAGGCAGGAGGAGGGTTGGGCCAGCTTCCGTGAAGCGGCAGTTTGTCCAGGCCGGCCCTCCCCGCAGCATCTTTTTCATGGAAAGCGGGTATTCACTCTTTTCCGCCCTTGTCCTGCTTTTTCGCGAAGTGGCGGGCAAGGTTTTCGAAGATGCGGTCAATCTGCTCCGGGGTGGTGTCCGGCGTGATGTTGATGGAGAAGGTGATCTGGAGGTTGGGGGCGCCGGAGACGGTGATTTTGGAGGCGAAGTGGGACAGGGCGTCGCGGGGGGCGGCGGCGCTGCGCGGGGGCAGGGCCGAGACCGTGCGGGCGGGTACGACTTCTTTCCGTTTGCCTTTGATGGCGGGCGATTTGGCAAGGTCCGCGTCGCACAGCAGGGCGTAGAAGGCGATCATTTTTCGAACGGTGATGACGGGCTCGCCGGTCTTCTCCAGGAACCATTTTTCCGCGGCTTCGCGGTCGCGGGAAGGGTCGGGGGCCGCGGCGAGGAGGCTCCTCGGGTAGACATCGGAGATGATTTCCCGGCAGACCTCCGCGTACTTGCCGTCGTCCAGCCAGCGCCGGATGCGGTCGGTAGTTTTGCCGTTTTTTTCCATGAGCCCGCAGGCGACCAGGCAGGGCATCACGGAATCTCTGAGGGTGGAGTCGTGGATGTTCAGAACCGAGGCCACGTACTTCTCGGTGATGATTCCCGGCACGATGTCGGAGATGCGCTCGGCAAAGCGGTTGCGCAGGTTCCACCAGTGCAGGATGGGCATGGAAGGGTACGTTGCGGTGCGCTCTTCGGCCATGAGGTCCCCCGGAGGTTTGCGAGTGGAGGGAATATAGCAGTTTTACCGGAGGGTTTCCAGTTTCAAATGGACCGCGTAAGGCCTGATTTCGCTTGCAGGAAGGGGCGGGGTTTGTAAAAAGAATCCCTTGAGCGGGGAAAATCTGCTTCATGCATGACGGGCCTTGCCCGCAAAGGCCTTGAAGGGGGAGCCATCCTTAATGGAAGCCCGGCTGCAAAGTACGGAACACGCCAAGGGAGGACGGGGCGCGGTCTTTTTCTGGACGATTTGCTACGCCGTCTTGGGTGCGACAATCTACGCAGGAACCCTGCACGCGCCTTTCATCTTCGACGATACCCACAACATTTTGGGAAACCGCTCCATCCGCAGCCTGAGCCCTCTTTCCGAGCTGTTTTTCCCGTCCCAGGCCATGGGGATTTCGGGCCGGCCCCTCGTCAACGCCTCGTTTGCGCTGAACTATGCGGTGTCCGGTCTTGCGCCCTGGAGCTACCACGCAGGGAACATCGCCATCCACGTGATCGCGGCCTGTTTTTTGTTCGGCATTCTGCGGCTGATGCTGAGCGAGGCGGGACCGGAGCGGATGTTCGGGGAGAGCAGGAATCTTCTTGCAGGCCTTTGCGGGCTGCTGTGGCTTTCCCATCCCATCCAGACCGAGGCGGTAACCTATGTGACCAACCGCTGTGAAAGCCTGATGGGCATGCTGCTGCTGGGGACCTTTTACTTTTCCCTGAAGGGCTGGCGGGCAACGCGCAGGTGGCCCTGGCATATGCTTGCCCTTGTCTGTTTTTTTCTGGGGGTGGGAGTAAAGGAGGTCATCGCCGCTGCTCCGGTGCTGGTCTTCCTCTACCAGGTGGCGATCCTCCGGGTTTCGCCGGGCCGGGCCCTGCGGAGCTCGCCGCTTCTCTATGCCGGTTTCGCCACGGGGCTGGCAGCGCTTTTCTGGCTTCTCTCCCGAGGGGGAACCACGACGGCGCTGGGAACAAGCCCTTACACGCGGTGGCAGTACTTCTCCACCCAGCCTGCGGTGCTCTTCCATTACCTTTTCCAGTCGTTCTGGCCGAACCACCTTTGCTTCGACTGGAAGTGGCCGGTTTCCGGCACGAGGGATTTCGTGCTCTACGGGGCCGGGATCGCGGCCCTGCTTGCGCTCACGGTTGCCGGGCTCGTGCGCCGAAGCCTGGCCGGCTTTGCGGGAGCTTGGTTCTTCCTGATCCTGGCGCCCACGTCCAGCGTGGTGCCGCTGGTGAAGATCGCCTGCGACTACCGCATGTACCTGCCGCTGGCGGCGGTGGTGTCCCTGGCGGTGCTTTCCGGGTATGCGGGGGTGCGCAGGCTGGGGAGGAGGATGCCCGAAGGCTCGGGCCGCAGCAGGGCGGAGGCAGCCTTGTTCATCCTGGTTCTGCTGGCGGGGTTTGGGCTTGCGGGCATGAGCGTGCTGCGCAACCGGGTTTTTTCCAGCAGCCTGGATCTCTGGGCCGACACGGCGCGGAAGGACCCGGGCAACGAGAGGGCGCGCATCAGCCTGGGCAAGGAGCTGAACATCGCCGGGAAGCCCAGGGAGGCCATTGCGGAGTTCCAGGCGGCGCTCGCCGCGGATCCCGACAACTACTACGCGCTTTCCGACCTGGCATCCTCCTACATGAAGCTGGGCGAGCCGGAAAAGGCGCTCTTTTTCGTGAACCGGGCGCTCACCGTGCATCCTTCTGTGCCCGACATCCATTATGCCGCTGGCAATATCCTGGCGCGGCTTGGCGACATGGCCCGCGCGGAACGGCATTTCGCCACCGCCGTTTCCATCTCCCCGTACTTTACCCTGGCCTGGTTGAACTGGGGAAACTGCCGGATGGCCGCGGGAGACCCCGAGCGTGCGCTGGCACTGTACCGGAAAGCGGACGAGATCGAGCCGGGCCGGGCCGACGTGCATTACAACATGGCGATGGCGCTCGTCCGGCTGGGCCGCGCCCAGGAGGCCAGGACCGAAGCGGAGCGGGCCCTGGCCATTGATCCCGGATACGGCCGCGCCACCTCCCTCCTGCAAAGCCTTTCGCAGCAGACCCCCTGAGCCGGGGCCTGATACCAATGTGCATTCGGAGGTAAAACAAGGCGGCAAGGATGAGGCGACGCAGGCGTATGGGTCAACCATCGAGGAGCCAAAGACGATGCCAACGCATTTAGACGTTTGAATGCAGCTTGGTATCAGCGGATCTTGCACTCGTCGGCATACTCGGGGCAGGACTCCCGGATGTCGGCGAGATACTGCTTCATGCATTCCCCGCAGGTAAGCGTCACGTTGTTCACCCCGGAAAAGCGCTTTTCGATTTCTTCCTTGGACAGGTGGGAAACGGCGGAGCATCCGCACTGGGGGCATTTCCCCGTCAGCTTGTATTTGCGGGACATGGCCGGCCTCCTTGGAATTGGTGAGCTTGTTTCGGGCTTTAGGATAAAAAATAAGGATGAAGCCGGAAAAAGGCAATGCCGCGGCAGCGGTTTTGTCTGGGGCTGTTTGGGTGAGGCTTGAAAACAAAGGCCCGGACGGAGATTTCCGTCCGGGCCAGGGGAAGCTAAGGGGCAGGGGAGAGGCGATCGGGAAAGAAAGGCCCGATCAGGCGAAATAACGCCGATGAAAGCCTAATGGTGGCCTTCCTCGTGCCCGCCGTGGCCCTTCATGGTGTCCCAGGCGGATTTCGCAACCACGTAGGTCACGCCTGCGCCGATGATGCCCAGGGCGTACCACAGGCCGCCCATGAAAACGATGTGGGACATGTCCCAGGCCCACTCATAGTTGAACGGAAACATGGCTCCTCCGTTTGTTCGCCTTTTTCAGTACAGGCCTTGCGTCGGCCGGTCGGTTCGGGAAATCCCGTTCTCTCTCCGCTTTCTATCCGTGGTGCTCCGCCGCGTTTGCCTGCTCGATCTCGTAGGGGAAGAGGGGCAGATAGCGGTGGGATGCCGAGATCAGGAGCACGCCGTAGGCCACGGGCAGGATGGTGGTGGCCACTTCCTGCCAGCTGGGGACGTACAGCGCCCACTGGTCGAACTCCATGATGGGAACGGCCATGACCTGGAGCACCATGACCCAGCGGTTCACGGACACGCCGATGACGCCCAGGATGACGGCCAGGGTGAGGGACCAGCCGGTTTCCCGGCCTTTCTTGGAGATGAGGATGCCGGCCGGAATGATGCCGCCCGCGACGATCTCCAGGGCCAGGATCCAGTATCCGTAAAAGGCGTTTCCGGTATAGAAGTCGGACAGATGCCAGCCTGCGGCGGGAGCGGTGACAAAGGCCCAGTACAGGGTGTCGGCGATCTTGGCCACGATGTAGGTTCCGATCATCCAGCCGGAAATCTTGGCCAGGAAGCGGACCGCCGTGTCGGGCACCAGCTTTTTACGGGTGATGGCTTCGATGAGCTTGGTGAGCATGATGGTGAAGCAGGGGCCGAAGGCCGCCGCGGACCAGGTGAACAGGAAGAAGGTGGTGGGCCAGATGAAGACGCCTTCGCGGAAGGCGAAGGGACGCCCGAACATGACGCCGGCCACGCCGCCCAGGGAGCCCTGGTGGAAGAAGGAGAGAAAGGCGCCGGTGGCTGCGAAGATGCCCATGGCCGAGTGGAAGTTGTGGGTCAGGTTATGGATGAAGGGGATCTTGTCCAGCTGCCGGTTTTCCAGCACGTTGGGAAGGTACTCGATACACAACACGCCGAAGTAGCAGGATAGGCAGAAGGCCACCTCGGTGAGCATGGAGTGCACGTTGGCGTGCCAGAAGATGAACCACCCGCGGAGCGGCTGGCCTACGTCCATGCCCAGGATGAGCAGGGCGGAGCTGTAGCAGATGAAGCCGATGATGACGGCATAGTTGACGATGTATTTAAGCGGCATCTCCTTGCCGATCACGTACTTCAAAAAGCCCGTGAAGAAGGCGCCGCCTCCCAGAGCGATCACCGCCAGGTCGGCCCAGATCCAGAGGGCGAAGCCGTAGTAATCGTTCATGTTGGTCTGGTTCAGGCCCTTGAACCAGCAAAGGATGGCGGCGTAGAAGCCCCAGAGGGCCACCAGCGTGAAGAAGCCCATCCAGAGTCCCCATTGCCAGAAGGGCGCGCGTTTGACTCCTTTGGGCTGCAGCATCGCGTCCAGCTCCAGGAGCTTCTTCGGAGTGAGCGAGTCGAACAGCGCGTTTATCTTGTCCATTGCGGATTTGGCTGCAATTTCCATACAAGGCGCTCCTTGCCGTCTGTTTCACGGCCCTCGGGAAACTAGTGGCCGCTTTCGGCTTTCTTGGCTTCCTCTTTGACGCTCCGGTTGGCGGCGGAAAGGACCCAGTCCTTGCTGGTCAGGTAGTAGACCTTGGGGTTGGTGTCCAACTGCTCCAACAGCCGGAACTTCTTTTTCCCTTCCGGCGGCTCGCTCACCAGCTGGGCGACCTGGTGCTCTTCATTGTTCAAATCGCCGAACACGATGGCGTTGGCCGGGCAGGCCTGGGTGCAGGAGGTCTGGTACTCGTTCTCCTCCAACTCCGTCCTCTGCTCGGTGAAGGCCAGGTCCATGGCCCGCTGGTAGCGGTGGAAGCAGAAGCTGCATTTTTCCACCACGCCGCGCATGCGGCAGGAAACGTCCGGAGACAGGTACTCCTTCATGCCTTCGGGCCATTTCGGATCCCACCAGTTGAAGTAGCGGGCGTGGTAAGGGCAGGCTCCCATGCAGTACCGGCAGCCGAAGCAGCGGGTATAAATCTGGCTCACGATGCCGGTGGCGTGGCTGTAGTCGGTGGCCACGGCCGGGCAGACGGAGACGCAGGGGCTGTGCCCGTGTCCTCCGCGGCCCGAGCAGTGCATGCAGGGCCGGGGAAGGTAGCAGATGTCGGAGTAAGGGTAATCCTTCTTGTTGGACAGAAGGTAGACCCGCATCCACGTGATGGACTTGAACTTGTCGGTTTCGTCTTTGCGGAACGGGACATTGTTCTCGGCCATGCAGGCGACCATGCACGCGCCGCAGCCCGTGCACTTGTCCAGGTCTATGACCATCCCGTACATCTTTTGTTTTTCGTGGCTTTCGGCCGCTTCCATCGTAGCCCTCACCTGTTAAAATCTCGGGTAAAGTTTCCGGCGCCCTTCGTTTCGGGCCGTCCGTTTCCCGGCTCTCTTAGGCCGGAACGATCCGGGCCCGCGCAATCAGGGCCGCGTTGTGCCCGGTGACGGGATCGGGCAGGAGGCCCACCAGCGCGTTCACGTTGGTCCCCTTGCCGGCCAGGTAGTCATCGTAGCCGATGTGTCCCAGTCCTTTGGGCAGCGCCACGGTGTTCTTCGCAACGCCCGGGTAGAAGTGCACGCGGACGCGGGTTTCTCCCGCCGGCGTGGAGAGGATCGCGGCCCCTCCCTCACGCAGCCCGAAGGCCTTGCCCGTGGCGGGGTTGATCTCCACCACGGACTCCTGGTTCATCAAGGAGGAGTCGGGCAGGGTTTTCACCAGGAAAGGCGTATCGCCCACGTTCTGCGCCGCCAGCCTCAGGTTCTCGTATGGGATCAGCGTGAGCGGGAAGCCGGACTCGCTGCCCGCGGGCGTCAGCGCCTCGTAAGTGGGCAGCAGGATCTTGGTGTCCGGGAACGCGGGGCTGATGATGCGCGGCGCGAAATCGAACTTGCGGGTGCGGGTCTTGAAGGCCGTGTACCAGGGCCCCTTGTCCGGCTCGGCTTCCCAGAAGCCGTTCTCCTTCATGTCGGCAAGCCGCGCCCCCATGGACTCCTCCAGGCACTGGATATAGTCGCTCCAGGGGAAGGACTCCGCCACCGGGCCGCCCATGGCCTTGGCGATACGGATGGCCGTCTCGCCGGCCTGCATGGTGCTGAAGAGGGGCTTCACGACAGGGCGCGTGAGCCCGATGTGACGGCGGGCGAAACCGGGCGGCGTGGGCACGTCCTGCCATTTTTCGTAGCAGGTGTGGTCCGGGAGCACCAGGTCGGCCATGGCCGCCGTATCGTTCATCTGGGAGCCGCAGTACACGACGAAATCGATCTGGGAAAGGCCGGCAAGGACCTTTTCCGTTTCCGGGAGCGTGAAGGCCGGGTCCGCGGCGTATACCAGAAGCGCATGGAGGGGGTAGGGCTTCTTGGGATCGGCAAGCACCTCCCCGAGCCGCGAGGGAAGCTCGGAGGCCAGGGGGAACCTATCGGTCCCGGCGCCGTCAATGCGGTTTTCCCGCAGAGAGCGCTGGGCCAGAGCGTCCATGGCGGGGGCCGGCCAGTTGAAATCCGCGTCGGGGGGCAGCATGAACACGCCGCCCGCCTGGTTGATGCGGCCCATGAGGGCGTTTAAGGCATGCACGGCCATGGCTCCGTAGAGGGTGCCCGCCTCCTCGCCCTTTCCCGTTCCGAACAGCGCAACGGGGGCCTTGGCGGCGGCGAACTCCCGGGCCAGCTTTGCGACCTGCGCCCGGGGAACGCCCGTGATCTTCTCCACGGCCGAGGGCGGGAAGTCCTCCAGCACGGCCCTCTTGAAGCCGCGATGCTCCGTGTGGACCTCATCCACCCAGTCCTCGAAGTTCTGGGAGAAGGTGCTGACAAACTCGTCGTTGAACAGGCCTTCCCGAATGATCACGTGGCAAAGCCCCAGGGCCAGGGCGGCCTCGGTCCCGGGCTTGATGGCCACCCACTTCCCGGCCTTGGCTGCGGTGTTGGAAAGCCGCGGCTCGATCTGGACCACGGTCTTTCCGGAACCTGCTTCCGCAACCTGGGCGTTCACGCGGATCATGCGGACGGGCGAACCCCAGCCCTCGATGATGCCGCAGCCGAAGCTCAGGATGTAATCGGAGTTTTCCAGGTCGAAGGCGGGCTTGGCGTACTCGCCCTGCATGTGCAGGAGCGCGTCCGCATAGGTGTCCCATGCGGTGCGGGAAACGAACACGTTGGGCGTGCCGTAGACGGTGGCCAGGCGGAGGAAGAGGTTGTTGACGGTCCCTTCCCCGCCGTTCACGTAGACAGCTGCGGTGTGAGCGAGCTTTTTCTGGCGCAGATCGGAAAGCTTGGCAGCCACCTCGCCCAAGGCTTCGTCCCAGGTGACGGGCTTCCATTTCCCTTCGCCCCTTTTTCCCGCCCGCTTGAGCGGCGTCTTGATCCGGGTGGGGCCGTAAAGGATCTGCAACCCCGAAGAGCCCAAGGGGCAGATGCCGCCGTCGTTCACCGGGTTTCCGTCCGCGCCCTCGATCTTGACGCAACGATCCTTCACCTTGCGCACGGAGACTCCGCACCCGCCCGGGCACAGCTCGCAGGTGGTGGGTGCGAAGGTCACCTCGCCCCGCGCAGGATCCGGGGTCCAGGGCCAGTTCTGGCTCCAGATGGACAGATCGTCGGTGAGCTTCCACGGCAGCGGCGTGAAGAGCGAACCAACTGCGCCGCCCGCGGCGGCCCCAGCACCGATGGAAAGGAAGGTCCTTCTGTCGAGTTTCATTTTCGCTTTCCTCGTATATGGCAAAGACTTGGTCTTGCGTTATCCTCTTAAGATACGGTCCGGGAGCCTTTTACTTGTGGCAGACGAAGCAGGCTTCCTTGTGCCCCTTGACCTTCTCGTGGCACTCGGCGCAGTCGTCCATCTTCATCCTCTCCCAGGTGTGCTTCTTGATGCCGGCGATGTTCTCGCCCCAGATGTCCCGGGAGTAACCGGTGATGCGGTTCTCCTCGTAGGGACGGTTGTGCTCGGACTCGCCGATGAAGCCGTGGCAGACGTGGCAGGTGGTGTCGTCGTAGGCGCCTTCCTCCACCTCTTCCTCGGGGAGCTGGTACTCCGGGTCGCGGAACTGCCGCATCTTGGGCGAGAACACGTGGGCCGCGTGGGAGAAGAACACGCAGGGCGGCTGCTTGGAGTAGATGAACCAGGGGACTTCCTTCTGGTCCTTCTCCACATAGTCCTGCACGAACAGCTTCTCCTGGGGATTTTCCCCCTGGAGGCTGTCCATGCTCTCGTGGCATCCGGCGCAGTCGGCCGTGGCCGGCATTCCGGCAAAGGACCCGTCCTCGCGGAAGTAATGGCAGGTTTGGCAGGAGTCGTCCACCGCCCCCACGTGCACGACGTGGTTGAAGTCGATGGGTTGGTTCTGCTTGGAGTACAAGAGCTTGGGAAAGACGATCCAGCCTACGAGGAGGCTTGCGTAAAAGCCCACGGCGGCCGCGAAAAGTACCACGGCCCACAATCCCGCGTACGCGTTTTTGTCGGCGGGCGTTTCGCTCGGTTTTAAGCTTGACTGGCTCATGGCTGCTCCGGGTTTATGTGATGATTTCGTAACGGGTGACTTGCCGTACAGACGTCCTCTTACACCGGTCCTCCCGGCGCGTCCGGAACACGCGCCTTGCGGGGCTCCCGATCTTCCCGGCTTCAGGCCGGGCCGTATTCTTTGCCGACTCGATATAGCTCGGCCCGCCGGCTTTTTCCTGCGCGGCAGGCCTTTTTCATACAAAAACGGTTAACTACAAACAGCCGGGTCTTTTGTCAACCGTAAAAGCCCCTTGACTAGAAGTCTCCTGCGTCTATCGGGCGTAACTATGAAGCCCGGACAGGAGGTTCACGCCGAACCACGTGAACAGCACCGCGCAGAACCCCACGATGGAGAAGTAGCAGGAACGGGCTCCCAGCCATCCCCGGGCCAGCCGCATGTGGATCAGGGCTGCATAGATGAGCCAGGTGATGAGCGACCAGGTTTCCTTGGGGTCCCAGGTCCAGTACTTGCCCCAGGCGGAGTTGGCCCAGACCGCGCCGGTAATGATGCCCACCGTGAGGAACAAAAAGCCGAACAGGATGTTCTGGTACATGAGCTCGTCCAGGACGTCCGCCTCGGGAAGCCGGTCCAGGAGCAATGCCCGCGTCTTTTCGGTGCCGCGGAACAGGAGACCGGCCACCACATAGGCCAGCACCCCCCCCAGAACCGCGCCGGAGACGGCCACGGCAAAGGCCGTGGCCGTGCTCGCTCCCATTCCCTTCTTCATGGCGTACAAAAGCAAAATGGCGCAGAAGCTGGCCGTCTCGCCGGCGGCGGCCCCGGGGAAACGCTTCTCGCCGTTCTTGATGAGGTAGAGATTGGCCAGGCCGAAGGCCACCGCAAAGGCCGCATACCCCAGGAAGCAGGTGAGCACGTGGGCCGTGAGCCAGTTGCTTTTCAGCGCGGGAAGGAGGGGCTGGATCTGGGCGTTCACATCGCTGGAAAGGCTGGCGTAGGCCAGCGCAAGGAAGGCCAGCGGCGTCACGAAGGCGCCCAGGACGCGTAGCTTGTACTGCCGCTCCACCACCAGGTAAACCGCCATGGCCGTCAGCGAAAAAAAGACCAGGGATTCGTATAGGTTGGAAAGCGGAATGTGCCCCACGCCGTGGAGATAGGACTCGTGCCAGCGCAGGCCGAAGCCCGCGGCGTTCCCCACTACGCCCACCAGTGAAAGCCCGGTCGCCGCAGATCCCAGCTCCTTTTTCCGAAATATCCAGTCGGCCCAGTAGAGGATGGCCGCAGCTGCGTATACGAAGGTGACGTAGGAAAGGACCTGGGAGCTTGTCATCGAAACGACCTCTTTATTGGAAAAGTCCAAAAACGGCCCCGGAGCGGCCCGCTGCACTAAGCGCCGGAATCGTCCTTCCGGCCCAGCGTCCGGGCCATCATCTCCATTCTACGGGAAAAACCCAGCCCGTTCCGGTTGGCCGAGCCCCGGCAGACCAGGGTTAGGCCCGCTCCTTTTTTCACGGCG
>JBFMHL010000094.1:0-12506 GCA_040753055.1 Thermodesulfobacteriota bacterium | reverse complement strand
GATTCGACGTTTTGCCCGCGGGCGAAGGCCGAATGGCCGCGGGAAAGGGGAGAGGGAGAGCATGTGGAGGGGCGGGTTCCAACGCTCCTGATGCGGGCAAGATTTCCCCTCGCGAAATCCTTTTCATTTTTCCTGAATCCTTGAGCGGCCTCTTTGTGGCCCGGATGCAAGGAAGGCCGCGGCCGGCGGTACTGAACTTACGGCGGCCGTGGCATAACGCGGCAGACGGGCCGCATGGGGGCCGCCCCGAAGGGCGGGAAAAGACTTTTACCCTGAGGAAAACATCGCTCTTGGCAAGAATGCCCGAGCGATGGGCTTTGGCCCCTTTAAGGAAAAACTCCGACACGGATTCAGGTTTTTGAAATAGCTTCCATTCAGGTCCAAGCCAGTCGAGGATGCTCCGGATGCCCCCATTTAAAAAGACCGTTCTCTGCATCGGCGCCGGCTATGTGGGCGGTCCCACCATGGCCGTCATCGCCCGCCAGTGCCCGAACATCAAGGTCGTAGTGGTGGATATCAACGCCGCGCGCATTGCGGCCTGGAACTCGGAAAACCTGCCCATCTTCGAGCCGGGCCTGGATGCCGTCGTTTCGGAAGCCCGCGGGAGGAACCTGTTTTTTTCCACGGACATCGAAGGGGGAATCCGCGAGGCCGATATCATCTTCGTTTCCGTGAACACGCCCACCAAGACCTTCGGAGAAGGCGCGGGCATGGCCGCGGACCTCCAGTACTGGGAGGCCACGGCCCGCACCATCGTGAACTGCGCGCAAAGTTCGAAGATCATCGTGGAGAAGAGCACGGTGCCCGTGCGCACCGCCCAGGCCATGGAACGCATCCTTTCCTCCTCGGGAAAGGGGCTTTCCTTTCCGGTCCTCTCCAACCCCGAGTTCCTGGCGGAAGGAACGGCCATTGCCGACCTTCTGAAGCCCAACCGCGTCCTCATCGGCTGCAGGGATACCGAGGCCGGGCAAAAGGCGGCGGCCGAGCTTTCCGCCATCTACGAAAGCTGGGTTCCCAAGGAGAAGATCTTCATCAGCAACGTCTGGAGCGCCGAGCTCTCCAAACTGGTGGCCAACGCCTTCCTGGCCCAGCGCATCTCCTCCATCAACGCCGTGTCGGAGCTTTGCGAAAAGACCGGGGCGGACGTAAGCCAGGTGGCCCGCGCCGTGGGCATGGACGAGCGCATCGGCCCCCGCTTCCTGGCGGCTTCCGTAGGCTTCGGGGGCTCCTGCTTCAAGAAGGACATCTTAAACCTCGTCTACCTCTGCCGCACTTACGGTCTGAGCCAGATCGCTGACTACTGGGAGCAGGTGGTCCTCATCAACGAGCATCAGAAGGAGCGCTTCTTCCGTTCCATGCTCCGGGCCATGTTCGACACCTTGGCGGGCAAGAAGGTGGTCCTGCTGGGCTTCGCCTTCAAGGCGGACACGGGCGATACGCGGGAGTCCCCGGCCATCTCCATCGCACGGAAGCTGGTGGCGGAGCGCGCCGTGGTGGTGGTGACCGATCCCAAGGCCCTGGAAAACGCCCGCGCGGATCTTTCCGACTGCGACCATGCCCTCCAGTACGTGGAGGATCCCTACGAGGCGGCCCGGGGAGCCGACGCCATCGCCGTGATGACCGAGTGGGAGGTCTACCGGAAGCTCAACTACGAGAAGATTTTCGGCGCCATGCGCAAGCCGGCGTTCATTTTCGACGGAAGAAACATCCTGGACCACGAAAAGCTTTTCAAAATCGGTTTCAACGTGATTCCCATCGGCAGGCCCGCGCTCTCGCATATAGGCTGAGCGGACCTTTGCCGGGGAACGTCTGCGGATATCGGATGGGACCAGCATGAAAACCCTTGTCACCGGCTGCGCCGGGTTCATCGGCTTCCACCTTTCCCAACGGCTGCTAGCCCGCGGCGACGAGGTGGTGGGCCTGGACAACCTGAACCCCTACTACGATCCGGCCCTGAAGAACGCCAGGCTCTCGCTGCTTTCTTCCCATAAGGGCTTTTCCTTTGGCCGGATGGACCTGGCCGACCGCGCAACCGTGGCCGAGCTTTTTTCCCGGGAGCGCTTCGATCGGGTGGCCCATCTGGCGGCCCAGGCCGGCGTCCGGTACTCGCTCACCAATCCCTTCGCCTACGTGGACTCCAACCTGGTGGGGTTCACCTCCATCCTGGAAGGCTGCCGCCACACCGGGGTGAAGCACCTGGTCTTCGCCTCCTCGTCGTCGGTCTACGGGCTCAACACCAACATGCCCTTCTCCGTCCACGACAACGTGGACCATCCGGTAAGCCTGTATGCCGCCACCAAGAAGGCAAACGAGCTCATGGCCCATTCCTACGCCCACCTCTACGGGCTGCCGGCAACGGGCCTGCGCTTCTTCACCGTCTATGGCCCCTGGGGGCGGCCGGACATGGCATTGTTCCTCTTTACCAAGGCCATCCTGGCGGGCGAGCCCATACTGGTGTTCAACGAGGGCCGGATGCGGCGCGACTTCACCTACATTGACGATATCGTGGAAGGTGTGGTGCGGGTCCTGGACCTCATCCCCGAGCCCAACCCGGCCTGGAGCGGTGACCACCCGGACCCGGGCACCTCGGTGGCACCCTTCCGCCTTTACAACATCGGAAACAACAGCCCGGTCACGCTCCTCGATTTCATCTCCATCCTGGAGCGCGCCCTGGACATGACCGCAAAGAAGCAGATGATGCCCATGCAGGCGGGGGACGTGCCTGCCACCTGCGCCGACATCGAGGACCTGCACCGGGCCGTGGGCTTTGCGCCTTCCACCCCGCTTGCCGAAGGCATCGCCCGCTTTCTCGAGTGGTACCGGTCCTACTATGCATGACATGCCGTAAACGGCCTCAACAAAACTGCCAAAACAACCGGAGGAATTTCCATGGCTCCCGCAACCAAGAAGCCGAAAGCGCCAGCCAAGTCCCAGAAGAAAGCCGTGTCCGTCTGCCCCGCCGGGGAGAGTTTCCCTCTTCCCGAGGACGAGGACTACAAAAAGGAGTTCAAAAGGCTCGCCGGCCTGGTCAAGAAGCAGAGGGCCTTGGGCCGCGAGATCGTGGTGGTCATGGGCGTGGGCTTCGTGGGAGCGGTGATGGCCGGCGTGGTGGCCGACTCCGTGGACAAGAAGACGGGAAAGCCCAACAAGTTCGTCATCGGAATGCAGCGGCCTTCCCCCCGTTCCTACTGGAAGATCCCGTACCTAAACCGCGGCCAGGCCCCGGTGGACGCCGAGGACCCCGAGGTCGCCCCCCTCATCGAGCGCTGCGTCAAGGACAAGAAGACCCTCATCGCCACCTACACCTATGACGCCCTGACCCTGGCCGACGTGGTGGTGGTGGACGTCCAGTGCGACTACCACAAGGAAACCTTCGGCGACGTCCGGCGCGGGCACGCGGACATCGCGGCGCTCGAGGACAGCCTGCGGGTCATCGGCGAGAAGATCGGCCCCGAATGCCTGGTGCTCATCGAGACCACCGTGCCTCCCGGCACCACCGAGCATGTGGCCTACCCCATCATCCGCAAGGAGTTCGAAAAGCGCGGCATGGCTAAGTGCGAGCCTTTGCTGGCCCACAGCTTCGAGCGCGTCATGCCCGGCCGCAACTACGTGGCCTCCATCCGCGACTTCTGGCGCGTCTGCTCCGGCGTCAACAAGAAGGCCCGGGAGCGCGTCACCGCCTTTTTATCGGACGTGCTCAACACCGAGAAGTTCCCGCTTACGGTCCTGGACCGGCCGCTGGAGAGCGAGACCTGCAAGATCGTGGAGAACTCCTTCCGCGCCTCCACGCTGGCCTTCCTCCACGAGTGGAGCGTGTTCGCCGAGCGTAACGGCGTGGACCTGATCAAGGTCATCGACGCCATCAAGGTGCGGCCCACCCACTCCAACATGATCTTCCCCGGCCCGGGCATCGGCGGATACTGCCTGCCCAAGGACGGCGGCCTGGGCGTGTGGTCCTACCACACGCTTCTGGGCTTCGAGGACGAGCTTTTCAAGATCACCCCGCTGGCCATTGACATCAACGACACCCGCGCGCTCCACGCCGCATCGCTCACCCGCGACTGCCTGCGGAACATGGGCAAGATCGTGCCCGCCTCCCGCATCGTTTTGCTGGGCGCCAGCTACCGCGAGGACGTGGGCGACACCCGCTACTCGGGATCGGAGATCGTGGTCCGCAAGCTCACGGAAATGGGCGGCGACGTGGTCGTCCACGACCCCTACGTCAAGCACTGGTGGGAGCTGGAGAAGCAGGACTCCTTCCCGGCCCCGGGCCAAAGCCGCGCCCGCTTCTTCCGCAACCAGGAAAAGGTCGGGGAGATCCAGGTGGAAAAGGACCTGGCCAAGGCCCTGGATGGAGCCGACGCGGTCATCTTCGCCGTGCGCCACAAGCCTTACCTGGAGCTCACTCCCGAGGCCGTGGTGAAGATGACCAAGCGGCCCGTGGCCGTGGTGGACTGCTTCGGCATCCTGTCCGATGAGAACATCCGGCGTTACTTCGAGCTGGGCTGCGAGGTGAAAGGCATGGGCCGCGGCCACGTGAAACGCATCAAGGACGAGGTCCGGATGCGCTAACGGGAGTTGCCGGGGCAAGAAAAGAGAATGGATTTCTGCGGAGGAGGGGAGAAAATCGCTTTGGAAAAAGCGGCTTTTTTCCCCTCCTCCGGACTCCCTCCGCCTTTCCGCAACACTTTTCGCAGCAAACGGCATCAAGGTCCGGGCCATCGGAAGCAACAAGGGATCGGCTTGCTTTCCGACAGATAGAGCGAGGGCCCCGCGACCGGGCGCCCGCCCGGGTCGCAGGACCTCGGCGCGCCCCGGACCGGGGTGGTCCCCGTGCCCTTTTCCGGCGGCAAAGGGCCGCGCTGCTGTGGTATAGTGACACGGACAAGGGCATGAGACCCGAGAGCGTGCCAGACATCGGGGCCCCTGCAGGGGGCCGGCCAGCGGAGCAGCCATGACCCGAAAAACTGCCCTCATCACGGGCATCACCGGACAGGACGGGGCTTTTCTCGCGGAGTTCCTGCTTCAAAAAGGGTACATGGTCCACGGCCTGAAACGGCGCAGCTCGCTTTTCAACACGGCCCGGGTGGACCACCTCTACCAGGATCCCCACGAGGAGAACATCCGCTTTGCGGTCCACTACGCGGACCTCACCGACGCCGCCAACCTCATCCGGATGATCCAGACCCTCCACCCCGACGAGATCTACAACCTGGGCGCCCAGAGCCACGTGAAGGTTTCTTTCGAGATGCCCGAGTACACGGCCAACGTGGACGCCCTGGGTGCGCTGCGCATTCTGGAGGCCATCCGCATCCTGGGCCGGGAAAAGGACATCCGCTTCTACCAGGCCTCGTCCTCGGAGCTTTTCGGAAACGCGCCATCCCCCCAGAATGAGCAAACGCCCTTCAGCCCCCGCTCGCCCTATGCCTGCGCCAAGCTGTACGCCTACTGGATCACCGTGAACTACCGCGAGGCCTACGGCATGTTCGCGGCCAATGGCATTTTGTTCAACCACGAGTCGCCGGTGCGGGGGGAGACCTTCGTGACCCGCAAGATCACCCGGGCCGCCGCCCGCATCGCCCTGGGGCTTTCCCGGAAGCTCTTCCTGGGTAACCTTTCCGCCCGCAGAGACTGGGGCCACGCACGGGATTTCGTGGAGGCCCAGTGGCTCATCCTGCAGCAGGATCGTCCCGAGGACTTCGTCATTGCCACGGGGGAAAGCCATTCGGTGCGCGAGTTCTGTGAAAACGCGTTCTCCCGGGTGGGGATCACTCTGGCCTGGCAGGGGTCGGGCGTAAATGAAAAAGGAGTGGTAGAAAGCTTTTCTCCGGCGCCCGAGGTCCGGGACTTGGCCCGCCAGTGCGGCAAAGCAGAGATCGCGCCGGGCCAGGTGCTGGTGGAAGTGGACCCCGGCTACTTCCGGCCCACCGAGGTGGACGACCTGTGCGGTGACGCGGCCAAAGCCTCGGAGATGCTGGGCTGGACGCCCAAGACGACCTTTTCGCAGATGGTGGCGGAGATGGTGTCCGCGGATCTCGTTTCGGCAGCCCGGGAGGCGGTGTGCCTGCGGAACGGCTTTCCCCTGCCGCCCAGCTTCGAAGCCCACATGTAAAGCAGCCAGGCGCCCTCCGGTAGTATCAAGGGCGCGGAAAGGACCTGCCGTGATCGTTGTTCGCACGCCTTTACGGTTGAGCTTCATGGGGGGAGGGTCGGACATCCGGGCCTTCTATGAAAAGAACGAGGGCAGGGTGGTTTCCTCCGCGGTGGACAAGTTCGTTTACGTCATCGTGAAGGGACGGTTCGACGAAAAGATCTACATAAATTACTCCCGCAAGGAGTGCGTGGACCGGGTGGAAGAGATCCAGCACGACCTGGTTCGGGAGGCCATGCGGATCACCGGCGTGGACAGGGGCGTGGAGATCACCACCCTGGCCGACATCCCCTCGGAGGGCTCGGGCCTGGGAAGCTCCAGCTCCATTACGGTGGCCCTTTTGCACGCCCTGTATACCTACAACGAGGTCCTGCCCACAGCGGAGCGGCTGGCCCGCGAGGCCTGCCGGATCGAGATCGAGGTGCTCAAGAAGCCCATCGGCCGGCAGGACCAGTACGCCGCGGCCTATGGCGGCATCAACGAGTTCGTGTTCAATCCCGACGACAGCGTGACCCGCATCCCGGTGCAGCTGGAAGGCCGCATGTTCCGCAAGATCTCCTCCAGCCTTCTTCTCTACTTCACGGGGCTCACCCGGAGCGCGGACGTGATCCTGCGCGAACAGAGCGGCAACTATCAAAAAGAGGACAAGACCGCCTCCATGCGCGAGATGGTGGCCATGGTGGCGCCTTTCCGGCAGGCCATGGAGCAGGGCGACTTGACAGTCATGGGGAGCCTCCTGGACCTGGCCTGGCAGAAAAAGCAGGCCATGGCCTCGGGCATTTCCAACGAGCACATCCGCCACATGTACCAGACGGCGAAGCAGGCGGGGGCCCTGGGCGGCAAGGTGGCGGGTGCGGGGGGCGGGGGATTTCTCATGCTCCTCACCCCGCGGGATCGGCAGGCGGACCTTTTCGCGGCCATGGACGGGTTCCGGGAACTTCCCTTCATGCTGGAGCCCTCGGGAAGCCGCGTGATCTTCGACCACAGGGGCTACTCCATTAAATGACGGCTTGGCAGATAAGCCGCAGCCTTCTGCGCGGGATTTTGGATCGTGCTCCGGGCGGGAGACCGAAACGTTTGGGTTCAACAAGAGAGGGGGGGCTTTATTTAAAGGGAATTTTCCCCGCTTCCCCGCGAATAGCTTTTCTTTTTTTAAGCGACGGCTTCCATTGAGCCTTCAACTACTGGTGCATCCATGAAGATACTCGTCACCGGGGGGGCCGGCTTCATCGGCTCCCATACTGTAGACGCCCTGCTGGCGCGGGGCCATGACGTACGCATCCTGGACAACCTGCAGAAGCCCGTTCATTTGAAGGGCAAGCCGGATTACATCCCGGCCGAGGCCGAGTTCATGGAGGCCGACGTGCGGGACAAGGCCGCCTGGGAGAAGGCGCTCGACGGCGTATCGGCCGTGTATCATTTCGCGGCCTACCAGGATTACCTGCCGGACTTCTCCGCCTTCTTCCACACCAATGCGGTGGGCACGGCGCTTTTGTACGAAGTGGCGGTGGAACGCAAGCTGGACCTTTCCCGTGTGGTGGTGGCCAGCTCCCAGTTCGTGGCGGGCGAGGGCCTTTACTCGTGCCCCGCGTGCGCGGAAAGGTTCGGCCCGGTGGCGCGTCCCGAAATCATGCTCAAGGCCGCCCGGTGGGAGCATCCCTGCCCGGCCTGCGGCAGCCCCGCGAACTGGCGGAGAACGCCCGAAACCCACGCCAGCCCGCCCAACTCCTACGCCATGGCCAAGTACTCCCAGGAGCTCTGCGCCATCACCCTGGGCCGCCGCTACGACATCCCGTCCGTGGCGCTGCGCTACTCCATCGTCCAGGGGCCGCGCCAGTCTCTTTACAATGCCTACTCCGGAGCCTGCCGGATCTTTTGCCTGCATTACTACTTCGACCGTGCGCCGGTTCTGTACGAAGATGGTCTGCAGTGCCGGGACTTCGTGAACATCGAGGACGTGGTGGCGGCGAACCTCATGGCGCTGGAAAATCCTGCAATGGTGTATGGCGTGTTCAACGTGGGGGGCAAGAACGCCGTGACCGTGGCGGACTTCGCCGGAATCGTCCGGGCCGAGTTCGAGCGCCGCAAGGGCCGGGCGCTTCCCGAGCCGCGGGTGCCGGGGTTCTATCGCTTCGGCGACACGCGGCATGCGGTGTCCGACATCTCGGCTATGGAGGCCCTGGGCTGGAAGCCCGCCCACCGGCCGGAGAAAAGCGTCCGGGACTATGCCGACTGGCTGTGCGGCCAGGACAATGTTGCGGACGTGCTGGATTTTGCGGAAAAGACCATGGAGAAGCTGAACGTGGTCCGCAGGGCAACCTAGCGATTGAAAAAGGAGAAGCCATGGAAGCCTTTTCGCAGAAGTACCTGGAGAGCTTGAAGAAGGTGCTGGACGGCTTCGACCACGCGGCCTTCGAGAAGATGATCGCGGCCATGCTGGCCGCTTATGAAAAGGGAGGCCGGATATTCGTGATGGGAAACGGCGGGTCCGCCTCCACGGCGTCCCACTGGGTCTGCGACATGAACAAGGGCGCCTGCCTGGCGCTGGAAAAGCGCATCCGCATGATCTGCCTAAACGACAGCATCTCCACCATGATGGCCTACGCCAACGATTTGTCGTATGCCGACGTTTTCGTAGAGCAGCTCAAGAACTTCTTCGAGCCCGGCGACGTGGTCATCGGAATATCCGGCTCGGGCAACTCGGAGAACGTGCTTCGGGCCATCCAGTATGCCAACGACCGTGGAGGCGTGACGGTGGGCTTGTGCGGCTTTTCCGGCGGCAAGCTGGGGAAGATGGCACAGATCCCCGTTCTGGCCGCGGTCGCCGACATGCAGAAGGTGGAGGACGTCCACATGATCGTGGCCCACATGGCCATGCAGCGTGTGGGGCAGGCCATCAACCCGGGAGGCTCCTGCGGGTGCTAAGAGCTCCGCGGGCTTGAGATAGCAAAGGATTGGGGAAATGCCGGCATTGGTTGTTCTGGCCGCGGGCATGGGCTCGCGCTACAAGGGCACGAAGCAGCTGGACCCTGTCGGGATGAACGGCGAGACGCTTCTCGACTACTCGGTCCACGACGCGCTTTCGTGCGGCTTCGACAAGCTGGTGTTCGTCATCCGGGCCGACCTGGAGAGGGTCTTCTCGGAGCTTATTCTTCCGCGCTACCGCGACCGCGTGGAGACCGTATGCGTGTTCCAGGAAATGGACGCGCTGCCCGAGGGCTATCCCCGGGTGCTTGCAAAGGGAAGGTCCAAACCCTGGGGCACAGGGCATGCGGTGCTGGTGTGCAAGCGAGCCGTCACCACGCCTTTTTGCGTGGTGAACGCCGACGATTTCTACGGGCCCGCGGCCTACAAAAGCATGGCGGGCTTTTTGAAAGATGTGGAGCCGGGCCGCTTTTCCATGGTGGGGTTCCTGCTTCGGAACACGCTGTCCGGCTTCGGGGCGGTCTCCCGGGGGGTGTGCGACGTGGGGCCCGACGGGGAGCTTGTTTCCGTCACCGAGATAACGGGCATCCGCATGGACCCCCGGGCCGGGATAGTTCACGAGTGCGGGGACCGCAAGCTCTCCGGCGAGGAGCCGGTTTCGCTCAACTTCTGGGGCTTTACGCCGGACATCTTCGAGGAGCTGGACCGGCTCTTCGCCGCCTTCCTGGCAAAGCGAGGCGCCGACCCCAAGGCCGAGTTCTATTTGCCCGACGCGGTGGACGCCATGATCCGGGAGCGCAAGGCGCGGGTCAAGGTCCTGGAAAGCCTCGACCGCTGGGTGGGGATGACTTTCCGCGAGGACAGGCAGGCCGTATCGGACCACCTGGCGGGGCTTACAGCAAGCGGCGCCTATCCGGAAAGACTCTGAGCATGACCACATTGGTGACCGGGGGATGCGGATTCATCGGCTCCCACCTGACCGAAGCCCTGGTCGGGCGGGGCGAACGGGTGCGCGTCTTCGACAGCCTTTCTACGGGCCGGGAAGAAAACCTGTGCGCGGTGGCGGACCATATCGAGATGGTCCGCGGGGACATCCGCGACTATCAGGCAGTGCAGAGCGCCATGCAAGGAGTGGAGAAGGTCTATCACCTGGCGGCCCTGGTTTCCCCCTTCGATTCGGTGGATGATCCGCATTCGACCCACGAGGTGAACTCCACGGGCACCCTCCACGTGCTGGAGGCGGCCCGGAGGGCCGGGGCGCGCAAGGTGGTGCTGGCCAGCTCCTGCTCCGTGTACGGAAACGATCCCGGCCTCCCCAAGACCGAAACCATGACGCTGAGCCCCGAGTCCCCCTACGCGGCCACCAAGCTCTACGGAGAGAAGCTGTTGGAGGTCTTCGGCCGGCTTTTCGGGATGCAGACCGTGAGCCTGCGCTATTTCAACGTCTTCGGCCCGCGCCAGGACCCTTCTTCCGCCTATGCCGGGGTCATTTCGAAGTTTTTCGACGCGTTTAAGAAGGGGCGGACGCCGATTATCTTCGGCGACGGCTTGCAGACCCGGGACTTCGTGTTCGTGAGCGACGTGGTGGCGGCCAACCTGGCCGCCATGGACGCAGACACCCTCGAACCGGGCGCAATAGTCAACGTGGGAACGGGCCGGCAGACGAGCCTCTTGGCCATCCTCGAAGCATTGGAAGGCCTTTTTGAAAAAAAGGCACAGCCGGAGTTTTTCCCTGTGCGGCCCGGAGACGTGCGCCACTCGGTGGCGGATGTCTCCAAGGCCCGTTCCCTTTTCGGATTCTCCGCACAATACCCGCTGGCCGCAGGCCTTTCCCGGATGATGGAGAAGAAGGGCTGACCGCGAGGGCATGGAAGGCCCCTCTTGCGTCGCCTGGATTCCTATTGTACGTTATGCTTCAATGGTTATAACGCAGATTCCATTGCCCCAAACGAATGAGGCACCCATGTCCGGCCGCAATATCTATCTCACCATGACCAGCGCAAATAAGGCCCGGGAGGTATTTCTCGCCCGTTTCTCCGATCATCCTCGGCTCGACGCGGAGGAACTGTTCGCCGCCGACGCCGCCGGCAGGGTTCTCATCGAGCCGGTCTACGCCCGGTTTTGCTCCCCCTCCTTTCACGCGGCGGCCATGGACGGCATCGCCGTGACCGCGGAAAAGACCTTCGGCGCCAGCGAGAAAAAGCCCCTGGACCTGACCATAGGCCGCGAGGCCTTCTACGTGAACACGGGGGGGCGCATCCCGGCCCAGACCGACGCGGTCATCATGATCGAGGACGTGGTCGCCCTGGGCGAGGGGGTGGTCCGCATCGAGAAGGCGGCCTACCCCTGGCAGCACGTGCGGAAGGTGGGAGAGGACATCGTGGCCACCGAGATGCTTTTTCCCCGCAACCATCTGGTGCGACCCAGCTGCGTCAACGCCCTGCTGGCCGCAGGGGCGTTCCGGGTCAAGGTGAAGAAGAAGCCGCGGGTCCTCCTCATCCCCACGGGCGACGAGCTGCTGCCTTGGGAGGACGCCACCGAGGAGGCCCTTTCCCAGGGCAAGGTGGTGGAGTCCAACTCCTACATGCTGGAGAAGATGGTGGAGCTTGCCGGCGGGACCGCGGAGAGGACCGGGATTGTCCCCGACCGGATGGAGTCGCTGGGAGAGGCGGTCGCAAAAGGAGTGGCTGCGGGCCACGACCTGGTGCTGGTGCTGGCCGGGTCTTCGGCCGGAAGCCACGACCACACCAAGAACGTTCTTTCCTCGCTGGGGGAAGTTCTGGTCCACGGGGTTTCCCTCATGCCCGGAAAGCCCGTGATCCTGGCCGACGTGAAAGATGTCCCGGTGGTGGGCGTGCCGGGCTACCCGGTTTCCGCCATCGTGGCCTTCTCCGAGTTCGTGGAGCCGATTTTGTGCCGCATGCTGGGCGTGCGCCCGGAGCCCAGGCCTTCGGTCTCGGCAGTCCCCACGCGCAAGGTCCCCTCCCGCATCGGCATGGAGGAACTGGTGCGCGTCAAGCTGGGCAGAGTGGGGGACACCCTGGTGGCCACCCCGCTCCCCCGTGGCGCGGGCTCCATCACTTCCTTTGTACGCGCGGACGGCGTCCTGCGCGTCGCGGAAAACCGGGAAGGTTTGCCGGCGGGCGAGCCCGTGCAGGTCAGCCTGCTTCCCACGGACCAGGACGTTTCCGACACCATCGTCATCGTGGGCAGCCACGACAACACCCTGGATCTCATCACGGACCTGGTGAAGGAGCGCGATCCCCGCTTCGGGCTCTCCTCGGCGCACGTGGGCAGCATGGGCGGGCTGATGGCCGTGAAGAAGGGAATCTGCCACGCGGCCGGCACCCACCTTCTGGACACCTCCGATGGCTCCTACAACCTATCCTACATAAAGAAGGTCCTGCCCGGTGTTCCGGTGCATCTGATA
>JBFMHL010000093.1:0-70764 GCA_040753055.1 Thermodesulfobacteriota bacterium | reverse complement strand
ATCCTTTCCTTTCTTTTATTTTCATAATCAGCAGCTTGACCGACGACAGCAACGCCAGGGTGACGAGCAGAACCCACATGCCGGGCTCGGGAACGGAGTGGTATCCGCCCACGGCCAGGTTGGAGACGCCCTTGGGAAGCTGGAGGGGCTGGGCGACGTTCTGTGCCGGAGCCGCGGTATTTCGGACCTCTTCGTGCACGGCCACGAAGGAGGTTTTTTCCGTTAGCAGGTTGTAGGCAAGGCCCAGGCGGATGATCTCCTCCTCGTTTTGGGGGCTTGGGTCGCAGAGGCGGTCGTCGGAGAGGCGGAACAACCGGGTGCGGGCCCAGAGGTAGGGGAGCGCCTCGGTGTTTTCCGAATCATCGGCTTCGTCGAAGCGGAAGGTTTGCTCATAAGGCCCGGAAGCGGTGAGTCCGGACACGGTGACGGCGCCCCGGGGGCTTCCCCGGAACTTGCCCGCCACGACGATGGGGCGTTGGGCGAACATGTCGGGCAGCCTGCGGGGCTCCAGGTCGTAGATCTCGGCCCCTTGGCTTTCCACCCGGATGTCGGTGAGGAGCGGGTACTTGATGTACTCGCGGAACTTGTTGGCGGCGGAGGCGGCGTCCGAAGGGTCGGTGACGACAAAGGGCTCGGCAAGGCCCGCCTTGGCCACGCCTTCGATGAGGTAGCGGTTGACGGAACTGCCTACGCCGAAGGCGAAGACGTTGGCGTGGCCCAGGCTCTCGCTCACCAGGCGGAACACGGAACGTTCCGCGGAGATGTAGCCGTCGGTGACCAGCACGATGGTGCGGGCCAGGGACTCGTCGCCGGGCAGGGAAAGGGCTCGGGACATGGCCTCGTAGGTCTCGGTTCCGCCGCCCCCGTTCTCGCTGTTCAGGATTCCCAGGGCTTCCCAGACCTTATCCGGAGTGGCGGGGACGGACTCGGGGCTCATGAGGCGGGAGCTGCCGGAGAAGAGCAGGAGGTTGAAGCGGTCGGTGGGGCGCAGGCTGCCGACCAGGTCGCGGATGAGGGTCTTGGCGATGTTGAGGGGGAAGCCGTGCATGGAGCCGGAGACGTCCACCACGAAGATGTACTCCCGGCCGGGGATGTCCTGGACGGCCACGCGCTCCGGGGGCTCCATCATGAGGAGGAAGAAGTTCTCCTGCTCTCCCTGGCGCACCAGGAGGCCGGACTGGATCCGGTTGCCGGTGAGGCGGTAGCGCAGGATGAAGTCGCGGTCGGGCTTGTGGGTATCCGCACTGCTCAGGCGCACGGAGGCGCGGGACTCGCTTCGCCACGTGAGGTCGGTCTCGTGGGTCTTGCAGGAGAGGTCCTGGATGGGAATGCCGGTGGAGAGGTCCACCTGGATGTCGAAGGAGCTGGGGGTGATGTTGCCCTGCTTGAGGAAGGGATTTTCCAGCCAGGCCTGGAGCGAGGTTTCTCCCGTCCCGCAGCTTTTGTAACGCGGGCCCACGACGGTGGGGAACACGAAGGAGTAGACGCCCTCGCTGGGGATGAGGAGCTCGGTGTAGGAGAGCTCGATCACGACCACGTCGCCGGGCATGATGTTGGCCACGTCCATGGTGAATACGTTGGGCCGCTCCTGCTCCAGGAGCGAGGCGCTCTTGCCTTCGTGCTTGGCGGCCTCGAAGGTCTGGCGGGCCATCTTCTTCTCCTGGACCTGGGCCTTGATGAGGTCCTCGCCGATCTTCATGGTCATGGCGTGGACGGCGGCGCGGGTGGAGGCGGGGAAGACGTAGCGGGCGTTTATGGGGGAGCTTCCGCGGTTTTCATACTGCTGGGTGACGACGACGCTTGCGATGACGCCGCAGACCGAGGCGCGGACTCGGGTCTGCTTGAGGGGGAAGGAGTCGAGGGAAGCGCCCTCGTCCTTGACGTAGAAGTAGGGGGAAAGGGTCCGGTCGTTGCCTTCGGGCTCCTGCGCCGCCGCCCCGCAGGCCATAAGGAGCATGCTAAGCAAAATTGCCGCATAAAATACCGCCCTGGTCTTCATGTCGCCCTCCTCCCGATGAACGTTCCGATGGTTTTGGTGATGCCGCGGCCCCGGCGGGGCCCTGAGCGTTTGGAAGGCATTGTGCCCTTCACAAAGGGAGGGAATATGAAAGGGGGAAGGAAAGCGTGTGAAAAATGGAGGGCGACGGGACGGGAGGAGGATGCAAAAGCGTACCCATCATGGTATACAAGGCCGATAAAGGAGTGCAGAAATGGCCGATCAGGAGCACTTGAAAATTCTCGAGAAGGGCGTCGCGGTCTGGAACCAATGGCGGGAGAAGAACCCTGAAATCCTGCCCGACCTCCGCGAGGCGGATCTGAGCGGCGCGGCGCTGGACGGCATACACTTTTGCGATGCAGACTTGTCCGCCGCGATCCTTGCCGGCGCATCACTGGAAGGCGCCTACCTCCATAGGGCAAGCCTTTTTCGCGCGAATCTCAGGAAGACCCGGCTCCGTGTAGCCGACCTCCGTGACGCCGTGCTCTCGGAAGCCGACCTCGGAGGCTCCGAAGGCCGCTGGACCGACCTGAGCCGGGCCGCGCTCAAAGAAGCGGATCTCCGGGGGTCGAGATTTCACGAGGCGGATTTCAGCGGCGCAGAACTTACTCTAGCAAGGCTCGAAGGAGCGGAACTCATCTTCTGCGACTTGGAGGGCGCGGATGTTTCCGGAGTTCGGTGGGACAGGGCAACCAAATGCCGAGGGATAAGAGCGGCCACTTGTTACGGGAGCCCCATGTTCAAACGCTTCGCCCAGGACCAGGACTTCGTCGAAGAACTGCAAGCGCGAGGGAAGCGAGGAAAAGGTCTCTATTACATCTGGAACGTTTTCGCCGATTGCGGAAGAACGCCCTGGCGCTGGATCGCCTGGTCGGCCCTGTTCGCATTCTATTTCGCCCTGAACTTCTGGCTGCTGGGACCGGGCCATATCCGGCTGGCGAACGAGTCCGCCGAACTGCCCTTCAGCCTTGCCGCCATGATCTACTACAGCGTGGTCACCTTCACCACCCTCGGCTTCGGCGACGTGACGCCTTTAACTCTCACCGCAGCCTTTTGGGTCATGGCCGAGGTAATACTCGGCTATGTGATGCTGGGCGGTCTCATCTCCATCTTCGCAACCCTCGTCGCCCGCAGGAGCTGACGCCAAACTTTTTTGCGGGAAATGCTGGCACAGGAGACACAGGCATGGGCAACCCGAATCACCTTCATATCCTTCGTCAAGGTGTTGCGGCATGGAACAAGTGGCGGGAGCAGAATCCGAAGATCAAACCCGATCTCAGCGGGGCGCAATGTAGCAGAGATGACATATACAATCTTGATCTAAGCCATGCGAATCTGAGCGATGCAAACCTTAGCCGGGCAAAAATTAGCAGGGTGACTCTCAGCCATGCAAATCTCAGAGGAGCAAACCTCCACGATGTAACGTACCGTGAGGGAAACCTATTCGGAGCGGACCTCAGAAATGCCGACCTGTCCAGTGCAAACCTCTGCGGTACAGACTTCAGGAAGGCGAAATTATCTAAGGCGAAACTGGACTATACACTGCTCTTCGACGCAGACCTGAGCGAAGCAAATCTATACGAGGCTAGTATGAAGGCTGCCGATCTTTCCCGTACGCAGCTCCAAGAGGCATCTCTTCGCGAGGCGGACCTAAGCCGGGCGACGATAGCGACGTCGAATCTGAGAGGCGCAAATTTAAGTCGGGCTATCTTCGAAAATGCAACGCTCTACCAAGCAGACCTGACCGACGCTTTGTTGGAAGGAGCAACCTTCAAAGACGCGCGTTTTAAAGAGGTAATATGGGACAACGCCAATCTTTCCGGAATATTCATAACTTTTGAGCAGCTGACACAGATCCCCCAAAGCTTGAAAGATAAATACTTGAAGTCCTTCCTGGTGTTGTCCAAGGGCCTGCCGGAGGAAACAGCGCCCATTAGGAGGGAAATCGAGTTCCCCCCCGAGTATCTTGCCGCCGGAAAGGCCATCCTTTGCCACTTCTCCGATGTCCTTCGGCGAAAGTACCCGGATAGAAGGGCTAAAGTGCGAATCGAGCAGGACGGTTTCAAGGTGATAATGGCGATCTATCCCATTGAGGGAGAACCAGAGTTTTTCGAGAAAGCCCTGGATGAATACGGATTGGTGGTAACAGGGAGGATGCTCCCGGAAGAGTACTCCGACGACAGGCTTTTGGTCATGGACCTGAGAAACCAATTGCGGATCGCCAACGTACAACTGGAATGCCAGAGGGAGATGCTCAACGACAAGAACGCGCAGATAGACCGGCTGTTTTCGATGGTCCACGACGGGATTCGAGCGAAAGCTCCCCATACTATCGTGAACAACATAACGGTGAGCGCAAGCAGCAACGCCTGCGCCCGTGCCCTGGCAACGGTGGAAATCTCCAGCGAGCTGACGGCAATTTCGGGATACCTGGAGGATCTGAAAATCAAACTCCCTCGCATGGCCACTCAGATACAACGATTGGAAAAAGACATGGAGGGGATCAAGGAAGACCCTTCACCTGAGCAAGTGGAAGGCTTCCGGAAAAAGCTGAAAAGATGGGTGGACGGCCTGCAGGAAGCGGACAAAGGAATCGAGGCCGTAAAAAGGCTGGGGGGCCACCTGATTTCTCTGGGCAAGCTTGTGGGGCCGCTCCTTTTCTAAATTTTCTTCTTCAACCAAACGCAGGAGCTGATTCGAAACCATCGTCCCGGTATCAGAATGGCCACGCCCCCCCCTTTTCCCCTCCCCCTGCAAAAGCCTTTCCCTCCTCTTTTCAAAACCGCCCGTACAAAAGGCGGTTGTTTACGAATGTGAGCGCGCAGAAGAACAGGCCGAAGCCCAGGGTCATGGAAAGGACGTACAAGGGATAGCTGTGGAACACGGTGTCCCAGCCCTCGTAGACCCGAAAGGCCGCGTTGATGTTCAGGGCTTCGTCGGTGAACAGGCGGCTTGCGCCCTGGAGGAAGAGCCCCAGGAGCACGGCCCAGACGCAGGTGAGGCGGGGAAGCTTGTAGCCGGGCAGGGCCAGGCCCCCCAGCACCACCCCGGCCAGGTGGAATACCGTGCAGGAAAGCTCCCAGTCGTGGGTGCGGAAGGACTCCCTGAGCCAGAGGGGCAGCGCGATGAGGGCCCACCCGAAGCCCACCCCCACCGGGAGCCCGGACCGGAAGATGAGCCCCAGGGCCAGAAGGAGATTGGCCGCGTAGCAGACAAAGAACAGGTAATCGGACGAAAGGTGGCGCACCACGTAGGCTATGTGCCAGGCGAGGACGGCCAGGAGGAGGAAGCCGAAGATGCGGTCCCTGCGCGGCTTGTCGGGCATGGTGAGGGGTTCCGGGTTGGAGGTTTGAGGCTGTGGTGCAATCATTGGACCTTGCTAGAACTCATCTCAAAAATACGTCTCTACTCCGAATGGCTGCAAAAGCCAATGGCTGCGTCATCGCCCCAATAGCCCCTCTACGTAGAACCACTGCGCCTGAGGACCTATTAGGCCTGCTCCCTTGTCCTTGGCTTTTTCGCACATTCTCGCGACGAAATTTCTTTTGAGGTGGGTTCTACTCTCGCCCCAGTCGCCCGGCAAGGCAAGGTGCGGAGGAACGCATCAAGGCCTCGCCCGCGGCCGTCCGTCCGGGGAAAGCAGCCCGTGCCGGCCCTTCTTTCTCATCCCTCCAGCGACTCCCTCACCTTGGCGGCCAGGTTGCTCATGGAAAAGGGCTTCTGGATGAAGTTCACTCCCTCGTCCAGCACCCCGTGATAGGCGATGACGTCGGCCGTGTAGCCCGACATGAAGAGGCGCTTGAGTCCGGGATAAAGGCTCATGAGGTTCTTTGCCAGCTCGCGTCCGTTCATCTCGGGCATGACCACGTCCGTCATCAGCAAATCTATGCGGCCGGCGTGCTCCCGCGCCAGACGTATGGCCTGGCCCGGAGTGGCGGCGGGGATCACGTTGTACCCCAGCTTTTCCAGCATCCGAGCCGCCATCCTCAGGATGGAGTGCTCGTCCTCCACCAATAGGATGGTTTCATGCCCCCGGACGGCCGGCTGGGCCGCGCCCGCTTCGGGATGCCTCTCTCCGCCGGCCAGGTGGCGGGGCAGATAGATCTTGAAGGTCGTTCCCTGCCCCGGCTCGCTCTCCACCTGGATGAAGCCGTTGTTCTGCTTGATGATGCCGTAGACCGTGGAGAGCCCGAGGCCGGTCCCCTTGCCTTGCTCCTTGGTGGTGAAGAAGGGCTCGAAGATGTTGTCCAGGGTCTCCCGGTCCATGCCGGATCCGTTGTCGCAGACGGTCAAAAGGACGTAGTCCCCGGGAACAAAGCCGGGGTTCTCCCTGCAGAAGGCCTCGTCGAAACGGATGTTCCGCGTCTCTATGGTGATCCGGCCGTTGCTCGTGATGGCGTCCCGCGCGTTGACGCAGAGGTTGGCCAGGATCTGATCCAGCTGAACCGGGTCCATGCTCACCGGCCATAAATCTTTTCCGGGGACCCACAAAAGCTCCAGGTCCTCTCCGATCAAGTTGCGCAGCATGTTGAGCATGCCTTCCAGAGCCTCGTTCAACACGAGCTCCTTGGGGCTCACGGTCTGCTTGCGGGCGAAGGCCAGGAGCTGCCGGGTGATCTCCATGGACCGGGTGCCCGCGCGGATGATCTCCTTGAGGTCTTTGTGGAGCGTATCGGTGGGAGAGGTCTTCTCCAGGGCCATTTCGGCGTACCCGATGATGACGCTCAGCATATTGTTGTAATCATGCGCCACGCCCCCGGCCAGCCGCCCCACGGACTCTATTTTCTGGGCCTGGGCCAGCTGGGCGTGCAGCTCCTCCTGCTCCTGCTCGGCCTTCTTGCGTTCGGTGATGTCCGATGCGATCACCTGCACCGCCGGCTTCCCGTTGAAAACCAGGGGGGAAGCCATCACCACCACGTCAATCACCCTTCCATCCAGCCGCACGTACCTGCTCTCGGCGGAGTACAGCCCCGCATCCCCGGTCAGCAGGCCCTGGATGCGGGCTTTTGCCTCCTGCAACCAGTCCGGATGAATGATCTCCTCGATGGGTTTTCCTATGATCTCCTCATGGGAGCCCGCCCCCAGGAGCCTGAGCCCCGCGGGGTTGGCGAACACGATCCTGCCGTCCTGCTGAACGGCGATGCCGACCGGCGCCATCTGGAGAAGGCTGCGGTAACGCTCCTCGCTCTCGCGGAGCGCTTCCTCGGCCCTTTTCCGGCCGGTGATGTCCAGGACAAACCCGGACCAGACCGTGCTTCCGTCGTCCTCGCGCGAGGGGATGAAGCGGGTTTCCAGCCAAATTTCCTCCTTTTCGGGATGCCGGTACCGCAGCTCGCTCTGCCAGGAGGCAAGAAGCCGCTGTGAATCCGCCACTTCCCCGGCCACCCGCTCCAGGTCGTCCGGGTGGATCCGGGCCCGCATGATGGAAGCATCCTGCGCCAACTCCTGCGGGCTGAAGCCGAAAAGATCCCCGATGGACGGGCTGGCATAGGGGAAATAGGTGGAGCCGTCCGGCCTCCGGCGGAACATGCAA
The DNA here is from genome assembly GCA_040753055.1 of Thermodesulfobacteriota bacterium. Taxonomy (GTDB): domain Bacteria; phylum Desulfobacterota; class Desulfobacteria; order Desulfobacterales; family Desulfatibacillaceae; genus JBFMHL01. Next base: position 63,235 of record JBFMHL010000093.1, on the reverse strand, counting down.
ATGGCTCCGGGGGCCGTGGCCACAATTTTGGCGAACTTGTCCCTCTCCTCGTGGAGCTTCTTCTCGGCCAGCTTGCGTTCGGTGTTGTCCCGGGTGACGCCCTGGAACTTGACCGGCTGGCCGGACTCATCGAAGAGGGCCCGGCCGCTGATCTCCACCGGCACGGGGTCGCCGTTCTTCTTCAGGAGAGCCGCTTCGAAGAGGACGCCGGAGCCGCTCGGCCCCTTGGCCAGCTCTTCGGCGGCAATCCCGGCCATTTTATGAAAGTTCTCCTCGTCGCAGTGGTCCTGGAGCCGGCTGCCGATCCACTCCTCGGGGCTGTGCCCCGTCAACCGGGTGACGGACGGGTTGACGTAGGTGAAGACAAGGTCCATGTCCATCGTCCAGATGGCGTCCAGGGTCTGGTCGGCCAACAGGCGATAGTTTTCCTCGCTCCGGCGGAGGGCTTCCTCCGCGCGCCTCCGGGCGGTGATATCGTTGAAAACGGCGGCGCACTGCCCCGGCTCGGGCCGGTAGGCGAATACCTCCAGCCAGCGGTCCAGCGCGGCGCTGTACTCTTCGAAGTTCTCGGCCTGGCCGGTCTGCGCCACGCGCCCGTATCGTTCAATCCACCCAGGTTCGTTCATGATCTCGCTCATGCGGCGGCCGATCATCTCCCCCCGGGCAAACCCCATCATGCGCTCGCAGGTGGGGTTCATCTCCAGAAAACGGAAATCGCTGGGTTTGCCCTCCTCGTCGGTGATGATCTCGTGCAGGGCGAAGCCCTCGCTCATGCTTTCGAACAGCCGGCGATACTTCTCCTCGCTGCTCTTCAACGCCTCCTCGGCGCGCTTCTGCTCGTTGATGTCCACGATGGTGGTGATGAAGTACAACGGCTCGCCGCCGGGACCGCGGCGAAGGCTCAAGCTGGCATCGGCCCAGACCATGTCTCCATTTTTGTGCAGATACCTTTTCTGGAAACGGGTGGAGTCCTTTTCCCCGGAAAGCAGGAGGCCTATCTCCTTCCGGCTTGTCTCGATATCCTCGACCGGCGTTATTTCCTGCCATGTCTTGCCCTTGAGCTCTTCGGGCGAGTACCCCAGCATCTCTGCGAAGGCCGAGTTGACGTTGATCTCTCCGGTGGGCGACGTGAGCGATTTGCCGACATTCGCGGACTCGAAAACATATTTGAACGTGTCCGCGCTTTCCCTGAGCTCCAGCGTCTTGCGCGCCACCTGCCTGCGAAGGGACCATGACCACAGGAAAACGCCCAGCAACACGATCAGCAACACGGCGAGAGCAAGGGAAAAGTACCGCAGGACCCCGGTAAAGGACAGGCCCCCTTCCGGATAGACCCCCATCCACTTTTGGTAGATCCTCCGATACTCGCCGGACTCGTCCAACACCTTCAGGCCTTCGGCGAACTGCGCCAGCAGGGCCTTCTGGTTCTGCTCGACCGCGTAGCAGTATTCAGGCGAGAGCAAGGGGCGGCTGCCGACCACCAGGTTGTTCCACCGGTTCCGGTTGATCCAATACAGGGCCGCGATGCGGGAAACCAGTGCGCAGTCCTGCTTGCCCTCCACCACATCCCGGAGGGCGTCCTCCTGGGAATCCACCACGGAGAGACGGTCCTTGAGCCCGTTTTTAACCGCAAAGTCGTGCATGATGTCGCCCTCTTGCACGGCGATGCGCAGGCTTTTGAGCTGCTCCGGGGTGGAGGGAGGCGCCCCCGCGCCCTTGCGGACCACGCTCACGCAGTGGTTCGCCATGTGCGGCGGGGTGAAGTCGAAGCTGTGATCGCGCTCCGGCGAGTAGAACATGCCCTGAATCACATCAATCTCACCGCGGGCAAGCTGCTGGAGAATCTCCGACCAGGGGCCGAGCTGGATTTCGATTTCCAGCCCCATCTCCTGGGCGATGGCCCGGGTGAGGTCCACGTTGTACCCGGCGGGCCTCCCGTTTGCGTCCAGATACTCGAAGGGCGGGAAGTTGTAGTCCCCGCCCACCACGATGCGGTGCCGGGTCGGCAGCTCCAGGGCGGCGAACCACTTGGAGTGGAGATGCCGGTAGGTTCCGTCCGCCATGACCAGGGCGAGGCCTTCGTTCAGGAAAGCCAGGGTATCGCGGTCGCCTTCCTTTACCGCGAAGCAGAAGTCCTGCTGAAATCCTTGGATGGGGTTTTCCACAACCGACAAATTCGTCAGGCCGCTTTCCTGGATCAGGCGCAAGGCCACCAGGCGCTGGATGATCACGGCGTCGTAGCGGCCTTCCGAGAGTTCACGCAAGGCATCCTTGAAGGTGAGGGTGGTGTGGATGGCAAATCCGCGATCCTCCCTCCGCAGGAACTCCTCGGCATTGTCGCCCTTCATGACCGCGACGTTTTTCCCTTTCAAGTCGCTCAAGCTCCAAACGCCCTGTGTTCCTTTTCTAACGACGATGGCGCCGTGGAGCGACATGTAGGGGAAGGTGAAGTCGAAGAGGTGCTCGCGCTCCGGGGTGCGCCCCACCAGGGGCAGGGCTTGCACCTCGCCGTGCTCCAGCCAGCCGCGCACATCCTCCCAGGTTCCGGTCCGGAACGTGACGTCCTTACCCATGGCCGCCAGGGCCGCCCGCAGGAGCTCGATCGAAAAGCCGGTAGCCCGGCCTTCGGAGTCCACGAAGCAAAAAGGAGGATAGTCTATCTCGCTGGCGGACGCGACGGGCGATGGATCCGCCGGATCGCGGATCCCGGCTGCGATTTTCCCCGGGCAAAGGGCGATCACCGCCAGGAGGGCCGCGGTCAGCAGGAAGAGGAGTCTTTCTCTGAAATCACGGCGTTCCACTGAACTCATTTTCACCCGATCCCAACGATCGTGGAGGGGAATACTTGGACTTCCGTGAGTAATACCCGTTAAAAATTGACGGTCCCATGATAGCACAAATTGGACAAGGGCAAAACCCAGGGGCAAGCCTGCCGAAGGACGAAAGAGAGAATGCGGAGAGCGGTCCGCAGAGACGAGCGGTCCGCAGAGGCCGGGCGCCCCGGAGATGCTCGGAGGCGCCCGAAGGCGGCCAGGGCGACGGAATGGTGATGAACATCGGAGTTGCATGGTGGAAACCCCGTCCATACCTTCAAAGCTTGAATCGGGTTGAGGGCGGCCGCCGCCTGACGCCGAGAATTTGAGCCGGGGAAGCTTTTTTTGAGGAAACCGCTGCCGGTTAAAGGCGGCAGGGAGGGAGAAGCCGCCCGGCGCAGGTCGCTTTTACGAGGAATTTATTGCCCGGACAGTTGTTTGGCCGCTCAGGCCAACCGAAAGAGACGTACCGGGTTCTTCCGTCCGCGGACGGGTGTTTCGCCCAGGTCTATGGCCCGGGACGGCTTTCGGGACAGGGCCTCGTAAACCGCCTGGGAAACCAGGAGGCTGGACCCCAGATTCTTGTTCTCGCTCTCGATGCGGGAGGCCAGGTTCACGGTGTCGCCGATGACCGTGTACTCCTTTCGCAGGGCCGAGCCGACCGTGCCCGTGACCACAGGTCCGGCATGGCAGCCGATCCCCACCCGGGTTTCGGGAAGCCGGTTTTCCCGGGTCACCCGGTCCGTGGTTTCCAAAATCTCCAGGGCCGCGGCCACGGCGTTGTCGCAAGGGTTGCCCAGCTCCACGGGAGCCCCGAAAATCGCCAGAAAGCCGTCTCCTAGAAACTTGTTGATGATGCCGTGGTGCCGGTTCACGCACTCCACCAGCGCGCCGAAGAGCGTGTTCAGGTAGCCGATGACCTCCCCCGGAGCCATGCTTTCACTCATTCGGGTAAAGCTCCGGATGTCGAAAAAGAGCACGCAGACCGTCCGCTCGCTTTCCTCGATGGCCTGGTCCCGGTTGGCCAGCAGGCTTTCCACGACCTCCGGGGAAACATGCTGGCCGAACACCTGGCGCACCCGCTCCTCTCCCTGCGCCGATCTAAAGGCCTCCCGCATCCGCTTTTTGAGCTCCCAGGCCACGAAGCCCATGGCAACTCCCGCCAAAATGAATACCAGCCCCCGCTCCACGTGGATTTCCGAGGCGTTGAAGAGCGGCCCCGGCACGATGGCCGGGTTCTCGTTGAGCAAAAACGCCGAAAGGGCCATGTACTCCATGCCGGCCACCAGGCCTGTGAACAGGCAGAGGCGCGGACGGAGGCGCAGGACGGACAGGCCGATGAAGATGAAGTAGAAGAGAACCATGGGGCTGTGGAGGGCCTCGATGGACACCATCCGGCTGGCCAGGAGCATGCCCAGCGTGGGCGTGGAGGTTTCCACAAAAGCATTGCCGTAAAGCCCCGGCGTCGGAAACCTGCGGCCGGTTTTCAGGAACCAGGACACGATCCGGCCCACCCCCCATTCATAGGCGGCAAGCAACGCCAGGAAAAGGGAAAGGAGGTCTTTGGCCGGAAAGCCCGCGGCGCTGCCCAGGGCCACCGGAACCACCCACGAAGAAGCCCGGAAGGTGAGAAGCGAAAACAGCGCGGAGCCCAGGAAAGCCAGGGAAAGAAGGCGCACGCGCAGGTGTTCGCTCACCAGAGCGAAGCGCTCGAAGTGGGCATCCCAGGAGGGGGCGGGGTTTTTCCGGCGGGAAGCGGACACGGCGATTCCTGTAAGCTCCGTGGGTGGTTTGGTGAGCCAGGAGTAGCAGGTCCCGGCCCGTCCTGCAATGCCGATGTAGGACCGGGAGCGCCCCCTCACCGAAAAGAGCCGGCTGCCATGGAAAACGGCCGCCGAGCCTGCCGGCGCCCAGCGTGAGAAACAAGCTTTCTCACCAGGCATTGGGAGCGGGGCGGACGGGCTCGCCCATCCTTGGCGGGGAATCCGCCCCTTTTTCGATGAACATTCAACCGGCAAAAAGTGCCCGTTTACCAAGAACCGAATATTTAAAATTGTATATTTTTCTGATATCATTATTTTAAATTCCGGATGAACGCAGAAGAAATAGAAGCTATCTCAAAAATAAAAGGAAAAGGATTTTGCGGGGCAGCGGGCAAAACCCCTTTTGAAAAGAAAGGCTTTCCCCCCTCCCCCGCACCCCCTCCCCCTTTTGCGGAATAACTTTTTGTACCAGCTCCAAAGGCTGGAATCCGAGGCCTTCGGCCCGTAATGGCAGCAAGAATCGCCTTCACGAGGAGGCGATTAGAAGCTGCTTCATAATCCCATCTGACGCCCCGGGGCGGCGTTCCGAGGTTTTGAAACAGCTTTGACCATTATTGGGAAATTGATGTCGAGTGCGCCCGGCCTTACGGCCGGAATCAACCAACCTACCCTTCCGAGGAAGAGCCATAACGTAGGGGACATGGGATGAACTGCGACCGGATTGCCGGAAAGGAAGGAGTGCGTGAAAACAATCCTGCATATAATTAAAAAGCAAAATAGGAATGTTATCGCATTTTTCATAGGTTATCTTTCCCTTTTTTTATGGGCTGTGCTACACAGCCTGAAACCTTTCTTATTAAAGCGAAACAATATTCAAAGGAAGGCAATTACGATCAGGCCACGAAGACTTTAACAAAAGCATTGAGCAAATATCCCGATCTCGTTGAAGCATATTATGAACGTGGACTTGCTTGGGATAACATTGGCGATTATAAGCGTGCTGAATTGGATTTCAACAAAGCTATACAGTTAAATCCAGACCATTATTTGGCTTATACTTGCCGCGGGCTTATGTTTGTCAAACAAAATGATTATGACCGTGCGTTGGCAGACTATAATACGGCCATAGATATTAAGCCAGATTATTGCTTACCATATCATAACAGGGGAATTGTTTGGCTTAGTAAAGAAAAAAATGATGTCGAAAAAGCAAGAGATGACTTTAGCCAGGCAATAAAATTGATGCCTCAACTTTGTGACTCTCTTTATTTTCGAGGAGTTTGCGATGAGGAACTTGGTGATTACGAGTATGCTATAGCGGATTATACAAAAACAATACAATGTGATCCAATGATTAAAGATGCATATTTTAAATTGGGTTCTATTTTAATGAACATCGGGCAGTATGACCAGGCAATTGAGTTGTATAACTGTTTGCTTGAAACCTTTCCAGGCACTCTCAAGGCGTATGTTAATTTAAGTAACGCTTGGCTTGAGAAGCGCAATTATGATAATGCTATTGCAAACGTAACGGAAGCCATACAACTCAATCATGCAGACGGAATGTTATATATTCTCCGTGGCCACCTATGGACCATAAAAAATGATATCAATAAGGCGGTCAATGATTACCGTCAAGCAATAGCTATTAATCCAAATGACGTCGAGGCATGTGATGCTTTGGCATGGATTCTTGCAACTAGCCCTGACAACAATATTCGAAATGGCGATGAGGCCTTGAAGCTTTCTCGAATCGCTATTTCCAAAGAGCCGGAAAACCTCGAATTTTTATCCACATTAGCTGCTGCCTTGGCAGAAGAAGGAGAGTTCACAAGCGCTGTTGATACCATGGAAAATGCAATGGACCTGGCGAAAAAAAAGGGGGATCCGAAGTTGATCGCTAAACTCGAAAAGTGCCTCGATTCTTACAAATCAAAGAAGCCATGGAGAGATGAGGGGTTTGGATTGCGCGGTTCCGAGATAGACCAGAGTTCATCCGGCAATGAATGACGAGCGCTTGTTTCATGCTTGGCCTGTCATGGTGTGAATCCGGACAGGCAACACCATGGAAACCCTGCCGAAAGGTGTGCGGGATGGCTTTCACGGGACGGTCCCTGCCGGATCCCTTGGAATTTGAGAAGCTTCTTTCCGAGCTCTTCGCCTCTTTCGTGAATATCCGGGAGCAGGACTTCGACGAAAGGATCCGCCATGCCCTCCGGCGCATCGGCGAGGCTCTGGAGGCGGACCGGTGCCACCTGCTCCATTTTGCCGAAGACAGGAAGGAGTATGTCACCACCCATTCCTGGGTGGCCGAGGGGCTGGGAGAGCTTCGAGCCATCGGCATCGGCACGGCCGACGTTCCCTGGATCTACCGAAACTTCGCGGTCCATCAAAAGATCTTCCAGTGCAGCTCCCTGCTGGACCTGCCCGAGGAAGCCCGGGAGGAAAGGGAGCTGGCCGTCCGCTTTGGGACCCGGTCCATCATGATCATTCCCATCCTGGACAATATTATGCCCGCGGGGGCTTTCGTCCTGGAGCAGGTCCGCTCCGAACGGGTCTGGCCGCCGGAGCTCATCCCGCCCTTGGAACGGATCGCCGAGGTTTTGCTAAACGTGCTTTTGAAAAAGCGCTCCGAGGAGAAGCTCCGGGATGCCTTCCGGGAAATCCGGCGGCTCAAGGAGCAGGTGGAGAGCGAGCGCAACTGCCTGCAGGAAGAGATCCAGCTGGAGCATGACTTCGAGAACATCATCGGCCGGAGCCATGCCCTCCGCCGGGTGCTCCGGAAGGTGGAGCAGGCGGCCCCCACTGACACCACGGTCCTGATCCTGGGCGAAACCGGCACGGGCAAAGAGCTCATGGCCCGGGCCGTCCACGACAAGAGCCGGCGCAGGTCGCGCCCCCTCATCAAGGTGAACTGCGCCAGCTTGAGCCCCAATCTGATCGAAAGCGAGCTGTTCGGCCACGAAAAAGGGGCCTTCACCGGCGCCCACACGGCAAGGAAAGGCCGCTTCGAGCTGGCCGACGGGGCCACGCTTTTCCTGGACGAGATCGGCGAGCTTGCCCTGGAGACCCAGGGAAAGCTCCTGCGGGTTCTGCAGGAGGGGGAGTTCGAGAGGATCGGCAGCTCCTGCACCCTCAAGGCGGATGTCCGCATCATCGCGGCCACTAATCGCGACCTGGCCCAAGAGGTGGAAAAGGGCTGCTTCCGACGCGACCTCTGGTACCGGCTGAACGTTTTCCCCATCACCCTCCCCCCCTTGCGCCAGCGCCCCGAGGACATACCGCTCCTTGTCCAAAGGCTTCTGGGCAAGCTCTCCAAGAAGCTGGGAAGGCCCATCGAAAGCGTTTCCGCCGGCACCATGCGGACATTGGTAGCGTATGAATGGCCGGGCAACGTGCGGGAGCTGGAAAACGTCCTGGAGCGTGCCGTCATCGGCTCGCCGGGGCCGGAGCTCCGGCTGCCCGAGACGCTGGAAACGCCCTCCGCCGCATCCGCGCTTCCGGGCAGGCGGAAGACCCTGCAGGAGGTGGAGCGCGAGTACATCCTGGAAACCCTGAAGGAAACCAAAGGCCAGGTGGGCGGCAAAAACGGCGCCGCCGCTCTCTTGAACCTGCCCACAAGCACCCTCCGGGCCCGCATGAAAAAGCTGGGCATTCCAAAGCCCTAAGGCCGGGCCCGGCTCCGGGAGTTTCCCTTCCGCTCCTTTGCGGAAACCACATATCGAGGCCATATTTGGCGCCAAAAACCATATATGGTTTCCCAACGACCTGCCGTCCCCGGCCTCCACTTCCTCCGCAGTCCAGAAAATTAATTCATTTAAATTAGTTATGCATTAATTGGGATTCCTCGTCCGGCTTGGCATGCCCCGTGCTCCAAGAACGGATGTCCGGCGTCGCTCCTCGTCTGGCTTAAAGGAGGCAGCCGGCCACCATCACCCAAAGGAGGGTTCCATGCCCGGGACAAGCATACCGGCGGCCATCGTCGGGGAGGATCGGTTGGGAAGCGCGGACGACATGGCATCGTTTTCCGGAGATTGCAGCCCGGCCCGCCCCATGCAGCCGTGCGGTGTCGTGAAACCGCACAGCGCGGACGAAGTGCGCCGCATCGTCTTGTGGGCCAACGAAACCCGCACTCCCTTGATCCCGGTGAGCTCGGGGCTGCCCCATTTCCACGGGGATACGGTCCCGGGCACCGGAGGGGCCTGGATCCTGGACCTAAGCCATATGAAACGCATCCTCCGGATAGATCGGCGCAATCGCAATGCCATGATCGAGCCGGGGGTCACCTTCGGAGAGCTGATCCCGGCCCTGGCAAGCCAAGCCCTGGCTCCGCTCATCCCCCGGACGCCCCGGGCCGCGAAATCGGTGGTCGCCGCCTTTTTGGAGCGGACGCCCATCACAGCGCCCCGCCACCACTGGGAGCCCCAAGACCCGCTGCAGTGCGTGGAGGTGATCTACGGCAACGGAGACCTCATGCGCACCGGCTCGGCTGCCGGGCCCGGCACCCTGGAGGAGCAATGGAAGGTGGGCCGGGCCCAGGTACGGGGCATGGGGCCCTCCCAGGTGGACTTCACACGGCTGCTCCAGGGCGCCCAGGGCAGCATGGGCATCGTTACCTGGGCCACCATCCGCTGCCGGCCCCTGCCCCGGGTTCGGAAGGCATTTCTCGCGGCCGGAACGGATATCGAGCCGCTCATCGAACTTGCCTACCGGATCACCTACAAGAAGCTGGGAGAGGACCTGTTGATCCTGAGCGGAACGGAGCTCGCCCGGATGCTGGGAATGGAGAGCCCCTCCCCCCGGGCGGCCGGTCCTCGGCTTCCCCCCTGGATCCTCTACTTGGGCATAGACGGCGACGGGCTTTTTCCCGAGGACAAGGTCGCCTACCAGGAGAGGGAGGCCGCCCGGCTCGCCGGCGGACTGGGCCTCTCTCTGGTTGATGAAGTGCCCGGCCTCCCGGCCGACGAGCTGGCCGCCCTTCTCTCCCGGCCCTCGCGCGAGCCCTGCGGAACGATAGACCGCAAAGGCGGACTCCGGGACATCCTTTTCCTCACCACCCTGGACCGGAGCCCGGAGTTCATCCGCGAAATGAGGGAGCAAGCCCGGCGGGCGGGCTTTCCGTGGGACCGGGTGGGCGTCTACCTGCAGCCCATACTGCAGGGGTGCAATGCCCACCTGGAGTTCGGCCTTACCTACGACCCCGGCGACCTTAATGAAAAAGACGCCGCGGAGCGGCTGGTCCGGGAGGGAGCGGAGGCCATGGCCGCTTTGGGGGGGTTCTTTTCCCGGCCATACGGGGACTGGAGCCGATTCGCCTTTGATCCCGAGGGCATGCACGTTTCGGCGCTCCGGAAGCTCAAGGCGATCTTCGATCCCGACGGCATCCTGAATCCGGGCAAACTCTGCTTCTGAAACGGGCAAACTTCCCAACGCGGAGGGATGAAAATGGCCTTGGAACAATATGAAGAAGACCTCATGCGCTGCAACCGTTGCTCGTACTGCAAGCACGTTCCCCACGACGCCATGACGGACGCACGCTTTACGGGCATCTGCCCCAGCATCGAGAAGTATCTTTTCCACAGCAGGTCCGCCAGCGGCCGCCTGATCACGGCCCTTTCCCTCATGAAGGGGAGGATCGAGCTGGACGACGCCGCCCGTGACCGGATTTTCCAATGCCAGATGTGCGGGGGCTGCGACGTCTCCTGCAAGGTGGAACGGGACCTGGAGCCCCGGGAAATCCTGCAGGAGCTGCGCTCCTGGTGTGCGGAAAGGGGCGCGGTCCCCCAGGAGCTGCTTGGGCGCAGGGAAAACCTGAAGCGCGAGGGGAACACCCTGGGCGAGCCCAGGGGCCGGCGCGGCGACTGGGCCGAGGGCCTGGCCGCCCGGATGCTGGGAAAGGAAAAGGCGGAGGTGCTGTTCCACGCAGGCTGCCAATACGCCCTGGATCCCGCCCTGCGCCCAACGGCGCGCAACGCGCTCGGCCTACTGCTGGACGCGGGCGCGGACGTGGGCATCCTGGGCAAGGCCGAAATGTGCTGCGGGGGCCAGGTTTATGAAACAGGCTTCCGGGACGAGGCGGCCGCCTGCGCCCGGCGCCAGGTCGGGATGTGGAAAAACGCTGGGGTCCGAACCGTGGTCACCCCCTGCGCCTCCTGCTTCCAGGCCTTCAAGGTGCTGTACGACAAGATCGGCGTGGAAACCGGGGTCGAGGTCCTTCACATCACGGAGTTCATTCTGCGCCTGATCCGGGAGGGCAGGCTTCGGCCGGGCCGGGAGGTCCCCCTGAAGGCCGCCTGGCACGACCCCTGCCACCTGGGCAGGCTGGCCGAGCCCTGGGTCCACTGGAAGGGAGAGAAGAAAAAGGTCTTCGGCCAGTTGGTCGTGCATGATCCCCCCAAGTCGAAACGATTCGGCGTCCGGGGGGTCTACGACACTCCCCGGGAGGTCCTTCGGGCCATCCCCGGCCTCAACCTCATCGAGATGCACCGCGTCCGGGAGTACTCCTGGTGCTGCGGGGCCGGAGGCGGAGCGGAGGATGCCTTTCCGGAGCTCGCGGAGTCCGCCGCCGCGCAAAGGATAGAGGAAGCCCTGTCCGTGGGGGCCGAAGCCCTGGTCACGTCCTGCCCGCGCTGCGTGCGCCGGTTCCGGGACAGCATCGCGCAAACCGGGGTGCCCCTGGAGGTTTTCGACCTGGTGGACGTCGTCCGCCGGGCGGTTTAGGGAGGATAGCAGATGACGATTCTGTCCCCGGAGGCCTATCGCGCGCTGGAAGATATCGTGGGCCCGGACTACATCAGCCGGGAGCCCGCGGACCTGGACAGCTACTGCTTTGTCTGGGGCAACGAGCTGCTTTACGGCGACAAGTTCTCTCCCCGGCCGCCGGCCGTGATCCTGCCCGGAAGCACGGAGGAGGTGCAGGCCATCGTGCGGACCTGCAACCGCTTCGGGCTGCAATACCGCGCCCACGCGTCCGGGTTCGAGGTGGCGGCCCTTTCAGCGGAAAAGCCGTTTTTGCCCATTGATCTCCGTCGCATGAACCGCATCCTCGCGATAGACGAAAAAAACCGGATCGCGGTCATCGAGCCCTACGTGTCCCAGGCCAGGCTCTTCTTGGAGACCCGGAAGAAAGGACTGAGGCCCAACATGATGAGCTCCGGCCCCAGCAGCTCGGTGATGGCCGGCACGGCCGCGCATTTCGGCAGCGGGGCCAGCAATATCAGCACCGACTACGGCAGCCGGAACCTCCTGGGCGTGGAGTGGGTCCTGCCGGACGGGGAAATCCTGCGGATCGGGCCCCTGGGGTGCTCGGGTCGGTGGATGAACGCGGACGGGCCCGGCCCGAGCCTGCGGGGAGCGCTGCGGGGATATGGGGGGGCCAACGGCGGAAACGGGGTCTTCACCCGCATCGCCACCAAGCTCTACCCATGGTACGGCCCGGCGGAGTCCAAACCCTGCGGCCCAGGCCCCCTGTATGCCCATGAGATCCCAAACCTCTTCGAGATGTTCGCCCTCTTCTTCCCCAGCGTGGAGAAGGCCAACGACTTCAACCAGCTCCTCTACGAGGCCTCCATCGCCTACCACTTCCAGCGGTTTCCCGTGGGCATCATCCCGGCCATGACCACGCTCTCCAACGATGAGTTCCACGCCATGCTCCGAAGCATCCCCCCGGAGATGCTGGAGGCCATCGGCCCCCACGGGGCCACCGTGGCACTGGACGCTTTCTCGGAAGAGGAAATGGCATACAAGCTAAAAGTATTCCACAAGATCCTGGAGATGACGGACGCCCAGCAGCTGCCCCTGGACGAGGCCCAGCGGGGGGTGCTCTACAACCACGTTCTAAACGGCGGGGGGGTGCTCAAGGTGGCGTTTCGGCCTACCGGCTCCTTCATGATCACGGGGATCGGGGACGAGGCCATGGACCCCATGGGCACCCTGGGCAAGCAGGCCTGGGACGCCATCGTCGGCGAGCTCCACAACTCGGGCGCCGTGTTCAACGCGAGCCCCAACACCAGCTGGGCGGTGACCTACGGAGAAGGAAGCGGGCACGTGGAAAGCCTGGTCCAGTACGACCCGGCCTCCCGCGAATCGGTGCGCCAAACCGTGGCCGCGCTGAAACGGGCGGACCACATGGTGGCGGAGATGGGGCTGGGGATCAACAGCCTGGAAAATGCGCTCTCCTACTGCGAGTCCGCCCTGAAGGCGGCCATGCAGCACCACACCCTGGATTTCGTGAAGTACATGAAGCGGATCAAACACGCGCTCGATCCCAACAACGCCTCGGAACCGGCCTTCTATGTTTCGCCGGAGGAATGGAAGTAAGGACGGCGACGCACCGGGAGCCTTCTTCCACCGCATCTCCCGGACGGTTTACGGGCCCATCAATGTGTCTAGGAAACAGCTAGTTGTTTCCACGGGCACATCCTCCTCCTTGAGGATAAAAAAGCCGAACTTGTTGAGCATGCCGCTCACGGTCACCGTGTTGGTCTCCGTGTCCAGGGTGGTCGTGACCTTCGTCCACGGTCCATCTTTGGAAGCAGACCAGTAGAGCTCGAGGTTTGCCTCGACCAATCCCACGATTTCGTCGTCAAGGTAATGGAACTGGACAACAGCCGCGTAATTCACTCGGTCCGTGGAGATCTCCCAGTAGACGTCCGCCGCCTTGTTGGGGTTGGGCAGGTTGAGGCCGGTATTGCGCTTGTTGAGCTTGGCCACGGTGGTGGAGAGGTTGTCGCCCGACTCGAAGTCAATGTCCACGCGGATCGTTCCATACCTTCTGGCCTTGGGATTGCCCGCATGGTCCTTGGTTTTTTTCGTCGCAGTGACGCTGGGGGACTTCCCGAAGACGACGTAAGCCTCCCCTGCTCCGGCCCTGCCCTCCGAAGGCCCGTCCGCCCCATAGGCCCCCAGCAGGATGTCCGTGACGCCGTCGTGGTTGAAGTCGCCGGTCTGGATGGCGCCGCCGTTGGACGTTGCCACGGGATGGGAGGTCAGACGATCTCCGGCCGATATGCCGGGAATGGATACATCTTCCGCGCCCGCATTCAGGTCCAGTGTCGGGGGCAAGGAATCCGACCCGTATACGACATAGGTCTCTCCGGCCTGCGTATGCCCCGAGGGACTCACACGCCAGGAGCCGAACAGGAGATCGCTGGTGCCGTCACCGTTGACGTCGCCAAAAGCCAGCGCCCTGGTGTCGGTGAGCATGTCGCCCGCCGAGGAGCCCTTTATCCAGACATTCTGGCCCCCGAGGCCGATATCAATCACTCCGGGGAGGCTGTCGGACCCATAGACGATATACAGTGAGCCCGCGCCCTCCCTATCCTCCGGATCGTCGGACGAGGCCCCCACGACAATGTCCATTACGCCGTCGCCGTTGACATCCTCCGCGAAAAGCGATCCCTGGTAGCTCAGGCGGCTGTCCGCGGCAGGGCCCTTGATCCGGAGGTCCTCCGCTCCCGCCCTCAGGTTGACGGTCCCCGACAGGGCTGGCGAGCCATAGACGACATAGACCTCTCCGGCGGCGTCCCTGCCTTCCGGATTCGCCCCGTATGCCCCCAGCAGGAGATCGTCAATGCCATCGCCGTTCACATCCCCCAGCCTGATGGCTCCGTCTCCGGTGAGGCAATCGTCCGCAGAGGCTCCCAGCACCGTAAGGTTCTGGGCCCCGGCATTGATGTCTATGGAGTCGGGGAGGCTCCCGGAGCCATAGACGATATACGCCGCTCCCGCACCAAAAGGAGCCTCTGTCCTGCCTCCAAAGGCAATGTCGTCCATGCCGTCCCCATTGAGGTCGCCCAGGGACAGGGCCCCGCCGTTGGTGATGCCGGTATCGGCCTGGTCGCCCTTGATGATCACGTTCTGGCCGCTTGCACCCAGATCAATGGACCCGCCCAGGGAACCCGACCCGTACACGATGTAAACGGCTCCCGCGTCGGCCCTTCCCCCCGGGTCGGCGTGCCTGGCGCCGATGACAAGGTCCGCCACACCGTCGCCGTTCACGTCTCCCGAAGCGATGCAACCGTCCTCGGTCAGCCCGTCCCCGGCCGAAGCGCCGAGAATGGCGACGTTGGCCTGCGACACCAGATCAATGGACGAACTCATGCTCTCAGAGCCGAACACGACCCAGGCTTCTCCAGCATCCGCGCGGCCGGACGGGTCGGACGAAAGGGAGCCCAGGATCAGGTCATCCTTGCCGTCGCCGTTGATATCCGCAACACAGAGGGCGTCGTCCTCGGTCAATCTGTCTCCGGCCGCGGCGCCCATGATGGTCACATCCGGCACCGCTCCCACCAGACCCGCGATGTCCTTGACTCCTGATTGCACGGTTTTCCCGAAATAGACGTACACGGCCCCTGCGTCTGCCCTTCCCAGGGGGTCGGCAAGATGGGCGCTCACGACAATATCCTCGATCCCGTCACCGTTGATATCCGAGGGCTTTACCGAACCCGTCACCGTCATGTTGTCGCCAGTGGAGCCGCCGTAGATGACGGCGTCGGCGCCGCCCAGATCCACGGTCCCAGGCAGGCTGGCGCCACAGTCCCAGATGCCGTCGTCGTTTGCGTCCGTGTCAGGCACCCCGCATCCGCAGGCCCCGGAAGATATTTTATTGGCGTCAGCCGGACATGCGTCTTCGCAATCAAGCGCCCCGTCTCCATCGGTATCCGCATCGGCGACGCCGCAACCGCATGCACCTGGTGCGGCCTTGTTCGGATCAGACGGGCACCCGTCGTTGAAGTCCGGCGTGCCATCGGCGTCCGTGTCCGCATCATTTGGGTTGGTTCCCTGAATAATCTCATCCCCGTCGGAAATGCCGTCCCCGTCGGAATCCGGATCGTTCGGGTCCGTCCCGATCTGGGATTCCACGTAATTGGGAAGCCCGTCGTTGTCCGGGTCTGCGTCCGAATCGTACAAACAAACCTGGTTGACCACCGCGGAGCTATCAGCCCCTGTGGCCCCGGTGTCTGCGGGAATGACGCTCGTAGACTGAACCGTTGCCGAGGTGTTGTTGACCACGGCACTGGTAACCGTAACGGTCGCGTTGGTGGTATTCATGACAGGGCATCCGGGGATATCTCCGTTCTCGTCAAGGCGGAGGACAAAGATATCCTGCCCACCGGCCCCGAAGGATTCCGTACTCCCCACCACGACGAAGCCGCCCTCCGGCACAACTTGTGCGCGGAAAGCATGGTCCGTGGAAGCCCCTCCAAAGGTCTCTTGCCAGGAGATGGCGCCGTCCGCGTCCAGCTTGAGCACCCAGGCATCGTAGCCGCCGTTGCCGTAGGATGTCGTGCTCCCGGCGACCAGGTATCCGCCATCCGGTGTCGGCCGAATATCATAGGCCTGATCGTTTCCGCTGCCGCCATAAGCCTTCTGCCAGACGATCGAACCATCTCCGGCCAGTTTCAGCACCCACAGGTCATACCCCCCCGCGCCCACGGCGGTTTCGCCACCCGCTACGATGAATCCTCCGTCCGAAAGAGGCCTTCCCGCAGTGGCGTGATCCGAATAGGACCCGCTTGCCCCGGCGAAACGCTTCTCCCAGACAATGTCACCGCTGTTGTCCAGCCTCAGGAGCCAGGCGTCGCCGGTTTCATCGCCGAAGGAGTAAGTCGTTCCGGCCAAGAAATACCCGCCTCCCTCGACTTCCTCCACGGAATTAACCGTTTCGGCATTCGGTCCTCCGTAGGTTTTCTGCCACGATATCTGCCCATCGGACGTGAGCTTCAACAGCCACAGATCCGCTGAACCCGCTCCGAAACTGTTCGTCCAGGCGGCAACCAAGTATCCGCCGGCCACCGGGGTATTGATAATGCAGGTTGCGTCATCCTCCGCGGCTCCGCCATAGCGTTTCTGCCAATCCAGCGAACCGTCCGAATGTGTCTTGAATACCCAGATGTCCTCGACACCGGCTCCGAACCCCGCGGTCACGCCCGCGGCCACCGACCCGCCCTCCCCTGTCCCAAAAACTCTTTCTTTAGCGGTCCCTCCGTATGTCTCCTCCCCGATCACATCTCCATTCGCGCCCAATTTCAGGAGCCAGGCATCCAGATTCCCAGCCCCGAAGGAATTTGTGGCTCCGGACAAGAGGAACCCGCCGTCCGAAATGTGAATCACGGCCCCGTCTTGCTCATCCCCTGGCCCGCCATAGGTCCGAGCCCACGCGTCCCCTTCCTCGGTGGTGAATCTCCATACCGGGCTTTCCGTTACAAGCCCGCGGCCGTCCGTGGTCACGATTTTCCAGTAATAGGTGGTGCGGCGGAGAAGGATGCCGGGATCATAGGAATCGCCGTGCACGCCTGTGGCAACCAGCGGGGGCTCGGACGAAGTGCCCAGGTACACCGTATACGAGTAAGTATCGCCCTCGTCCGGGTCTCCGCCCGTCCACGACAAATTATCATGAACGGATACGTTCGTGGCCAAATCCTCGGGCGCGACGCACACGGGCGTGTAAGGAGAATGGTTCTCGGCAGCGGCGGCCGACATCCAGATCGTCGAGTCTATGTTGAATGAAGAACCGTCGCTGTAATTGGCCTCCGCCAGAAAAGTTCGGCCGTCTATATGGAAGCTTTCAGCGCAAAGACCGCCGACTGCGGGGATGCGATGAGCTTGTACAAAGACTTGTCCGTTCCACTTGTATACAACGGTATCTCCATCAGGGCTGCCAGCGCCTGGAGTGTTGCTGGTGAAGGAAAGAAATTTATCATCTCCAATAGTAATAAACTCACAGTGATAGGCGGTATTAGTTAATATGGATTGTATTTCCTGAAATGATATCCCATTCCACTTATAGACTTTTGAGTCGATGGAGGCCGAAGAACCGTCCCACATATTTGCTACTGACAGGTAGCTCTCTCCGTTAATTACAAAGTATTCCCAATCCGCAGCACCGTGGGTGCCAATGCTCTGAAACTCTTCAAAAGAAGAACCATTCCATTTATAGATTTTCGAGTCTAGATTATAGTTGCCGGTTGGCACATGTATATAATTGGCCACGACAAGATATGAATTCGATCCGATGGTGAAGCTTTCCCAATCAAGGGTATTATAACCAGAAGAGATGGTCTGGATTTCCTGGAATAAGCTTCCATCCCACTTGTAAATTTTTGATTCGATTCCCAAGACGCTAGGAGCAAAGGCGGCAACCGCCATATAAGCTGATTCTCCAATAAAAAAAACTTCCATGTGCATAGCATGGGATGATGGTATCTCCTGCACCAGTTCCAAGGCTCCATCATTCCAACGGTAAATCTTTGAATTGGTGACAGCATATTCTGCCGGACCAGCTTCCGCAACAGCGAGGTAGTGAACGCCTTCTATTGTGAAGGCTTCCCATGAGCTGGCACCGTACGTGGGAATGCTCAGGAAATGTGTAAATGATTCGCCGTTCCATTTTAGTATCTCGGAATCAATTTGTCGCGTGGCTCAGTTGTCGAAGTTTGCCACAGCAAGATATGGCACACCCTCAACAGCAAAGTACTCCCAATGGTGAGCATAGTGTGTGGCGACATTCTGGAGCAGGGAGAACACCGGCGCATCTTTCTCATGCAGCTGAGAGACTTCGACCGCGGACAGGGTACGGTTGTAGATGCGGATTTCATCCACCTTGCCCGGCCAGTAGTGGCCGAAAAAGGCCCCTGCAAAACGACCGATTGTGGTTCCTTCCGTATTCTTGGTGGACCCTGCAAGAGCGCCGCTCAGATCCTTGGTGTCCTGAAGAGCGCCGTTGATATAGAGCTTTGCCACCTGCCCTTCCACACTATAGACCGCGTTGTACCATTTGTCGGTTTCCACAAAACCACTGGCGGTTATGGGGCTCTCGCAGCAACTCCCTCCGTCCCAGGTGGACACTGCCAATGCATTGGTGGGATTGGGTTGGGACTGGCCGTACACCTGGAAGTCATAAGACATTTGGACATTGTCCGTGGCAGACCGGTCCGACAGGATGTGCCCGGAGTAATTTCCCGCATCCAGGGGCATGTCCAGGGTGGGCGTGGAGAACCACAGGCTAACGGTATAGTCTTCCGTATTGGCATCGAAGCTCAACGCTCCGCCGTCATTGATGATTATATAATCATCCGTCCCGTCGAAGGAGTAGGCGGAGGCATCGTTTCCCCTGGCGTCTGTGGTAAGTGTTGCCCCGCTGACCGTTCCATGATGGCCATTGCCGCTCATGTCATTGGCATTGCCCGAAAAAGGGTAATAGGCCAAAAGCCCGCTGGCGAACTGGTCCGTCAGGGGATCGGTACCGTCGGCCAGCTCATCTCCGTCGTCTATGCCGTCGCCATCCGAGTCCTGATCATTGGGGTCGGTCGAGTTCTGAAACTCCTGCAGGTCCGTGAGGCCGTCCGCGTCCGTGTCCGCTTCTCCGTCATGGGACAGGTCCATAAAGTGCGTGACCTCCCAGGCGTCGTCCATGCTGTCGCCATCAGAATCCACGGCCACAACCGGATTGGCCGAGATCAGCAGGATCAAAAAGACTGCCATCAGAACCACGCAGAAACCGAAGGTCCCTTGGCGATTTCCTTTATAGCCGCCCTTGCTTAGAAGCCGCTTCATAGTCCCCTCGGCGTGATGAGTAGAAAGGCGATAGGGAAGAAAGCCCTGAAGACCGTAATCAGCCTTTCGTGGCGGACCGGGAGCCTTCGGAAGTCGCCCGGCCAGGCAAAGGTTCGCTCGGCCTTCCCTCGGATTCGGCAGCGGCGGAACTTTCGCCCGTTCTGGGTCTTGGGCTTTTTTCCATTCTTACGGTGCGGGCATGGAAGCTCGATCCCGCGCTTTTCAGCTCGTGCGAAGCGGGTCGCTGTCGCAGCCCGTGTCCGCGATGAGCCCCTTGGGCCTCTGCTTCGGTCTGTCCGCTGTTTCTGGGAACCTTGATTTGGGCGAGGGTGTCATGGACCAGGGGCACTTCCGCTGGGGATGCCGAGGGTTGGGTGCTTCCCAGAGGAACACCCTTGCCGCCGACCACCACCATCCACTTTGTTCCTTTGCCCTTCTTGGTTATTCCGACGCATGCGCCGCCAAATTTTACCGGTGCGAAGCCGCGGTCAATGAAGGCTTCTTTCCAATCCAGCAGGGCCGCTTGGTCACAAGTCGGCGGGGAACCCTCGCCTAACCAGGGAACGCCGGTCCGAAGAATCCAGAGGATTCCTTCGAGCACTTCCCGGTTGTCCGCCTATGGCCTGCCGCCCCGGCTCCCGGGTTTGAGCTCGGGGAGCAAGGGCTCGACTTGGGCCCACGTGTTCAGACGTCAGGAATCGGGTATGTCGCGCGGTGAATCACCTTCAACAGTTTACTACCCGAAGTCGTTAAAAATGTCTAAGCTGATAACTCCGTAGAAACACAACCTGTATTATACCGCCCTTATCAAGCCGCGAGATGGGAGGTTTTGAAACAGCTTCCACTAGCTTATTGGCAAGAGAGGGGGAGCTTTCAAGGGATCTTTTGTCTCCCTGAAAACCAGTTACCAATGCAGTTACCGATGAGTGGCTTGCCATTGCCCCCTCTATAGCTCCAGTTGGACAAGCAATAGGGCCATCGCGGAGCTGCATTACTTGGTCAAATCCTTCCAAATGGCTTGGCCACTCATTCCTAGTTAGGAAAATCTTTTCGGGTTTTGAGGGAAAAGTGCGGAAGCTTGAAAAGCTCCCGCCCATGTTTCCCTCAAACCTTCTCAGCTATTTTAACCGTGTAACGCGCATCGTATCTCCCGCCATGTACGTTTTCAAGTTATTTCTAGAAGCTGTTTCATAACCCCACCTGACGCCCCAGGGCAGCGTTCCGGACCTTCGTAAAATGCTTACATACAAACTGGTTGCTCCGCTTTTTCGTCTTTCCCGCGCCTTGCCCTGAAACGTGATCCGGGGTGATGAAACAGCTTCTAAGGATAACTTGCCATGATACGCGGGCCTAAGACTTCTTCTTAAACTCTGGTGCGGGGGTAAAATGGGGAGGTGTGAGGCCAGGTCACAGATGGAGTTTTTTACTTTTTCTTTGGTTTTCCGGACAGAAGCAGAAGAGCAAAATCTGTTTACTAAACTAGAAAAAGTCCCGAATACTCCTTCCCACTCAGCAGAATCCCCCGGAGGCATGAACGGAACCGGACGAAGGGGCAAACCCTTTACTTGGCCCCGGCACCCGGGGCCTTCTTGGGCATCCTGGGCCGCCTGGCCCGCGGGAAAACCGCACCACCACGGCAACCCTTCCCGGGGCCGGAGAGAACCGGCCCGAGGGGGGCGTGAAAATTCCCGGACCCGCAGGCCGGCCCGGGAAAAAAGGCTTGCGGGAACACCAAAAAACAAGTAGTTAGAATACCAATGAATTCCAAGTGGTTCATCCACCGGGACAGGAGTCTCCCCCGGGTTCCTGCTCGGGGGCGGAGAGTTCTCCCGGCTGGGGCGGGCCACCGTGCTTACAGGTGGGCGGAGAAGCCCCGCCGGGCGGGTCCGTGCCGCGCCTGCCGGGCCGAAGCGCTTTCGGGAGGGCCGGGCGGTTGCAGGCTGGAGCCCCGGACCATAAGCAATGGGAATGCGGCTTTCTCTTCCACAGGAGCGCAGGGTGAAAAAATCGCTTTGGCCGTTTGCCCTGCTCCTTCTCCTTTTTGCCCTTTTCCCGGGCGCGCTCCGGGCCGGCACCGCCGGCTCGTCCCCCGGGCCGTACACCGACGCCTTCCTCTCCGTGCCGGCACCGGGCGACGGGGACCAGTTGAGGCCCCGGCTCAGCCTCCCCGAGGCCATCCAGATCGCCCTGCGCAACAACCGGAACGTGAAGTCCGCCTACCTGGAACGGGTCGTCCAGAAGTTCAACCTGAAGGTGAGCGAGTACAAGTTCGTCCCCGGCCTGAGCCTGGATGCGGGGGCGGATTACTCGGAGCAGCGCCAGTCCGGGTCTCCGGCGCTTCCGGTGAAGACGTCGGAGCTGTCGGCCGGCCCCTCGGTTTCCGGGACGGTCCCCACCGGCGCTACCTACAACTTCTCCTGGGCCTACGACGACGGAAAGACGGAGAACGGAGCAGGCTCCCCCGGCAGCGAGTCCCAGAGCCAGAGCACCTGGAGCGTCTCCTTCTCCCAGCCGCTCCTAAAGGGCGGGGGCATCACTGCGACCATGGCCTCGGTGCGGCAGGCCCGCATCCGGGAGAGGCAGAACATTCTAAGCCTCAAAACCACCCTGATGGAGAAGGTCCTCCAGGTCATCACCGCCTACCGGGGCCTCATCTCGGCCGCCGAACGCGTGAAGATCTCCGAGGCCTCCTTGAAGAGCACCCGGGAGCAGCTCGCGATCAACCGGCTGCTCATCGCCACGGGCCGCATGGCCGAGACCGACATCATCGAGACGGAGGCCAGCCTGGCCCGTCAGGAGTTTTCCCGCCAGCAGGAGCTGAACGCCCTGGACCAGGCGAGGCAGTCGCTCATCCAGGTGATGGACATGGACCCGGGTTCACGCTTCACCCTGGAGGACCTGCCCGAGCCCGCGAGCATAGAGCCTGATTACGCGCGGTGCCTGGAAACGGCCTACGAAAGCCGGCCCGCCTACCTGCAGGGAATCCTGAACGTCGAGTCCCTGGACGTGGCCCTGGCCGTGGCGGAAAACGAGCAGCTCTGGGACCTGTCCCTTACGGCTGTTTACGGCAACACCAACAGCCAGGGCACCCTCCTCTACGAGCCGGGCTCCGAGAGCTACGACATCGGCCTGGCGCTCCACATCCCCCTGTTCGGGACCGAGAGGCTGGGCATCCGGCAGCAGCTACTGCAGGCGAAGAGCGATCTCGAGAAGTCGAAGCTGGCCCTGGCCAAGTCGAAGGACGATCTGGCCATCCAGGTGGGTGACGCGGTGCGGAACGTGAACTCGCAGCTCGTCCAGATGGGCCTGGCGGAGAAGAGCCGGATGCTGGCGGAGAAGAAGCTCCAAAACGAGATGGTGAAGCTCAAGCTGGGCCGCTCGGCGAACTTTACCGTGGTGCAGTACCAGAACGATTTGGTGAGCGCGCAGAACAGCGAGCTGAGCGCGAAGATCGGCTACTTGAACTCCCTGTCGGCGCTGGACGACCTCATCGGAACCGCGCTGGACACCTGGAACATAGACTTCGACGACGAGCGCGGAAAGATGGAGAGCATCGCCCGGGAACTGCTGGACAGTAAGTAGACGAAACGGGCGCAATCCCCCGACCCCGAACCGAAGGCTGAGCCAAAACCTGCCCATGGACGATCAATCGAAATACTACCAGGACATCTTGGTGTACATGGACGACGGCGTGATGGCCCTGGACATGTCCGGCCGCATCGCCATGTTCAACGCGGCAGCCTCCCGCATCACAGGACTCTGCGCCGATGATGTCGTGGGCAAGCCCTTCGGCATGGTCTTCATGATGGACATGGCGGAGAACGACGACTTCGTCCAGGTGGTCCTGGACGCCGTGGAGCAGAAGGACGTGGTCCACAACCAGATTGTTCCCTTCACCCGCTCCGACGGGACGAAGTTCCACCTGGCCGTCAAGGCCACCTATCTCCAGGACCAGAGCCGGGAGAGATCCTCGAACGGCATCATCGTCGTGTTTTCCGACATTTCCGAGATCATGCGGCTGCGGGAGGAAGAGAACCGGCTCCACCAGAAGCTCCGCAATGCCTTTTTGGACCTGGAGACTTCCAACCGCGACCTCAACCGTTCGCTGACGGGCAAGCGCATCGGCCGGATCATCCTGATCGCCTCCATCGTCCTCCTCCTGGCCCTGGGGGCATGGTTCGGCTACCGGAAGGCCGGGCACCGGGCATCCGGCGGCCCCGCCGCTTCCGCGCCTTCCGCAAGCGCGGAAGGGATTCCGGCGGAAAAGATAGTCGAGGTCCGGACCGGGCCCATCACCTCGAAGGTTACGCTGGCCGGCGTGGTCCAGCCGCTCCGCATCATCAACATCGTCTGCCCCTTCGACACTACGGTGGTCGAAAAGAATTTTTCTTACGGCCAGTATGTGAACGAGGGGGACGTGCTGCTGAAGCTCGGCACCGCCGACCTGCTGGTGGCCTACCGGGACGCCCGGGCCGACTACATGGCCAAGCTCCAGGAGTTCGAGACGGTGAAGGGCTGGGACTCCTCCCACGAGGTGGCCCAGGCCAAACGGGCCCTCATCAAGGCGAAGAGCTCCGTCGAGAACGCCAAGGCCAAGCTGGCCGACGCCGACCTCCTGATGGGCAAGGGCATCATCTCCCGGCAGGAGTACGACTCGCTGGACGAGCAGTACCGGAACAGCCTGATGGAGGAGAAGACCGCGGAGGAGGCCCTGGCCGCCACCCTGAAGAAGGGCGGAAAGGTGCAGGCGGACATCGCGGGCCTGAACCTGGCGAACGCCCAAGCCAAGCTGGAGGAGCTGGAGGCGCAGCTTTCCCGCGGGACGGTGCGCGCCCCCGCGGCCGGGGTGGTTTTGCTCCCGGCGGCGGAGAACGACGAGGCCGCCAAGCCCCTGGAAAACGGGGAGAAGGTGGCCCGGAACGCCATCCTGCTGGCCATCGGCAACATGGACGGCATCACCGTGAAGGCCAGCCTGGATGAAGCGGACCTGGCCCAGGTGCGCCTCGGCCAGAAGGCGGTCGTCACCGGGGACGGCTTCCCGGGCCTGGCACTGGAGGGGACCCTGGCCGAGATCGCGCCCCAGGCCAGCAAGTCGCAGGCCTCCGGGGGGGGGCGGGGAGCGGCCTTCGACGTGACGGCCCGGGTGCCCCGGCTGGACGCGGCCGAGCAGGCGCAGGTGCGGCTGGGCATGTCGGCCAACGTGGCCGTCACCATTGCTGAGAAACCCGAGGCCCTGCTCCTGCCCTTCACGGCCATCCGGGTGTTCCGCGGCAGCCGCTACGTGCGCCGCGTGGACCCGAAGACGGGCGCCGCAGCCGAGGTTATGGTCCGGACCGGGGCCACCACCTCCGACTCGGTGGAGATCCTCTCCGGGATAGGGAAAGGGGACCGCGTGGTCCTGTACTGAGGCTCCGTGAACGAAACCGCGCCGCCAACCGACATGATCCTTCTCCGGGACATCCGCAAGTCCTTTCCCCTGGGCCCCGTCCGTTTGGAGGTGCTCAAGGGTATCGGCTTCCGCATGGAGCCCGGCGAGTTCGTGGCCGTCACCGGGCCGTCCGGCTGCGGCAAGTCCACCCTGATGAACATCGTGGGCCTGCTGGACTCCCCCACCGGTGGCAGCTACGAGTTCGAGGGCCGGGACATCTCCCGTTTGACCGACGACGAGCTTTCGGCCATCCGCAACCGCAAGATCGGCTTCGTGTTCCAGTCCTTCTGCCTGCTGCCGGCGCTCACGGCCTGGGAGAACGCCTGCCTGCCCCTCGTCTACCGCGGGGTGCCGGAGAAGAGGAGGCGGGACATCGCCCGGCGGATGCTGGACCGGGTGGGCATGGGGGAGAGGCTCCACCACAAGCCCCGGGAGCTTTCCGGCGGCCAGCAGCAGCGGGTGGCCATCGCCCGGGCCCTGGCCCAGGAGCCCTCCCTGGTGCTGGCGGACGAGCCCACGGGCGCGCTGGACAGCGACACCTCCCGGGAGATCATGGAGCTTTTCCACGAGCTGAACAAAAAGGACGGCCTCGCCATCCTCATGATCACCCACGATCCCCACCTGGCCCGCGAGTGCGGCCGGGTCGTCCGCATGAAGGACGGCCTCGTCCGGGAAAGCGAGGCGCGGTGATCCTCCGGGCCAACCTCTCCGAAGCCGTGCGCAGCCTGGCCTCCGCCAAGCAGAGGACCCTCCTGGCCCTGCTGGGCATCGTCATCGGCATCGGCTCGGTCATCGCCATGGTGTCCATCGGGGCCATCGTGCAGGACCAGGTCCTGCGCCAGTTCCGCGACATGGGCACCGACATCCTGACGGTGGCTCCCGAGGCCGTCTACGCCGGCTCTCCGGCGCAAGAGCCCTTCCGGGTGGAGGACGTCTGGGGCATGGCGGATTACTGCCCCGATGTGGAAGCGGCGGCGCCCTACAAGACCATCCACGGGGACCTGGAGTTCGAGGGCCGGAGCGCCGGCGCGCCGGCCCTGGGCGTGACGGGAGGCTTCCGGGCCATCAACAAGCTAATAGTGGTCCGGGGACGCTTCATCCACGACCTGGACGCCGGGAGCTGGTACTGCGTGCTGGGCGAGCGTGTGGCGGACAAGATGGCGGAGGCCGGGGTGCGCGACCCCATCGGGGAGAAGATCCGCTTCAACGGCAAGGAGTTCACCGTCATCGGGACCCTGGCGGAAGCGCCCATGGGCGGGCTGCGGCCCTACGAGATAAACGACGGCATCCTCATCCCGCTGGCTCTCTGCCTGCGCATGGCCGGCTCGCCCGGAGTGGACTCCGTCCTGGTGAAGCTCGCGGGCGGGGCGCCGTGGCAGGAGACCGCCGAGCGCATCCGGCAGTACTTCCAGGTGTTCAAGGCGGGCGCCGGCGCGCGGGTGGCCAGCGCCGAAGAGCTGGTCAATCAGATGCAGAAGCAGCTCGGCATGCTTACGCTGCTCTTGGGCGTCATCGGCGGGATATCCTTGGTGGTCGGCGGCATCGGCGTGATGAACGTCATGCTGGTCTCGGTGTCGGAACGCAAGGCCGAGATCGGCATCCGCCGCGCCCTGGGGGCGCGCAAGGCGGACATCCGCTGGCAGTTCCTCATCGAGTCGCTCACGCTGTGCATCCTGGGCGGCGTCCTGGGCATCGGCCTGGGCGTCCTGGCGTCGTATATCGCGGCGCGCGTGAACGGCTGGCAGTTCCTCGTCTCGCTTCCCGCCCTGGTCCTCGGGGTGGGCGTCTCCTTTGCCGCGGGAGTCTTCTTCGGCTACTACCCGGCCCGCCAGGCCGCGGATCTCAACCCCATAGAGGCGCTGAAGCTCTAAATGCTCGATGGGCAGCGTGGCCGGGGGGGAGACCCGATGAAAAAGCGGCCCGGAAGGCGCGCGGAACGGATTTTTCTCCGGGTGCCCGCCGGGCCGCTTGTCTTTCTGCCGCTTATGCGGAATCCGGGGGGACGGACCCTGGAAAGATGGGGCAGGCTACTGCCACACGCCTACGACCGGGCTCATGACTTGCGGTTTTGTCAAGGTAAAGGTGTGGCTGCCGCCGGTGACGCAGCCGATCATGGTGTAAGCCCCTCCCCTCCCGTCGGACACGGAGAACTTTACATAATGCAGGCAGCGGCCCTCCGGCACTTGGATGGTGGCCGTCACGGGCTGCACATAGGTCTGGTTGCTGGGGGGAAAGCCCAGGGCCGGGACGTTTAGGGTGGCAATGACACCGTGATCCTGCTCGAACTGCGGTCCCGGCTCCATCCCTCCCGGGCCCGGCGTATAGAACGCCGTCGTTCCATAGGAAAAGTTGATGGTCGAAGAGGCGTAGAACTGATAGACGACGTCATGGGCCAGGTCGAAGGTGATGGTGATAGATCCGGCCCAGGCGGTACCCGACAGTAGTAAGACGAGCACCCCTGCCAGCAGCAAACCTTTTCTTTTCATGTTGGTTCCTTTCTGAAAGGCAAATGGACCGAGGCGGCGGCCTGTCGTGAAAGCGGCCTGCGGCCTTTCCGGGCTTTTTCCAATCCACTCATCGAAAAGCGCCGTCCTGCCCGGGCCGGAGCGCACAAAACCGTTTCCGTGCGGCAAAACCCCATCAATTCCCAGCATGGAATTGGGGATTGGTAGTTCGTTTGGCGCTGCCTGTCAATGAAACTCATCACAGGAATATTCGGTTGTGACCGCAAGGGATTTCCTACCGGATACGGACAAGAAGAGCCCTGCCGGCTCGCGCTGACAGAGCTCTTCTTGTGCAGGGGCTTTTTACGCCCGGCAGGCCCCATGCCGCTGCATTTAAAATGGTACTGGAGAAGCGGCATCACTTACCAGAAGGCCTTCGTTGCGGGAAGGCGCAAAAAAGACCGTCGGGGTGACCGTCCCCGTGCCGCCGGGCCCGCGGGATCTACTGTATGACGTAGCCGTCCCACTTTCTGACAACCGGAGAAAGCCCCGACTGTTGCGATAGGGAGAAAGTGTGGGTTCCACTTTGGCAGCAACCGATGGTTGCCGGCGCGCCTCCCATGTTGGGGACGCTGACGTACGAAATCTTGTGGATACAGTTGTACTGGGGCAGGTTGAACGTAACCGTCTGGTCCTGGGCCCCGGCAGGCACGTCAATTGTCGCCACCTGGAAGTCCATCATCGGGCCGTCAACATTGGCCTGGTCCACGGTGTGTACGTAGAACACGACTTTGCAGGCGGCGAACCTGGTCCGGATGTAGTCGTTTTCCAGGTGGAAGGTGATGGTGACCGAACTGTCGGCCATAGCCGTGCCGGACAGGAGGAGGGCTATGACACACGCCAAAAGCGCCTTCTTCATTTTTGGGCTCCTTGTATGAAAAAGCCGGCTGCATCCCGGCCCGTTGGGAAGACGGAAGCCGCACGGCCGCGTGCGGTCCCGCTCTTATGTCCGATGCCATATACGGGAGAAAAGGATAAGTATGCTAACCGAGCCCCGGGGCTCCTGTCAACAGGCTGCTATTGGGCTGGCCTGCGCTGGAATCGAGCCATCTCCAACCGCCTCCGCTAAAAAGCACCCTCTAAACAAAAGCGTTTCGCCCTGCCTTCCCTGGCCCCATCTTCAGAGATTGAGACCGGATGCACGGGTCTCCTTAATGCACCGTCCTTCAGGAAATGGTAACTGTTCAGGACACGAACCGAAATCTGACTTGGGGCAGGTGCAAAGAGGAAAGTGGCATAATCTCAATGCAATTGGCCGGGTTGGAAGACCGCAATGTGTAGGGTCAGTGCGCAACAACTTTTTACTCTCAAAAAAAATAATGTCTCCACTTCACCCTTTCTATTCACTCTAACGCTCCAAAAGGAGTACATAGGAATTCTTACTGTCTTTTTGCAGAGTTTCTCCGTTGATGTATCTTTCCTCACTTCCCATGGGATTCCATACGGCCTGCGACATTCAACAGTACATGTAAAACATCATTTATTACTGTTACAAAACTATTCTAAACTATGCGCTACTAATAATGAATGGCGATAAGTAATTGATTTTATTTAATTAAAAATATTTTGGCACCATTGTGTCAAAATATTCTTGACAACAATAAATGGTATCGGCAATCCTATACTCATGAAAAAAACACCGATCATAGATGGCAGGCGAAAAAGGAAGATCACAAACAAACTCATGACGACTGAGGCCATACTTGATCTGATATTGGAGACCGGCAAAGTCCCCAGTATCGAAGAGATGGCCGAGCGGTCAGGCGTCTCGAGGCGATCAGTCTTTAGGTTTTTCAACAATAAAGCCGAACTCTACTCTGAAATGCACAACCTAATGCTTCAACGGGTGCGGAGTGGCTTCTCCTTGCCCGTTACTGACCCCGAACGTCCGCTTGAGGAGACAGTCCGCCGGTGGATAGACCTGAGAATTCAGATCAATGAGTACGTCATGCCGCTGAGAACGCTTGTGGAAGAGAAAAAGAGCGGCAGCAGTCTTATCCAGGATCGTCTGAAAGATGCTCGCCAGTTCGAGCAGCAATTCATCCATGATTTGTTTGCCCCCTATCTTCACCATCATCCTGAGAAGGAAAGCATTCAAAGGCTGCTACTCCTCAATTGCTCATGGAATGTTTGGTCTGTATTGCGGAATGATTATGGCATGAGTATTGATGAAAGCCGTATATTGATTGAAAAGCAGATTTGCATATTGCTTGGCATTTGATTTGATTAACATTACGATTGTATTTATTCTTGCAGATTAATTGGATGATTAGTTGAATGAAACGATTATAGCCTTTTATATCAGAACATGGAACGAAATGAGGCAGCAAAGAGTGACCATTTTAACACGTTTGAATAATATCAATATCGCATCATCTTGTCGTTTTTTTTTGCGATCGTAATTATTCTTTTCACGGCTCCCTATCCCGCCTTGGCACAACCTTCCGCATCACCGGTGGTGGACCCGGAAAAAAGACTATCAGAGCTGGAAAAACAGTTACACCTTACGACGGAGCAAAAGGAAAAAATGGCACCGCTTCTGGCCGAGGAATCAGAGAAGCGCAGGGCGGTCTTCGATAAATACGTTTCGGAGGGATTTTTCGGGTACCGCAAGATAAAAAGGGCCATGGAGGAGCTGGACAAGGAAATAATTCCAAAATACGCTGAGTTTCTCACGCCGGAGCAAATAAATAAATTCAAAGAGTTAAGAGAAGAAAAGAAAAAGGAGATACGGCGGCGCGGTTCGTTTTAGAACCGTGGCATGCGCGTGAAAATATAAAAGCCCTTCCGAATCCAATAAGATCCTTGGAGCTATTTAATGAAAATGAAACGAATTCTAATCATTTTGATGGGCCTTATTGCCGTCGGTTTCGCGGTCAGGTTTGGACTGCCGTCTGTTTTGCAAAACATGGGCCTGCACCCTGAATACTTGGGGCAAAGATACCTGTTGCCCGAGGGAAAGGCGCTGATTATCACCACCAGCCATGACAGGCTGGGAGATGACAGGGATGAAACAGGAGTATTCGGTTCGGAGCTGACCGCCCCTTTCTATGAATTCCAGGACGGCCGAATGTCGGTGGATGTGGCCAGCATGAAAGGGGGGGAAATCCCCATTGATCCCAACTCTTTTCGCTGGATGATTAAAAGTGAATATGACGATCGCTTTCTGTCGGACACGGTATTGCAGGACAAGGTAAAAAGCTCATTGCGGATTGACGACATCGACTTCACCCAATACGACCTCATCTATATGGCCGGCGGTTGGGGTGCGGCTTATGATCTCGGTTATTCAAAGGTGCTGGGCCAAAAGATAAGCGAGGCATACGCCGCAGGCAAAGTAATTGGGGGCGTGTGTCATGGTCTGCTCGGATTGCTGCAGGCCCATGACGAGAACGGCCAGCCGCTTGTCCAGGGGCGACGAATCACGGCCGTCACGGATAAGCAGGTCAAGGAACTCGGCATCACCATTACGCCCCAGCATCCTGAACGCGAACTCAGTGCGGCCGGGGCCAAATTCGAAAGCGCCACTGCCTTTCGTGACATGTTTGCCGACCACGTGGTCGTCGACGGTAGCATTGTCTCCGGGCAAAACCAGAATGCCGGACCCGAGGTGGCCAACCTGATGATGAAGGTAGCGGGAGGGACTCGAAGATGAAAAACATCCTCGGAAATGACCGGGTCCAATCATTGTTGCGAGTCTTGTCCGGGATCATCGGCTTCATATTTCTCATGATGGGGCTGAGCTTTCTAATTTGGCCAGAAATTGTTGCCACTACGCAATTCTTCGCAGAAACCGCCCGCGCTGTCGGTATCAACTCCCTCAGGGGTGATTTCGGCGCCTTGTTCTTAGGCATGAGCTTTTTCTGCCTTCTGGGCGTATTTTCAATGCACCGATGGCTGTTGCTGGTTCCCATTGTTTTCCTGACGTTTGTGATACTGGGCAGATTGACCGGCTTCGTCGTCGACGATCTGCCTAATGTGATGGCCGGCGCGATAGTGTCTGAATTGGTGTTTTTGGCCGTTCTTACCCTCTCGCTAATTTCCTATTCACTAAAATCAGATTCACAGAGCAGTCCACCGGCGTTGAAATTGCTTTACAGCACCCGATTCCTGGTGGTGGTTGGAATTATAATTGTCATGGTTGCTGGCGCATTCACGGCTCGTCGACAGATCGGAATGCGGTTGTGGAACGGGATCGCCAGCCGGTTCATATCCCAGAATATAATTGGAGAATTGCCGGATGGACTTCATGTCGGCCTGGCAGGCACAGGGTCACCCTTACCGGATATAAAACGAAAAGGTATATGCACATTCGTGATAGCCGGTAATCAAATGTTTATTATCGATTCAGGCCCAGGAAGCACACTCAATCTGGAACTGATGCGGGTGCCGCTGGACAATATCCAGGCCGTCCTGTTGACGCACTTACACTCCGATCATATAGGTGGGCTGGGTGAACTGATGCTCAAGGCCTGGACTGGAGGCGCAAGAAAAGAACCCTTGAAAATAACTGGACCCGAAGGTGTCGATAGCGTGGTCCACGGATTCAACCTGGCTTATTCTCTGGATGCGGGTTTCCGGTATGCGCATCATGGGCCGACAGTCGCAGACCCGAAAGGCGCGGGGGGCATACCCCAGACAATCGAGGTGATTGATGAAACCAATGGCACGGTGGTTTTTCAAAACGGAGATCTGAAGGTGACGGCCTTTCTGGTGGATCATCGCCCGGTAAAACCGGCTTTCGGGTACCGTTTCGATTATAAAGGCCGCTCAGTTGTTGTCAGCGGAGATACCCTGCCGTGTGAATCGCTGCGGCATCAAGCTGAAGGGGTCGACCTTCTGCTGCATGAAGCGATGCAACCGGAAATGCTCCAAGTAATCAGTGGGCCAGCCGTCGCGAGAAGAAATAAAGTCGTTGCGCAAGTCGCTAAGGATATACTGACCTATCACACGTTCCCGGAAGAGGCAGCAAGAATCGCCCGTGATGCAAACGTCAGGCATCTGGTACTCCACCACATCATTCCCCCGACTCCGATGGCCTTTTTTAACGCCGCTTTTCTGGGCGATTCCGGAAAATACTATGATGGGCCTATTACCATTGGTGTTGATGGGATGTTGTTCAGTATGCCTGCCAATTCGACAAAGATAGAAAAAAAATGGCTTTTAAAATGAACATTGAACGAATGTAAACTTGCCGAAATGCCTCCCGGTGTTGAAGAGAGCCACCGCCCCAACATATTGTATTTTGCCATTTCTCGTGAAATTTATCGAAAGCTGCCACATATGCTTATCTAAATAAGAACTACGCGGCTGGCGCGAACTGACCCTGCCATGAAAGAAAAAATCATCAACGTAATCGTGCTCCTGGCGCTTATCGTCTTCTTCCTGACCTTCGGCTGCGCTTCGATTGAAAGAAAGCTGCTCTTCTACCCCTCGCATTCCCCCCATCACGGCGACAAGCTCTCCCCGTGGATGAAGGACGACCAGGCCATCACCACCACCCGGGAGAAGATCCGCAAGGCGGAGAAGACCAACCGCCTGGTCCGGGAGCGGCTCACCACCTCCGGGCAGGGCTTGCCCGTCACCGTGGTCCAGGTGGACGAATAGGTGAACTCCGGGCGCATGCCCATCCTGGTGAACCGGCTGGCAGGCGCGCCGGCCCTCCCTTAGTCCGATGACCACAACCGCTTTGGCGGATCTCCGCCATTGCCTGGCGTGACCATGCTTCCCGGCCAGCGCCCTGCGCCAGGAGTCATGACGGCCGTTCCCCCCCTTGCCCGCGCTTCTTTCTCCTCCTCCCATTCATGGACAAAGCCCCCTTTGTATTTTCCTTGACAGCGCGAAAGGCACGGTATAGGTGTTTGTCCAGATGTAAATACAAATGTGCGCAAGGCTGTATTTTTCATTCGACAGGCACCAATAAAGCCCCAAACCAAGGAGAGCACATGGCCTTCCCAGGCGTTGCCAAGGGTTTCCGCAGGGCCTTTTCCGCCTTCATGGCCGCGGCAGCGGACGGGTCCTCCCGCCACCGGACGCTTCCCGCAGTCACGGACTGCCCAGACCCCGCCCATACCCTGCGCCTCTCCGGCTGCCACGTGGTGGACGTGCGCCGGGGCGTGGTGCGGAGAAACGCCTCCGTGGTGATCCAGGACGGACTCGTCCGCCGCGTGGAAAGCTGCGCCGAGCCTTCCGGCATTCCCTGCCGGGAGCTGCACCTGGGGGGAAAGTTCCTGATGCCCGGGCTTATAGACGCCCACTGCCATGTCACCATGCCCGCCACCTTCGGCATCCGCTCCACGCCGGCGGATGCCCTGCGCCACTACCGGCAGATACGGGATAACATGCGCCGCTGCCTGCGCTCCGGGGTGACCGCCATCCGGGACACGGGCTCCTTTCCCCTCATCATGCAGGCCCTTCTGGAGGAGATGAAGGCGGGAAGCCTGGCCGGGCCCCGGGTGCGCCACTGCAACTCCATGCTGAACGTAGCCGGCGGCCATCCCGACGTTCCGGACCGGGCCATCAACATCTTCGCCGGCCCCGCCAGCCTGGTGATGGGCAGGTTCAAGACCGACTTCGCCGGCTCCGGCAACCTGGAGGATATCCTTTGCCGAAACACGCGCCAGGCCTCCTTCATCAAGATCACCATTGACGAAAAGTCCATCTTTTGCGGCAACGGGATCATCCCGGCATACACCGACCGTCACCTCGCGCGCATTTTTGATTACGCCGACCGGGCAGGGCTGGGCGTTGCCTGCCACTGCATGACGCGCCGGGGCATGAGGCGGCTTCTTTCCTATCCCCTCCACACCTTGGAGCACGTGGTCTCCGACGAGCCCCTGACCGACGCCGACGTCCGCTCCGTCCGGCAGAGGGGCATCGCGGTGGTCCCCACTGCCAGCCTGGGCAACACCTACCTGATGGAGGAGGCCTACGAGCTTCTGCCCCAGCGCTTCCGGAACGAGTTCGTGGAGCGGGAGCTGGCCATCCGGCGAGAGTACCTGGAGAACGTGCCCAGGGAGCACTGCGATCCGGCCATCCACGCCGGCAACGTGAAGCGCCTGAAGGCCTACCGCACCATAGCCTGGGAAAAGCTCCCCAGGAAGAACAACTTCCTGCCCGATCCGGAGCTTTTCTTCCGGGCGCTCCTGGTGGGCCTGCCCAACCTAAAAAAGCTCAAGGACTCCGGCGTGGCCATGGGCTGCGGCATGGACGCCGGGATGCCGCTCAGCTACTTCGGCGCCCTCTACCGGGAGCTGGAGGCTCTGGTGCGGGCGGGCTTCACCCATCGGGAGGCCCTGGAGAGCGCCACCTGGCAAAACGCCGTGATCATGGGCATGGAGGACCGCGCGGGAGAGCTGTCGGCGGGAAAGTACGCGGACTTCGTAGTGCTGGACGAGAACCCTCTGTGGAACGTTTCCGCCTGCCGGAACCCCCTGGCGGTCTGGAAGGAGGGAAGGCCGGTGTTCGTCCGGGAAGGCCCGGCCATGGGCGCAAGCCTGGAGGCCGCTCCCTCTAACGAGCCCCTTGCCGCGCCGCCGGGCGCCCGCTCCCCGGCCTATGAAATGGCCCCTGGAGACTTCGGCATGTCATAGCCGAACATAAGAACGATGGCTGCGGACAGGTGGACCCTTTCCGAAGCAATCGGGCAAACCAATGGTAAAAATCGTCCTAATGATTCACGCATGCTGCATGAATGATTTGCAGTGGAAAAGAAAAGGGCATGACTAAAGACGGCGCAAGATGACTTCGCAGAGATCTCTAGGGCCAGGGCGGAACTCTCCGCCGGGGGCGGTCAGGTCGTGATCTCGGAAGGATTCTCGGAGCACTACGCCTTCAGGAGGCAATGGCTTTCAAGGATTGGCATCGCTAAAAACCAGGCGGCGATGATGCAGGTGCGCGGGGACTCCATGAGCCCGACGCTTGAGGAGGGGGATACCGTTATTGTTGACTTTTATGGAATCACTATACATTACTACCGCATTTATGCTATCGGCATGGGCGATTTAATCGCTGTTAAAAGGATGGAATTTAAAGGCCCCACCACCAAGATGATTTCCGACAACAAGGCCTATTACGACGCTTAAGAAGTCACGGGCGAGCTCCGCGTTCTCGGCCAGGTTATTTGGGTATGCCCGTGAGCTCGCGCTGCCGAACCCTGTGGGGGAGGCATAGGTGGCAAATCTCATCTGCCCGAAATGCAATACTGCCATTGATTCCGATAATCCATATTCTACCTGGTCCCAAATCTCCCGCCACTTTTTCGAAACCGATCCCAAATCTTCCGTCAAAGATTTTTCTAGAAAAAGGCCCGGGCCTTCCCCGAACCGTTTGCTTTTCCGGGCTTTTCCCGCCGTTTCCCGGCAAATCCCGACTGATCCCGCCAGTCCCAAATCTCCCGGCAAAAGACAGACAGGATGGGGACAAAACGCGAAGGGGGCGAAACCTTGCGGCCCGCCCCCTTCGCTAACTTCCTGATTTTCTGGTGCCCCCGGCAAGAATCGAACTTGCGGCACATGGATTAGGAATCCATTGCTCTATCCACTGAGCTACGGGGGCTCGGACAAAGATGTGCTGGATAGCACCAACCGGCCCGGGATGCAACACCCTTTCCCGCAGGGCCGCATTTCACTGTGTGTCCACAGCCGGTTTCGCGAAGCGCAGGACGCAAGGCCTTCCCGCACCTCGGCTCTTTGCCTATGCTAGGTGATGAGTTCCTGGATGCGCACCATGAAGTCGCCGATGTTGGCCCCGTACTCGGGCGAGCCCTCCACCACCAGGTAGCCTTTCCGCACCGCCGTGACCATGTCCACGTCGTTCAGCACCACCGGCATGGCCCCGTCCACCCCGTTGAACTTCATGTGCACGAAGGGCCGGCGCCGGGCATACACCCCGCGGCCCGCCTTGGTCTTACCCGCCTTCACCCGCAAGTAGGCCGCAATGCCTTCATCCACCGTGATCTGGTAGATGCGCTCCGGCTGCCGGCTGGCCCACTTCACCATCTCCGGGTCGCCTCCCTTGTTGTACTGGGAAAGCGCCGTGGTGATCATGTAGAAGGTCATCTTCACCTTGAGCCTGCGCTTGGCCGGGTCCGTGGGCCGGGCGTTGGGCATGAGGACCATGAGCCCCATGAGGAGGGAGAAGACCTTGATGAGCAACCCCACCTTGTGGAGCCCCCGGATAAAGGGAACCGCCGGTTTTCCCGCGAACATCGCGTTCATGCGGGCCACCGTGCGGAAGGAGAAGGTGAGGTCCGGTTTCTCGCAGACGCCCTGGACCACCGAGAACTCGCCCTTGTCGAAGACCAGGCATGCGCCCACGGGCTCTTCCGGGTCCTTGGCCACGAACTGCACCTTGGCGCTCACGTTGGCAAAGCGCTTGGCCGCCTTGGGATCGTCCGT
Source organism: Thermodesulfobacteriota bacterium (assembly GCA_040753055.1). GTDB lineage: Bacteria > Desulfobacterota > Desulfobacteria > Desulfobacterales > Desulfatibacillaceae > JBFMHL01. Next base: position 26,773 of record JBFMHL010000093.1, on the reverse strand, counting down.
CAGAATCACCTTGATGACCGGCAAAACGGCCCGCAGGAAGATCCGGGCCGCGAGCATGTCGCGTTGACTCGCCATTTGATTTCCTCGTATGCGGATTATGGCCGGAGAGCGGCCTGCGCCTTGCCGCCGTCCCCTGTCCGGAGGGAGCCCGTCGAAATCGGCAGCCTCGCTCAGCCTTGTTCGTCGGCGCGAACGGCGCCGGAGAGCCGCCAAACTCCCATCAGCCTCCTGCCCGAGCTAAACCTCGTCCTCCCAGTCCTCGTCCTCTTCGAACTCCATCTTCATGACCTCGCGGACCTTGGCTACCACGCCATCCACGTCCAGGCCGTAATGGGTGTAGAGGTCCTCGGGGTAACCCACCTCGCAGAAGCAGTCGGGCACACCGGCCTTCACAAAGGCGCAGCCCTTGCCGGAGGCCGCGATGACGTCGGCCACCGCGCTGCCCAGGCCCCCCAGCACGTTGTGCTCCTCGAAGGTGATGATGCGCCGAGTGTCCACGATGGCGGCGCGCACGGCCTCCTCGTCCAGGGGCTTGATGGTGTGCATGTTCAGAACGCGCACCGACAATCCCTCGTCCTTCAGGATTTCGGCGGCCTCGGAGCAGGCCCGCACCGCCACGCCGCAGCAGATGAGGGTTATGTCCGCGCCTTCCTTTAGGGTGACGGCCCGCCCGATGGAGAAGCCGTAGTCCTCCTTGTCATAGAACCGGGGCTCGAAGCCGCGGCCGATGCGCATGTAGACCGGACCGTCCCAGTTGATGCAGGCCCGCACCGCGTTGGCCGTCTCGATGCCGTCCGCCGGCACGATGACCGCCATGTTGGCAAACGAGCGCATGATGGCCAGGTCCTCGGTGCAGTGGTGGGTGGTGCCCGCCTGCCCGAAGGAAGCGCCCGCGTGGGTCGCGATAATTTTCACGTTCAGGTTCTGGTAGCAGATGTCGGTCCGCACCTGCTCGGCGGCCCGCATGGAGGCGAAGGCAGCCATGGTGGATACGAAGGGCGCGAGCCCCGAGGCGGCCAGCCCCGCCGCCACCCCGAAGAGGTTCTGCTCGGCCACGCCCACGTTGAAGAAGCGCTCCGGGAACTTGTCGCCGAACTTGCCGATCTTGGTGCTCTTGGCAAGGTCGGCCGAAAGGCCCACGATCTCCGGGTGCATGGCGCCCAGGTCGCACAGGACCTGGCCGTAAATTTCCGCCTGGGTCATGGTGTCCGCATCGTACACCGTCCAGGTCAATCCCTCGGCCATGATATCCTCCCTATCTTTACCTTTTTACAGCCTGGTGAAAAGCGATGGGATGCAAGGCGCGCGAGCAGGGAAAGAAGGGAGCGTACGCGGTTGTACGCGATCTTCTTTTGCTGCGACGCGCGCCGCCGCAGACCGCGTTTTTCTCCCTGCCGCTATTTGCCCTCGTACATTTTGTCCACCGAAGCCTTGGCCTTTTCCCACAGGCCGGAGTCCAGGCCGCCGTAATGCCACTTCACCTGGTTCTCCATGAAGTCCACGCCCTTGCCCTTTATGGTGTTGGCGATGATGACCGTGGGTGCGTTGCCGCCGGCCTTGGCGGTCTCGATGGCCGCGTCCAGGGCGGCGTAGTCGTGGCCGTCAATCTCCAAAACCCGGAAGCCGAAGGCCTTCCACTTGTCGGGGAAGGGCTCCAGGCCCATGACCTCCTCGGTGGGGCCGTCAATCATGAGCCGGTTCCGGTCCACGATGGTGATGAGGTTGGTGAGCTTGAAGTGGGAGGCGGACATGGCGGCTTCCCAGACCGAGCCTTCGTTGCACTCGCCGTCGCCCAGGATGCAGTAGGTGAGCCAGTCCTTCTTCTGGACCCGGGCGCCCAGGGCCAGGCCCACGGACAGGGGAAGGCCGTGGCCCAAAGAGCCGGTGGAGACGTCCACGCCCTTTACCTTGCGGCCGTCCAGGTGCATGCCGAAGGGGGACTTGAACTTGTTGAAATCCCGCAGGAGCTCGAAATCGAAGTAGCCTTTGCGCGCCAGCACCGGGGCATAGGCCACGCCGGCGTGGCCCTTGGAAAGAACCACGCGGTCGCGGTCGGCCCAGCCGGGGTTCTTGGGATCCACCCGCAGGTGCCGGTGGTACAGGATGACCAGAATGTCCAGCACCGACATGCCGCCGCCGATGTGGGCCCCCTTCGCCCAGTAGGTGACGTCAATGACGTCCTTGCGCAGGTCGCGGGCCGTCTTCTGGAGGCCCTTTATCTCCGCATCCTTGATGGCCACAGTCTCCTCCTTGTTTAAGGACTGTCAAAAAAAATTAAAAAAAAGGATGTTGCAGGGGAGGGGAAAACCCCTTTTGAAAAGAAAGACTTTTTCCCTCTCCCCTTTTCCGCGAAACTTTTCGACGCGCTCCGGATGGCTGTTTCCGGCGCTTCCTCGGCAGTCGGAAGCGTTACCTGGTCATTTTTTCTTGATGGCCTTGAAGGCGTCGTCAGCCATATCCCAGGTGTTCTGCATGTCCTTCTTGTCGTGGGCGCAGGAGACGAACCAGTTGTGGTGCGAGGTGAAGTGGGCCCCGCGCTTCGTAACCTCGGCGCACCAGTCCTGATGAAGCATGAGGGACGGGTCGTCGGTGAGGCGGAGGTAGGGCATGGACGGCGCACCGGAAACCAGAAGGTGGAAGCCGTGGCCCTCGGCGATGCGCACCAGGCCGTCCAGGAGCTCGCGGCCGTAGTTCAGCATCATGTTGGGGCCGTCTATGGCGGAAAGCTCCTTGAGGCAGGCCACCGCCGCCGCCATGGGCACGGCGGAGAACCAGTAGGACCCCGTGTAGAAGACCTTGGCCGCGTCGTTCTTCAAGGCCTCGGTTCCCGTGAGCGCCGAGATGGGGTAGCCGTTCCCGATGGCCTTGCAGAAGCAGACCAGGTCCGGGTTGAAGCCGAAGTAGGCGTGGGAGCCGCGCATATCCAGCCGGAAGCCGGCACGGATGTCGTCCACGATGAGAACCACGCCGTTCTTCCGGCAGAGCCCTTCGATCTTCTGCCAGTACCCCTCGGCGGGCATCTCGTTGTCGGCGAAGGTGGGATGGTGGTAGGGCGAGGAGATGAAGCCCGCCACCTGGCCGGGATAACGCACCAGGACCTGCTCGAAGGCGGCAGTGTCGTTCCAGGGGATTCGGATCACGTGCTCCGCGTCCTCCTCGATGACGCCGTGGTGGCCGTAGCCCTGGGTCCAGGGTGCCACGCCGTGGTAGCCGCCCTTGATGGCCACGATCTTCTTCCGGCCCGTGGCCGCCCGCGCCACCATCACGGCGTAGGAGGTCACGTCTCCGCCGTTCTTGGCGAAGAAGGCCCAGTTCATGCCCTGGACGGTCTCCACCAGGAGCTCGGCCAGCTCCACCATCACCGGGCCGGGGGCGGTCATGCAGTTGCCTTCCTCGGCCTGGCGGCGGGCGGCCTCGTCCACCTTGGGGTGGTTGTAGCCCAGGACCATGGGGCCGTAGGCGCACATGTAGTCAATGAACTCGTTGCCGTCCACGTCCGTGAACCGGGCCCCCTTGGCCGAGCGGGCGAAAAAGGGGTAGGCCGCGGGAGGGACCAGGGGGGCCGGGGAAAAATGCCCGTAGATGCCGCAGGGGATCACCTGGGTGGCCCGCGCGAAGAGCTTTTGCGATTCCTTGTACTTGTATGTTTTCACGAATGCGCTCCCGTTTTCACGGCACCGGAAAGGCTCCGGGCCGGCGATGATGATCGGGCCAAAACCTCACCCCGCCCGAAAAAGGCGGAGCTTAAGCAAGGTAATGGGGGACGCGGTCCAGTATCAGGGAAAGGCCGTCCAGGAGAGGAATCTGGCCCTTGATGGAGACGTCCGAGGACGCGATGGCGGAGAACGCGTCCACCTTCTGGTTCAGGAAGGCGTTGGCCACTCCCAGGTCCTTCATGAACATGCGGGCCATGGGCTCTTCCGCATCGCCCTTGTGCGCCGTGATGCCGCTTTCGGAAACGACCAGGTGCGCCGCGGGGCCGTCGGGCAGCACCTTCATGAGCACCGTGCCCTTTCCCATCCCAAGGCTCACCTTCTTTCCCACCGGGTCCAGGGCCGCTATCTGGGCCGCGGCGAACACGGCGGTGTTCATGGTCATCCGGGTGTTCAGGGCCAGGTAATCCGGGCTCTTCAGAAGCTCGTCCGTGGGCTTGAGGAAGTACTCCAGCCGCTTGGTGAGCTTGGAGAACTTGGTGGCCAGGAAGTAGAGCCTCGAAAAACCCTTGAGCGGAATGGGCGGGGCGGCGTTCGCGAACATCTTGTTCAGGTGGCCGGCCGTGGCGAAGTAAAGCAGCAGGTCCGACTTGGCGGGATAGCCCGGGGTGACCGTGCATTTGCCGCCGGAAAAAGCGACGCGGGCCTTGGGACCGTTCTGGACCAGGAACTGGATGGAAACGTTCCAGTCCCGGCACTGGGCCGCGGAATCGGGGTCCAGGGCGCACAGCTCCTCCAGGTTCTGGAGCACCGCGTGAAGGTTCAGGCTGGCCAAAACCAGATCGTGGCTCATCCGCTACTCCTTTTTGATGCGCTTGTGGCGTTAGACGTGCCGGAACGGGTGCCGCTTTCCCGCGGGCGCAGGGGCAGGCCGGGACGCGCGGATTGTCGTCCTTTCTTCGCTCGCGACTAGCCTTCTCGTATTCCGGGGAAAGACACCCAGGCTATAAAAAAGCCCCGGTTCCTTGTCAAGGAAGCATTTTCCCCTCGCTGCCCTGCCTATCCTTCACTTCCGGGGGCGCGGGCCCGGAAGTCCATGAGGGCAGAGGCAAGCCGGTCGTACTCGGTGCGGAGCCGCGCGGCGCCCTTCCGGCACACGGCCAGGTTTCCGCCCCGGGCGGCCTTTTCCAGCTCCATGGCGGTCCGGTACAGGGCGGTCCCCCCCGCGTCCGCGGCCGATCCCTTGATGCGGTGGGCGTGGCGGGCGGCCGACTCCGGGTTGCCTTCCTCCACGGCCCGCTCGAACAGGCCGATCTGGCGCGGCATATCCTCCACGAAAACGGACAAAAACTCCTCCAGGATGGTCCGGTCGTCACCGATGAGTTGGGAGAGCCGGGAGGGGTCGAAGGCCTCGGCCTTGTTCTCCGCCTCCCCCTTTTCCTCCCCCCTCCGCTGCCCCTTGCCTATGAAACGGTCGAGCACCGCGGTGATGGCGGAAAGAGTGACGGGTTTGGCTACGTAGTCGTCCATGCCCACGTCCAGGCACTTGGCGCGGTCCTCGGGCATGGCGTTGGCGGTCATGGCCACGATGGGAATCCTTCTCTTGGGCTCCGGGAGGGCCCGGATGGCGATGGTGGCCGCGTAGCCGTCCATCTCCGGCATCTGCACGTCCATGAGAACCAGGGAGAAGCTCTCCTCGGAAACGAGGTGCAGGGCCTTCTTGCCGTCCGGGGCGATGGAAACCGAGAGCCCGAACTTGTTCAGAATGGTCCGCATGACCGCCTGGTTCACCGGGTTGTCCTCGGCCACCAGGACGCGGGCGTCGTAATGGGTAAGGGGTGTGGGGACCGCCTCCGTGATCCGGGGCTGGAGGGTTGACTCCCCGAAGGCATTGGCCAGGGCGTCCAAAAGAGCCGAAGAGCTGACCGGTTTGAGCAGCCGGGCGAAGAACCCGACCTCCTCCGCCTCCTTCTCCAGGCTCCGGTGGGCGTCCGAGGAAAGAAGCATCAGGCGGGTGCTCTGGATCTCGGGTTGGCTTCGGATCCGTCTGGCCGTCTCCACACCGTCCATGCCGGGCATCTGGTAATCCAGGAGGGCCATGTCGAAGGGCTCGCCGCCGCCCGCGCTCGCAAGAAGCGACGAGATGGCCGCCGGCCCCGAGTCCGCCTCCCGGCAGGAGATACCCCAGCGCTCCAGGAGTTCCTTCACCACCATGCGGTTCACGTCGTTGTCGTCCACCACCAGGGCGGTCATGCCGGAGAAGGGCTTGCCGGGGGAGGCCAAATCCCGGGCCTCGGGCAGCATGGGAAGGGTCAGGGTGAAGGTGAAGGTGGAGCCTTCGCCGGGCCGGGAAAAGACCCCCATCTTGCCGCCCATGCGCTCCGTGAGCTCCCGGCTGATGGCCAGCCCCAGGCCCGTGCCTCCGTGCCGCCGGGTGGAGGAAGAGTCCGCCTGGGTGAACTTGGAAAAGAGCCGGCCCATCATCTCCGGGCCGATTCCTATCCCGGTGTCCTTCACTTTCACGGTCATGCGGGCCTGGTTCGCCTCCCGGCCCGCGCAGGAGATGTCAATGAAAACGGTGCCCTTTTCCGTGAACTTGATGGCGTTTCCCGCCAGGTTCAGCAACACTTGGCGGATGCGGCCGGGGTCGCCCATGAAGCGCGAGGGCGCAGCCGGCTCGTAGCGCAGGATGAGTTCCAGACCTTTCTCCTGGGCCTGAGCCGCCAGCAGCGAAGCCGCGGAGTCGGCCAGGTCGTGGAGGTCGAAAGGCTCCGAGCTCAACACCAGCTTGCCCGCCTCGATCTTGGAGAAATCCAGGATGTCGTTGATGATGGCCAGCAAAGCCTGGGAGGACGCGGCGATGATGCGGGCGTAGGAGGCCTGCTCACGGGAAAGCTCGCTGCGGAGAAGGACCTCCACCATGCCCACGATGCCGTTTAGCGGCGTGCGGATTTCGTGGCTCATATTGGCCAGGAAGTCGCTTTTTGCGCGGCTCGCCCGGTCCGCTTCGTCCCGGGCCTCGACCAGCGCCATCTCCGTCTGCTTTCTCTCGGAGATGTCAATGATGAGCCCGCGGTACCCGGAAAGCATCCCGTCCCGGAAAAACGCGTCCACATAAAGAACCACCGGGAAGACGGTCCCGTCCTTGCGGAGAGCCGAGAACTCCGCCCCGCCCCGGGACAGGCCTTCCTCCACCTGGGCCAGCTCGTGGGAAAGCCTCTTGCGGTCCTCCGGGGCGATGAGCCCCGAAAGGGAGAGAGGCATGTCCGGGTCGCCCGGGTCGTACCCGAAGGCCTCGTAGGAGCGGCGGTTCAGAAAGGTGAAACGGCCGCCGGGCTCGGCTTCGAAGACGGTCTCCGGCAGCATCTGGGCCATCTGGCGGAAGCGCCGTTCGCTCTCCCGTAGCGCCGCCTCCGCGGAGTTGCGCTCGATGACCTCCTGGGCCAGCGCCCGGTTGGCCGTCTCCAGCTCGGCGGTGCGGGCCGCCACGCGCTCCTCCAGCCGGTCCCGGGCGGCGGCCAGCTCCATCTCCGCCTTTTTCCGCTCGGTGATGTCCAAAAGCGCCACCACGCTCCCGATGAGCGCCCCCCGCTCGTCGCAAAAGGGCTCGGCCGAGATCAGCACGGTGAGCATCCGGCCGTCTTTGGTCCTGCGCCGGGTCTCCACGTCGCGGAAGCCCTCCCCGGACCGCACCTTGCCGATCATGCTCCGGGTTTCCTCCCAGCAGTCCTCGGGCACGTAGTCTGTCTTCGCGCCCAGGAGCTCCTCCAGGGTCCATCCGAACACCCGGGCGAAGGCGGGGTTCACATAGTTCACCCTGCCCTCGCCGTCATAGACCACCATGGCGCTGGGGGAGGAGTCCATCACGCTGCGGACGCGCTTCTCGCTTTCGAACAGCTCCCGGTTGGCCCGGGAGAGCTCCGCGGTGCGTTCCCGGACCTTCAGGTCCAGGTCCTCGGCCAGGTTCTTCAGGGCCTTTTCCGCGGACTCCCTCTCGCGGGTCTGCCGCTCCAGGTTGTCCATGAACAGATTGATGGCCTGGCCCAGGCGTCCCACCTCGTCCTTGGATTTCACCCGGGCCCGGAAGGAGCGGCCTCCTGTCGCGGACTCGTGGAAGTTGGCGGCCAGGTCGCGGAGAGGGCGGCTCACCAGCGAGGCGATCCAGAAGCCCACCGGGAGGAAGATGAGAGCCATGGCCGCGGCCATGAGCCCGAAAAGCTTTTTGACCGTGGAAAGGGGCGCATAGAACTCCCTGCTGTCAATGGAGGCGGCCACGATCCAGTCCAGCTCGGGCAGGTAGGTGAACATCACGTAACGTTCGTGGGCCCCTTTTCCCTCCTGTCCCTTGGCCGCATAGGTGATGCGCCCCTCCTTCCGGGAGATCATCTCCCGGATGTAGCGCTTTCCGTTCTCATCGGAAACATCCAGGATGTTTCCCGACAAGAAGGGATGGACGATGACGTTTCCCTTGGAGTCGAAGACGGAGGCGAACCCCGAGTCCCCCAGGCGCATGCCCAAAATGCTCTTGCGGAAGTCCTCGGCGCTTAAAAGCGACGAGAACTCGTCCCGGTAGGAGCTGGCGGAGATGATCCAGTCCCAGGGAACGAACCATGTCATGTACAAGGCCTTGTCCCTGGGCTTTTCCTCTCCGGGGGCGGCGTAGCTATACTCCAGGTAGCCTTCCTTGCGGAGCATCTGCTCCTTTACGAAGTCGCGGTCCGAGACGTCCTGGCCCAGCATCTGCCGGTCAGGGTGCATGACCACCCGGCCCTTGGAGTCAATGATGTAGATATACCCGGTCTTTCCGATGCTCTGCGCCGACAGGACCTCCATGGCCCGTTTCTTGGCCGTTTCCTCGTCCATCTCCCCGTCCAGGGCCGCCTTGCGGAAATGGTCCACCACCTCCAGGTTCTTCTCCGCCACGGCCCGCAGGTTGCTCCGGATGGAGGCCGCAGCGCTCTGCCGGACCATGTTCCGGACCGACATGCCCGCGGTCTGGAGCTCCCGCTCCAGGCTTTCGCGCACCACGGACTGGACCCTGTGATAGATCCACAAGGACCCTCCGCCAAACACGATGAAGACCGTGAGGCAGAAGGGGATCAGGATCTTGCTTCTGATCTTCAGGTTGTAGAACGGGGAAAGAAGGCCCATGGGAGACATTCCTTTCGCCGGAACCACGGGGCGCAGGACGAGGAAAAACCGAAAGAAACGCGGACGCGTTCTGTGGTTCTTTCAACCCATGCACGGCAGCGGCCCCTTCTCCGGGCAAGGGCGGGAGAAAAGGGCGGCGGCGCATGCGGCGCATATGAGATTGCTTGCAGCCGGCGGCGCGAGGTGGCACAGAAAGCCGCGGACCGCCCGGCGGACGGGAAGGACCGGCGGACGGATACCGATGGTATTGGTATACCACCATTATACTATACGGGGGTCCCCCTGGGGTAGAAAAAAAAGACGGGGGAAATTGCTTCCCTCTACTGCTCGGAGCCGGAGGCGGCGCCGTGCACAAGCCTGCCTTCCTGGAAGACCAAGGCCGGGCGGCCCGCGTTTTTGACCGACTCCAGGGGGTTGCGGGGGAGCACCGCCAGATCCGCGATCATGCCCGGCGCGATGGAGCCGATGCGGTCCGTCATTGCGGCGGCGCGGGCCCCGCCGGCTGTGGCCGCCTTGAGCACCGCCGGCGCCGGGACGCCCAGTTCCTCCCAGAGGGCCATCTCCAGCGCCAGGGCTCCGGGAAAGATGAGGGGGATGCCTCCGTCGTTGCCCATGCCCAGGGGCACGCCCGCCCGGTGCAGGGCCAACAGGTTTTCCACGCCCCAGACGGCCTCGGCCGTGATGGTGAGCGGGCAGAAGAACTTGAAGCGCCGGTAGCGGACGTAGTTTTCGGGAACCGAGAGCATGGCGAGGAGCTTCCGGGCCGCGGGCAAGAGCTTGGGATCGCAGAACTCGGCCAGGAGGCCCGGCAGGACCTCTTTTCGCCTATTGGCGAACTCCAGGGTGCGCCCCTTTCCCCAGCTGGGGTCGCCGGGCATCTCGAAGCCCAGCGACAGAGGCACGGTGAGCGTAGGCACCACCGTGGCGCCCGAGGAGAGAAGCCGGGCCATGTCCGCGTCCGGGATCAAGCCGTCTCCGGGCACGTGTTCGAAGGAGCGAACGCCCGCGGCCAGGCCTTTGGCGAGGCCGTAGAGCGCGGTCTGGTGGAGCGCCGCGTAGGAGCCCCGTTTTTCCGCCGTCTCGCAGGCCGCGGCCATGGCCGGAAGCGGCATCTGGGGAAGCTCCCGGCCGGGCATGAAATGCTCCGTTTTCTGGGCGAAGATCTTGATGAAGTCCGCGCCCGCATCCAGCGCTTCGTTCACCGCCCGGACCGCCTGGGCCGGCGTTTCGGCGGCCCTGAAGATGCGCGGGTTGGGAAAGGCGGCGATCTGCCGGCCGTAGCCGCGTGGCACATCCACTCCCGTGCAGGTGAGGATGCGGGGGCCCTTGATCCTGCCCGCTACGATGTCCTTCTTGAGTGCGCCCACAAAGCCGCCCAGGGCCATCATGTCCCGCACTGTGGTGACGCCGTTCTCTATGCAGCGCTCGGCGTTCCGGGCAATCTGCCTGCGGTAGCGGGTGACGACGCGGAGCGTGAGCCCGAAGCCGCCCGGCAGGGAGATGTGGCAGTGGGCATTGATGAACCCGGGGATGACGTAGCGCCCCGAGAGGTCCAGCACAGCCCCGCCCGTCACGGACCGGGCCTCGGATTCGTGCAGCAGGGCCTCGATGCGGCCGTCTTTCATGCTGAGGGCGGTCTGGGGAAACAGGGTCCCCCTGTTCACGTCCACCAAGTTGGCGTTTCGCAGAAGCAGGCGTTCGCCGGGGGAAGGGCCGGGGGGCATTGTCTGGGGCATGGGAAACGATCCGTATGAAAAAAAAGGCCGAAGAGTCACTCGAAAAGGCTGGCGATGCCCAGCAAAAACCCGACAAAGGCGAGCACCAGGCCGGAGTATCTCTTGATCTGGTCCTTGCGCTCCTCGGAGAACTCCTTGCGGAAAAGCCCCGCCATGAGCATGACGATGGGCGCCCAGAGGGCCGATCCCACCCCCACCCCGGCCACCAGAACCGCGGTGGCCGCATAGTCCCCCCGCCATCCGTGGACGCCCAGGGCCGAAAAGAGGACCGTGAAGAAGAGGATGGGCAAGGGGTTGATGGCCATCACGAAAAAGCTGGTCCAGAAGGCCCACCACGCCCCGGGCCGGGACACGGTGCGGGGGAGATGCATGTGGTGGTGCCTTTGCTTTTCCGGGGGCGGGGCCATGTACATGGAAAGCCCCATGAAGACCACCACCAGTCCGGCCGAGGCCTGGATCCAGATATGCTCCGCCTCCAGGTACTGGGACAGGAAGGTGATGCTCACTCCGGCCAAGGCGCAATAAATGAGGTCCACCACCGACCCGCCCAGGATGGCGGCCGCCCCTGCGCTCCGGCTCTGGGCCAGGGCGTTCTGCAACGCGATCACTCCCACGGGGCCGAAGGGCGCGCAGAGGAACAAGCCCACCCCGAGCCCCCGCAGGAAAATGAAAAGATCTGAAAGGTCCATCCCGGCAAAAGCCTCCGAAGATTGCGGAGAGGCAGGACCACCCTTGCGGCGGCGGGCGAAGGCGACGGGCCCGAGGCCTGGATGGGTGGCACGGATCGGGGCATACCTGAATCCGTGACGGAATTTTTCCTTAAAAAGGGTCCAAAGCCCATCGCTCGGGCGTTCTTGCCGAGAACGAAGCTCTTCCCCGGGGTGAAAGTCCATTTCCGCCCTCGGGGCGGTCCCCTGCGGCCGCTCACGGATTCAGGGGCATAGTTAACCCACGGCCCCAGGCTTTTCAATTGCTTTTTCCGGCCCGCAAAACTATAGCCTATGAAAAATCATGGAAGGAATTTCGCGGGACTCTGAATCAATCAGGAAAAGGAGCGAGCTTCCGTGACCGCACGCCAGGTAAAGATTCTGCCCGCATTCCTGCTGGTTTTCCTTCTCGCACTCCCGGTCTTTGCCGCAGAAGACATGCAGGAGAAGCTCTTCACGGCCGCGGGCAAGGGTGACATTGCGACCGTCAACGATCTTTTGACCCGGAAGCCGAACTTAAAGGCGAAGAACGCGGACGGCGACACGGTTTTGAACGTCGCCTGCGCGGCCGGGCACGGCCTGGTGATCCGCGCGCTGGTGAGCGCCGGGGCCGGCGTCAATGCAAAAGGCGGGAAGCTGGAGATGACCCCCCTCATGCTGGTGAGCCTCCAGGGGCTCCACGAGCTGGCGGGCTTCCTGCTGGACCAGGGGGCAAAGATCAACGCCGGAAACGTCCACGGCCAGACGGCCCTGTACATGGCCGTCTACCGGGGGCACCAGCAAACGGTTCTGCTCCTGCTTTCCCGGGGGGCGGACGCGAACGAGGCGGACCGCCAGGACCAGACCCCTCTTCTTCTGGCCTGCCAGGCCGGGCACAGCTACATCGTGAAGCTTCTCCTGGACAAAAAGGCCGACCCCAACCGGGCCGGGGGCGAGGATGAACTGACGCCGCTCATGGCCGCAGCGGACCGGGGCTACGACGATATCATGGAGATGCTCCTCGCTGCAGGGGCCAAGGTGGAAAAACCCGACGCCTACGGCATGACCGCCCTCATGTACGCCGCCCGAAGCGGGCGCCTGGAAGCCTGCCGCCTGCTCCTACTGCAGGGCGCGAACTTCGACAAAAAGGACGACGAAGGGCTTTCCGCCATCGGCTACGCCGCCCAGAACGGCCACGGAGATGTGGTGAAGCTCATGCTGTCGGGCAACATCCGGTCCCGGCCGAAACGCTGAGGGCTCATCTGTCCGATATACGCTCACAGTAATCCACAGAAAGGTCCTTCAGGCAAAAAGACGCCGGGCAGGCCTGCTTGTAATCGTCCGCAGCCCCTCCCGTGGCAAGCTTGAAACGGATCCCCAGGGGCCGCACGCATTCGCCCGCAAACTCGTGCTCCGTTTTCCAGCCGCCTTCCCCGAAGGTCGAGAAGCTCAGACGGCCGTTTTTCCGGGTGATGCGGATCTTTCCCTCGGCCGGGGCCGCCGTGCCCTTCACCGTCTCGTCGGCGCTCACGCCGTTGCGGTCCAGCCTGCTGCGGAAAAACCTCCCTCCCCCGGGTGCGGTGCCCACATACCCCTTGTAGCTCACGCCGCCGTCCGCAGTTTCCAGAACCAGGCCCGCATTGGTGCGGCAGTCGGGATCGGCCGTTTCCGTCCGATAGGTGGCCGTCACCGAGAAATCCCCGGAAAGCACGAACCGGGAGAACACCTCCACCTCGCAGGGCTCCTTCCAGGGGCTCCTCAGGCAGAGCTCGCTGTTTTCCACCTTGGCGCTCCCCTGCTTCATGGAGTGGCCCAGGACCGGCTGCCAGAGGTCCGTGCGCAGGGAGTCGAAGGTTTCGGCGAGCGCGGCGGCCGGGGCGGAAGCCGCGAGCGCGGCGGACGGGCCTGAAAGAAGCGCGAGAACGCAAAAGGCCAACAGGGTCTTTTTCATGAAAGGCTCCTTGCGGGGGCGGAATTTTTTCCTACATTTAATATGCTTATTTGAATTGCCGTCCGGCATGATCTTCGCGGGCGATCGGCGCGCGGACGGTTTCCGGCGGGGATGATCGCAATCGCTCTGATCCCGGGCATTTTAGTCGCCCGGAACGATTCCGTCCATAGAAAACCTTGGGGCGAGCGCGGCGATGTGGTACGCTCGGGCCACTCGATCGGATTCCGACGTGCCCACCCAGGGTCGCCGCCGCCTGGCACCTTTCTTGCTTGTTTTTCACACGGCATCGCAAATTCGGCCTTTCACCGAGGTTTCATGAACACGCGCACAAAACTTCTCGTCGTCTTTCTGGCCTTAAGCCTCGTACCCATGCTCTTCATGCGGGCAAACGGGCAGCGGGCCATGCAGTCCCTGGGCGCCGAGCTTGCCGGCCGTACCCGGGACGTGCTCATCGGCGAGGCCCAGTACGAGCTCAAGCGCCTGGTGGAGGATCACGCCCGCGTGCTCAAGCGGGAGCGGGAGCTCGTGGAAAACGCTCTATCCACCCAGATCGCGGAGATCGGCGACGTTTTTTCCGGCAAGCTCTGCAGCTCGGGAGAGGCGGCGGAGCTTGCGCCCGGCTGCGACAGGCCCGCCCCCGGCCAGAAGCTCATCTGCCGCATGAACGAAAAGGGCGAGTGCGAACCCATCGCCTGCGACCCCTCCGCCGTATCCGTCGGGTTTCCCGGCCGAAGAGAAGCGGCCGGCGGCCGGGAGGAAGGGCGATTCGCCTTCTCCGCGCTTCTGCCCTGGTACAAGAAGATGGCCCTCCGCCACCCGGACCTGATCCTGTGGCAGATCACGGTCATGGCCGACGGCCGCTACTCCATCTACCCGGCCGTCCATATGCCCGAGGGCTTCGATCCCCGAGAAAGCCCCTGGTACAGGCCCTCGGCCAAGAGCCCCGAACCCGTCTGGACCTCCGCATACACCGACCCCATCAGCGGCCGCCTGGTCATGGCCGTGTCCGCCCCTTTTTTCGGCCCGGACATGAACTTCTCCGGCATGGCAGCCATCGTGGTACCGGTGGAAAGCTTCCTCCATGAAAACGAACACATCCGGCGCATGAGCAAAAACGTTTCCTCCTTCCTGGTGCAGGCCGTGCCCTCACGGCCGGGCGCTCCGGGAAAGGTTGTCATCACCGCGCGGGAGAGCCCCACCGCAAAAGGTCACATGCACATGCACCGCATGGGGGCCCGCGCCGACCTCCCGGTGGCCGACGGGAACGGCCCCTCCCTCATGGCCGACGACATCTTCGCCAACCGCCCCGGAGTCCGCCGCATGCGCTACAACGGACGGGAAAGCCTCCTGGCCTACGGCCCCGTGGACGACCAGGGGACCGCCCTGCTTCTGGTGGTGCCGGAGCAGGACGTGACGGCCGAGGCCACGGCCATGGAGAGCTACGTCCTTTCCCGCATCTCCCGGCAGATATGGGTCTCCGGGTTGCTGCTGAGCCTGGTGGCGCTCTCCCTCACCGTCGCGGCCCTGGTGCTCTCGGGCTCTCTTTCACGCAACATCCGCAAGGTGGCCAAGGCGGCGGCACGCATCGCGGCCGGCGACTTCTCCACCCGCGTGGACATACGGTCCAAGGACGAAACCGGGGAGCTCGCATCCGCCTTCAACGCCATGATCCCCCGGCTCCTGGAACGCCTCCGCATCCGGGAGGCCCTGGACGTGGCCGACCAAGTGCAGCAAAACCTCCTGCCCCGGAGCGCGCCGGGGCTCCCCGGCTTCGAGGTGGCCGGACGGACCGTCTACTGTGAAAAAACAGGAGGCGACTACTACGACTTCATTCCCATGGAGCGCGACGGGAAAAAGCTTCTGGGCGTGGCCGTGGGCGATGTTTCCGACCACGGCATCTCCTCCGCCCTCCTCATGACCTCCGCGAGAGGCTTTTTGCGGGCCCGATCCTCCCTTCCGGGAGGCCCGGAAAGCATCGTCTCGGCCGTGAACCGGCTCCTGTGCGAGGACGTGAAGAACACCGGGCGCTTCATGACCCTGTTGTTCTGCGTGATCCCCGAGTCGGGCGACGAGATGTCCTTTGTCCGGGCGGGCCACGAGCCGGGCCTGATCCTCAACCCGGCCGCGGGAGAGTTCCGAGAGCTCATGGGCTCCGGCGTGGCCCTGGGCGTCTTCCCGGACTGCGTCTGCCCGGAGAGCCGCGCGCCCATAGGCCCGGGGGAAATTTTGGCGCTCGCCACGGACGGCATCCGGGAAACCCGAAACCGCGCGGGCGAAACCTTTGGCAAGGGAAGGCTCATGGAGCTTCTCGCCCAGAACGCCGGCCTCCCCGCCGAAGCGATCGTCGCCGCGGTGCTCTCCGCCGTAGCCGACTTCAGGGGCGAGGCCCCCCAGGAAGACGATCTCACCCTGGTCGTGGTGAAGAGCACCCGGAAGGCCTGAGCTTTTTTCCAGCAGAGAGGGTGGAGCGGAAAATTATGTCCCTATTTCCTACCAAAATTGTCGAAATTGACGGGGCCTCGAAATCCCGCCCGCGGCTTAATTTCCCATCAAGCTCATGGGGTATTGCCAGGCACCGGAAAATGCTTACTGTTTTCGGCAGATTAACAAAAAGAGGGAGTGACAGATGAGAATGCTCCTTTCCCGGGTCCTTGCCCTTCTCCTTTTGGGGTGCACGGTTTTCGCAGCCCCGTCGCATGCGGTGGATGCGGCTCTCTCTTCCAGCCCCGAGCCTCCGGCCGAGACGACTCCCGACACCTGGGAACCCCTGGCCGGCTTCCTGGCCGCCGCTCTTGCCGGCAATCCGGACCTTGTCATGGCGCGGGCGGACTACGACGCCTCCAAGGAGCGCATCCCCCAGGCCCGATCCCTGGAGGACCCCTTCTTCTCCGTGGGAACCATGGCCAATTCCTGGTTTACCGGCGACGGCTTCCAGAAAACCAAGTTCGCGGCCAGCCAGGCCTTTCCCTGGTTCGGCACGCTTGATGCTAGGGAACGCAAGGAGGAGAAGCTGGCCCTGGAAAGCGGCGACAACTACGGGGCCACCAAACTTTCCGTCGTCTACGAGGTGAAGAACGCATACTACGAGTATGCTTATGCAGAGAGGGCCTTCCAGGTGGCTCGCGAGAACACGGCCCTGCTGCATTTTCTGGAGGGAGTGGCCCAGTCCCGTTATGCCTCGGGCATGGGCTCCTACTCTGACCTCCTTCGCATCCAGGTGGAGCTGGATCTGAGCCGGGACATGGAAAAGAGCGCAGAGGACATGATCGGGCCGGCCAAGTCCCGCCTGAACGCCGTCATGAACCTCCCCCCGGAGAGCCCGCTGCCTCCCCCCGGACCTTTGCCCATCTTCACCATGACCCTCTCCGAGGACGACCTGGTGGCGGGAATCGCAGCGAGGAACCCGCGGCTGGCGGCCCTCAAAAACCGGGAGATGGCCCAGGCGGAGCAGGTGGAACTGGCCCGCAAGGCCTATTACCCCAACTTCATGGCGGAGGTCTCCTACCAGTTCGCGGACCGGAGCAACCCGGCCATGCAACCCGGTGACGACGAGGTCATGGCCGGGGTCGGGCTCACCATCCCCCTCTGGAGGGAAAAGCGAAATGCGGGTCTTGCGGAAGCGAAGCAGATGGAGCTCTCGGCCCGAGCCGGCCGCGAGGCTCTGCTCCGCAGCCTGCAGCAGCAAGTGAAAGAGGCCTGCTTCGGATACCGGGACGCGGCCCGCAAGCTCGGGCTCTATGAAGACAGCCTGGTCCCCAAGGCCCAGCAATCCCTCTCCGTCACCCTCACGGCCTTCTCCAACGGGGCCGCGGGCGTGGCGGACCTGGTGGAAGCCCAGCGGACGCTTCTTTCCGTAAACCTGATCCATTGCCGGGCCCTGGCCGACCAGGCGAGCCGCTTCGCCAGGCTGGAGCTTTTATACGGAGAAGCGATCCCCTGCAGCTTCCGCCGGTCCTCCGTTTCCCCTTTCAAGCCCGAAACGGGGGCCGCGAAAACGAAAACTCGAGAGAGCAAGGAGAACCCATGAAAAAGGCATTGTCATCCATCCTGTGCGCGCTCATGCTCCTGACCGCCGCCCCCGCTTTTGCGGGCTCGGCACAGCAGGAAAAACCCCAGCAGTTCTGCCCGGTCATGGGCGGGCGGGTGAACAAGGGGCTCCACACCGACTACCAGGGCAAGAGGATCTACTTCTGCTGCGCCTACTGCATCGGTGAGTTCCAGAAAAACCCCGAAAAGTACCTGGAGAAGATGAAGCAGGACGGGGTGAGCCTGGAAAATGCGCCCGAAACCGACAAGGCCGCCGCGCCCAAACCGGAAAACAAATAGAACTGCGCGGGAAAGAAAAGAAAGGATATTGCGGGGGAGGGGGAAAAACCCCTTTTGAAAAGAGCGGCTTTTTCCCCCTCTCCCGCACCTCCCCTTCCCTTTTCCGCAAAGCTTTCCGATGCGCGCCCAAGGACGGCCATCTTATGGTTGCCACCGATTTTAAGAGGCGTTTCCGGAAGCAAGTACGGCAGTTCCCATCTGCAATTCGAACCCGCCGGACCGGAGAGCGCCGGCCGGAAGACCTCGCGTCAAGGGATGAAAACCATGACAGAACAGCGCCCGGATGAATCCTCCCCCGGAAGAAGCGGAGCAAAAGCCATTATCCTGGTCCTGGCCGCGGCAGCGGTCGCTTTTGCCCTGGGCTATTTCCTGGCCGGGCCCGGAAAAGCCCCCCAGGCCCCGGCCCACGAGACCCACGAAGTGGCCGCCACCGTCTGGACCTGCTCCATGCATCCCCAGATCCGGCTGCCCAAGCCCGGCAAGTGCCCCATCTGCTTCATGGATCTCATCCCGGTGGAAGGCGGCTCCGGCAAGGAGGAGGCGGAGGCATCTCCCCGCAGCATCACCCTGACGCCGCAGGCCATCATGCTGGCCGAGGTGCGGACCGCCCCCGTCATCCGGAAGGATGTCATCCGGGAGACCCGCATGACGGGCTCCGTGGACTACGACGAGCGCAGACTGGCCACCATCACGGCCTGGATCCCCGGACGCATTGACCGCCTCTTCGTGGACTACACCGGAGCGCAGGTGAAGAAGGGCGATCCCCTCGCGCTTCTCTACAGCCCGGAGCTGGTCACGGCCCAGGCCGAGATCTTGCAGGCGGCCCGCGCGGACAAGGAGGCCCAGGCCACCGGCATGAGCTACGTAAAGGACGCGGCGGCGCGGACCCTGGCCTCGGCCCGGGAGAAGCTCCGCCTCCTGGGCATCGGGGCGGACCAGGTGGACCGCATCCTGGCCGGCGGTGAGCCGCTCACCCACATAACCGTCCGCAGCCCCATCGCCGGAACCGTCATCACCCGCAAAGCGGTGTCCGGCATGTACGTGATGACCGGGGAAACCCTGTTCCAGGTGGCCGACCTTTCCCGCGTGTGGGTGGTCCTGGCCGCCTACGAGTCGGATCTCCCCTGGGTGGGCATGGGGACCACCGTGGACTTCACGGCCGAGGCCATGCCGGGAAAGACCTTCTCCGGCAAGGTGGTCTACGTGGATCCCATGGTGGACATGATGACCCGCACCATCCGCGTCCGGCTGGATGCGGACAACCGCGACGGCCTGCTCAAGCCGGGCATGTTCGTCCGGGCGGAACTTTCCGCACCCGCCCCGGGAGAGACGGCGGAGCCGCCCCTGGTCATTCCCGACACCGCGCCCCTTCTGACCGGGACCCGGGCCGTGGTCTATGTCGAACGTTCTCCAGGAACCTACGAGGGCAGGGAAGTGGAGCTGGGCCCCCGGGCCGGGTCCTGGTACATCGTGAAGAGCGGGCTCTCCGAGGGCGAGAAGGTGGTGGTCAACGGCAACTTCAAGATTGACTCGGCCATGCAGATCCTGGCCCGCCCCAGCATGATGAGCCCCGAAGGGGGAGGGCCCGCTCCCGGCATGAACATGCCCGGCATGAAGATGGAAAAGGAAGGAGGCGCGGAAACGCCCATGCAGGGCATGGACATGCCCGCGGAAGGCAAAAGCATGCCTTCCGCGGCTTCCGCCCCCGCGGCCTTCCGGCAGAGCCTGGGCGGAGTGTTCAAGGCCTACCGCCCCCTCTCCGAGGCCCTCTCCTCCGACGACCTGGAAAAGGCCAAGCTTTCCGGGACGGCGGTTTCCGAGGCCCTGTCCGGAACCGACATGACCCTCCTCTCGGGTGAGGCCCACATCTCCTGGATGAAGGACCTTTCCACCATGGAGAACGGCCTTTCCCGGATCAAGGAAGCCCAGGACATCGAAGCCGCGCGCAAGGGCTTCCACGACGTCTCCCTGGGCCTCTCCGCGGCACTCGCGTCCCTGGGCGCCGAAGGCACGGGACCCGTCTACGAGATCTTCTGCCCCATGGCCTTCGACGGGAAAGGCGCGACCTGGCTCTCCCACGACCAGACCGTCCGGAACCCTTACTACGGCGCGGCGATGTACGGCTGCGGCGAGGTCCGGGGCCAGGTCGCGGGCAAGTGAAGGCCTGAAACGAAAAGGGAAAGGATTTTGCGGGGGAGGGGGAAAACCCCTTTTGAAAAAGCGGCTTTTCCCCCTCTCCCGCACCCCTACCCCTTTCCGTAAAACTTTTTGATGCAGCTGAAAGGGCGGCGCCGTTGTGCTTGCCGCCCATGATACCGGCAAAAACCGTCCTGGATAGGAAAGATAGTTAAACCCTGAACAATACCTTCCAAAAAAAGTTGCGATGCGTTTTAGACAAGCACCCATGAACCCGGACCCGACATGAACGAGAGCAGACAAACGGAAGACGCACTGGCCGCCAAAGGCCTCATGGACCACGTCATCCTCTTCTGCCTGAAGAACAGGCTGGTGGTCCTGCTGGTGACCCTGCTGGTCGTCGGTGCAGGCGTCATCGTGGCGCCCTTCGACTGGGAAACCGGCTGGATCGCCCGAAGACCCGTGCCCGTAGACGCCATCCCGGACATCGGAGAGAACCAGCAGGTGGTGTTCACCGAATGGATGGGGCGCTCCCCCCAGGATGTGGAGGACCAGGTCACCTACCCCCTCACCGTGGCGCTCCTGGGCGTGCCCCGCGTCAAGTCCGTGCGCAGCTTCTCCATGTTCGGCTTTTCCACCATCTACGTGATCTTCGACGAGGGCGCGGACTTCTACTGGTCCCGCACCCGAATCCTGGAAAAGCTTTCCAGCCTGCCGCCGGGCGTTCTTCCCGACGGGGTCCGACCTTCCCTGGGGCCGGACGCCACCGCCCTGGGACAGGTGTTCTGGTACACCCTGGAAGGCCGGGACAAGGACGGCAAACCCACCGGCGGCTGGGACCTGGACGAGCTGCGGAGCATCCAGGACTTCACCGTCCGTTATGCGCTCCTGGCCGCGGAAGGCGTCTCCGAGGTGGCCTCCGTGGGCGGCTTCGTCAAGGAGTACCAGGTGGACGTGGACCCCGACGCCATGCGCGCCGCGGGAGTGACCCTGGAGGACGTACTGGGCGCGGTGAAGATGTCCAACCTGGACGTCTCCGCCGGAGTCATCGAGATCAACCGGGCCGAGTACTCCATCCGCGGCGTGGGCTTCGTGAAAAAGGTCTCCGATATCGAGGACGCCGTGGTGAAGGTGTCCCGGAACCTTCCCATACGCGTCCGGGACGTGGCCCGGGTGCAGACGGGGCCGGCCCTGCGCCGGGGCGTGCTGGACAAGATGGGGGCCGAGGTCACCGGAGGAGTGGTGGTGGTGCGCTACGGGGCCAACCCGCTGGCCGCCATCAACAACGTGAAGAAGAAGATCGCCGAAATCGCGCCGGGGCTTCCCCGCAAGACCCTGGCCGACGGCACCGTGAGCCAGGTGACCGTGGTGCCTTTCTACGACCGGACCGGGCTCATCCACGAGACCCTGGAAACGCTCAACACGGCCCTCAGCCAGGAGATCATCCTCACCATCATCGTGGTGCTCATCTCCGTAATGCACCTGGCGAGCTCCGTCCTCATCTCGGCGCTTTTGCCCATCGCGGTGCTGGCCTGCTTCCTGGCCATGAAGATCTTCGGGGTGGACGCCAACATCGTAGCGCTCTCCGGCATCGCCATCGCCATCGGCACCATGGTGGACATGGGCATCATCATCTGCGAGAACATCTTGAAGCACCGGGACGAGGCCCCGCCCGGCCAGAGCCTCCTCGTGACCGTGTACAACGCCTCCTCAGAGGTGGGCTCCGCCGTCCTCACCGCGGTCTCCACCACCATCGTGAGCTTCCTGCCCGTGTTCGTGATGACCGGAGCGGAGGGCAAGCTCTTCAAACCGCTGGCCTTCACCAAGACTTTCGCCCTGTTCGCCTCGGTCATCGTCGCCCTGACCATCCTCCCCACCCTGGCCACCATCTTGTTCCGCAGCCGGGACGCGGAGAAGACGCGCCTCATCAAAAGACTGGCCTGGTCCGCCTTCCTTTTCGCCGGGGGCGTATTCGCAGGCGTCAAGCTCTCCGTCCTGGCCGGGCTCAGCCTCTGCTACGTTGCGGTGCGCTTCGCCAGCGCCGCCTGGGTGCCGCCCCGCGCCGGAGCTGTTCTGCGGGTTTTCGAGAACTACGCCGTCATATTCGTGGTCACTCTGCTTCTCGCCATGGGATGGATGCCCCTGGGCTTGGAAAAAGGGCTTTTCCGCAACTTCCTGTTCGTGGGGGTCATGGTGGGCGTTCTCATGGGGGGCTTCCGCCTGTTCCAGCACTTCTACCCGCGCATGCTCCGGGTGTGCCTGGATCACAAGGTCGCCTTCCTCTCCTTTCCCGCGGCCATCACGGTGCTGGGCATGGTCATCTGGCTGGGGGCGCCCCGGATCTTCTTCTTCCTGCCGGCCTCCCTGCGCTCCACATCTCTCATGACTTCGCTGTTCCATGAGTTCCCGGGCCTGGGCAAGGAGTTCATGCCGCAGCTCAACGAAGGCTCCTTTCTCTTCATGCCCACCACCATGCCCCACGCCTCCATCACCGAGGTCCAGGACATCCTCCGCAAGCAGGACATGGCCATCTCCGCCATCCCGGAGGTGGAGTCGGCCGTGGGCAAGCTGGGCCGGGTGGAGAGCCCGCTGGACCCCGCGCCCATCTCCATGATCGAGACCGTCATCAACTACCAGCCCGAGTATGTGGTGGACAAAAACGAAAAGCACGTGCTCTTCGCCTTCGACCCGGACGCCGAGGACCTGTTCCGGGACCAGGAGGGAAACGCGGTGCTTGCGCCGGACGGCCTGCCCTACAAGGTGCGCGGGAAGTTCCTGCGGGAGCCCGACGGCAGGCTCAGGCCCGATCCCAAGGGTATGCCCTTCCGCTTGTGGCGGCCCGCTCTGGACCCGGACCTGAATCCCGGCCGTCCCGATTTTACGGGAATCCATTCCACGGACGACATCTGGGCCGAAATAACAGCTGCGGCCAAAATCCCCGGCGTGACCTCCGCTCCCAAGCTCATGCCCATCGCGGCACGCATCGTGATGCTCCAGAGCGGCATGCGTGCTCCCATGGGCATCAAGGTGAAGGGGCCGGACCTGGCCACCATCGAGAAGGTGGGCCTGGAGCTGGAGAGCCTGGTCAAGCAGGTCCCCTCCGTGGAGCCCAGCGCGGTGGTGGCCGACCGCATCGTGGGAAAGCCCTACCTGGAGATCGTCATAGACCGCGACGCCATCTCCCGGTACGGGGTCATGATGCGCCAGGTGCAGGAGGCCATCGAGGCGGCGGTGGGCGGCCAGTCCGTGACCACCACCGTGGAGGGGCGCGAGCGTTACTCGGTCCGGGTGCGTTACATGCGCGAGCTCCGGGACAACATCGAGGCCATCAATGGCATCCTGGTCTCGGGCGCATCGGGCCAGCAGGTGCCCCTTTCCCAGGTGGCGAAGATCCGCTACGTGCGCGGCCCGGACATGATCAAAAGCGAGGACACCTTCCTGACCGGCTACGTGCTCTTCGACAAGAAGCCCGGCTTCGCCGAGGTGGACGTGGTGGACGCGGTGAAGAACTTCCTTGCCTACCAGATGAAACAGGGGAACTTCACCCTGCCGGCGGGCGTGTCCTACGCCTTCGCCGGCTCCTACGAAAACCAGATCCGGGCCCAGCACACCCTGGCCCTGGTGCTGCCCCTGGCGCTCACCATCATCCTCATCATCCTGTACCTCCAGTTCCGGCAGCTCTCCACCACCCTCATGGTCTTCTCGGGCATCTTCGTGGCCTGGTCCGGAGGGTTCATCCTCATCTGGCTCTATGGCCGGGATTGGTTCCTCGACTTCACGGTGTTCGGGACCCACATGCGCACGCTCTTCCAGGTCCACCCCATCAACCTGTCGGTGGCAGTGTGGGTGGGCTTCCTGGCCCTGTTCGGCATCGCTTCGGACGACGGCGTGCTCATGGCCACCTACCTGGACGAAACGCGTGCCCAGCGCAGCCGCGACTCCCAGCGAGCCATCCGGAACGCCGTGGTCCTGGGGGCCCAGCGGCGCATACGCCCGGCGCTCATGACCTCGGCCACCACCATCCTCGCCCTCATCCCCGTGATCACCTCCGCAGGCCGGGGCTCGGACATCATGGTGCCCATGGCCCTGCCCTCCTTCGGGGGCATGGTCATCGAGCTACTCACCGTGTTCGTGGTGCCCATCCTCTACTGTGCGGTGGAGGAGTATCGGGCGAAACAGAGGTAGCCGGGACCGGGGCAGCCGGAGGGACCGGCGGTATCCCTTCCGAAATGCGGAGGAACGGAGGCATCCCCCGAGCTCCGGAAAATAGAAATCCAGGGCTGCTTTCCGCAAGGGCTGGAAATAATTCGGGGGAAGGGCCGTGGGCCCTTCCCCCGAACTGTTTCACCCCGACTACTTTCTGCCTACCGGCCGCCGCGGCCTCCGCCGCCACCACGGCCTCCGCCGCCACCCGAGCCCCCGCCCGAACCGCCACTGCCTCCGGAGCCGCCCCCGGATCCGCCGCTGCCCCCAGACCCGCCGCTGCCGCCCGAGCCGGAGCTTCCGCCGGAGCCGGAGCCACCCGAGCCCGAGCCGCCCATGCCGTTGCGGCCGCTACCTGAAGCCGCCGCGCTTCCCAGGCCGCCCGCGTCCGTGCCGCAGGACGCCGCCCGCGCATAGCCCCGTGCCAGGCTCTCGGCCGAGCCGGAGCTTGCCTGGCTTGCAAAGGATCTTCGCATGGTTTGCATATCCGACGCCGTATATCCCTGGTCTAGCCCGGCTCCCACCGCATCCACGGCAGCCTGGCCCGAAGCGCCCAGCCGCGCCATGTCGCGAACGGTGTCGCAGGCCTCCTGGCAGAGGTCCGGATCCCTAACCCGGTCCCTGGTGCGCAGCTTGTCCGCCAAGCGGTCCATGTCCCCCTGCCCGACCCCCGCGGCCATGCACTGGGCTACGGACTCCTCCAGCCGCCCCCGGCGGGCCGCTTCATTCTCCAGGCCCGCTACGGTTTTTTTCGCGAACGACCGTTGCGCCTTCACGGTCTCCATTGCCGAAAGCACCGCAGGGGCCCCTACCCGTTTGGCCATGCCTTCCATTGCCTTGGACATCATGGGCTCTGCGGGAAGGCCCTCCTGCGCGGCCCGGGTCACCATGTCCTGGGCCCGGATCATCTCTTTTTCACTGAAACGGCTCTGCATCATGCGCCGGGTCATTCCCACGGCCGCTATCTCCGGAACCCCGGCCTGCACCATCCTGCGGGCGCCCTGCGCCACCGCCTCGGGCGTGCCCTGGGGCAAGCCTTCGTCCTGGGCGAAAGCCGCAAGCGGCCATAGAACCATCGCAACCACTGCAACAACCAAAATCCTCTTCATGGCGGATACTCCTTTATCCATTCCTGTCCCAAGCGGTTGGGGTGCGGCCGCAACCCGTTTTCAACCTCTAAACGGGTTGGGCTCCGAAAGGTTACGGCGCAGGCGCGTAAATGCAGGTCCTGCCCCCGAAGCCGTCGGGCCGGGAAAGCGCACAGGGCGGAGTGAAGGGCTCTCCGTCCACCAGGTAGAAGTAATCGAAGGGCCGTCCCGCGGGCATGCGGACCTCCCAGAGGCCGTCCCCGTTCTTCATGGCGGAAACGGGCGCATAGTCGGATGCGGAGGAAAAAAGCTCCACGGAGGCGGCCTTCGGGGCGCGCAGATACAGGCAGACATCCTTGCCTTCCGGCTTCACCGTATGCGCGCTCCCCGCGCAGCCGGCCGTCAATGCGACTATCCCCAATACAGCCCAGACACGAATCCTCATGCTCCCACCTCCACTTTCAATATGGAGTTCTCCCCGCCGAAACCGTCCCGCTCGCGGGCCAGAAGCGTGGGGTCCGGCACGCGCCCGCCCGGCCCCACCAGATAGGAGAAGCGGTGCTCGCCCGGAGGCAGCGCCAGAACCGCCTCCCAGTAGCCGCTGCTTCCTGCCCGGTGCATGGCCACGGGCGTCCAATCGTTGAAGCTCCCCGAGATCTCCACGTCCGTGGCTCCCGGCTGGTAGAGCACGAAGCGGTGCATCACCACCGCCGGCCCCTGGGAGAGGGACTGGAGATGGGCCCGGTACAGAATGCCCAGCGAAACCAGTAGCATGGCGGCGGCCAAGGCCAGCGCCGCGGTTCCTTTGCCCAGGAGGCGCAGGCGAGGCGGTGCAGGCATGGGAGGAGTCTCCACCGCAAAGGCCGGATCGCAGCAAAGAGCGATCTCCTGCTCCACCAGAGCCAGGGCTTCCCGGGCAAAAGCGGGGTCGCGGGAGAGCTCGGTGAGAAACGCGCGCTTCTCCTTTAGGTCCAGCTCGTCGTCAATGAACTGGCTGATGAGGGGGTCCTGCATGTTCATGGCTCCGCCTCCATGAGTTTTCGAAGCTTCTGCCGGGCGCGGTGCACCCGGACCTTGACGTTCTGCTCCGAGATCCCGCAGACGCGGGCGATCTCGCGATAGGACAGGTTTTTGCCAGCCGCCAGCGACAGGGCCTCGCGCTCGGGGCCGGAAAGCCCCTCCAGGGCTTTGAACAGCTTGCGGGTTCTCTCCTTGCCCAGCAGCGCCTGCTCCGGGTCGGGTGCGCCTGCAGGGGCAGCCGGTTCGGCCTCCCGGACCACCTCCCGGCCGGACCTGCGATGATTGTCGAAAACCAGGTGGCGAGCGATGGTGAAGAGGAGCGGCTTGGCGTCCTCCAGGCTCCCGTAGCGCGCAAAGCACCGGGTGAAGCTCTCCTGGGCGATGTCCAGGGATAGTTCCCGGTCGCCGGTCATGCGGAGCAGATAGCCGAAAAGCCTGCCGTGCCAAGCCTTGTAAAACGATTCGCAGTCCATGTGGTCCAATCCGAAAGAGTCGAGGAACCGACATGACAACGAAGGGGAGTATAAAAGGTTACAAAGTTTTTTTCATCAGGCGGGAACCGTCCCCCCGTCCCCGGAGATTCGGAAGGCCTGGAAGGGAGGGCGCGAGCCCGGGGAGCCCCGGAAGCGCGTTGTGGAGAAAAGACGGCGGCAGGAATTGTTTTTGCTGCCATTCTGGGCACTAGCCCCGGAGCGGCCTTCCTTGGATGCGCGTCAACAAGTTTTTCCTCAAAGTGCGGAGAGAGAAAAAGCCTTTCTTTTCAAAAGGGCTGCCTTTTCACCTGGTTCAAAAAGTTTTACGGGAAAGGGGGAGGGGGTGCGGG
>JBFMHL010000092.1:0-5108 GCA_040753055.1 Thermodesulfobacteriota bacterium | reverse complement strand
CGGGTTTTCGGGCCTTCGGGCCGGGTCCGGGCGCCTGGGACGGCCAGGTCCGGGACCCGGATGAAGATGCCGGCCGCGGGGCCGGCGGCGGACCCGGGGACCTCCACCGAGGATGGGGCCGGAGCCAGGCGGCCGGCGGCGGACCCGGTTCCCCGGGGGCAAATCCCCTGACCGGTCATCATCCGTCCTCACCCCTGCGCCGGCGGCGAGGGCCTGTGCCCTCCCCTACCCTGGGCCCGCCGGCATGGCCCGGCCCGGGCCGCCCGGGGAACGGCCGGCCGGCCGGCAAAAACCCAAGGCCGTGGGACTCCCCCCCCTGCACTCAATGATTCCCCTGGAAGCCACAAAGATTTTCCGGCCCGTCCGCTCCCGGGGTCTCCGGCCCGTATGACAAGGGGATGCGGGGAAACGGTTTCCATCCGAAACCGTGGGGCAGGTCGAAAAACAAGGGCGGCTTCGGCTTGGCTTTACGCTGGGTCCCCGCTTTAGCAGGCCGTGCCGTCTCCAAGCCCGGGGTGCGGGGACGACGAGCGTGGAAGATCGTGCCCAACCCGGATTTCCCCCACGATGCCACAGGACCCGGAGCGGTTGTCAAGAATCCCGTCAAGCCTCCAAAACGCAACACCACCCCCATAATAATCAAGAAAACAAACAGCTTAAATGCCCTTCGAGGGGCAATGGACCGGCGTTTTCCAAGACCGGTGGTACGTTTCGGGGCGTATACCAAGGCGTTTTCCGGGCGCGAAGGGACTTTCAGGATTTTCATGAACGCGGAAAGCAAAATCGAAAAGTGGGGGCTCACCCATCGCATCGCCGAGCTGATGGGCGAAGGCATGACCACGGGCAAGGCCATCGCTGAAGCCCTTTCCGCCGAGCTTGCCGCGGAGGGGAAGAGCATTTCCCCGGATGCCGTGAACGCCTACCTGCGCAAGGTGAAGCCCGAGGCCGTGCAGAAGGCCAACCGCGCCCTGGCCGCCCATTTGGCCAAGGTGGTCCCGGACGATCTGGAAGCTTTGGAGGAACTGGAAACCCTCTGCCTCACCTGGGCGAGAGAAGAGGCCGAGCCCCGGAGGGAACGGCTGGCCGAAGCCTTCGCCGCCGTCTCCGGGAACGTCGAGGCCTGGGCCGAAGCTCTTTCCAAGGCCTTGGGAAGCGACAAGGAGCGCAGGGCCGCGGTCAAGGCCATGGTGCAGCGGGTCGTGGCCATCATCCAGAACGACGCGGACGAGCAGGCCCGCAGGCTGGCCGCCATCCGCCAGGCGGTGTCCATCATAGATTTGAAGCTCACCAAGAGCGCCATGCTCGACGAAAAAAACAACCGCAACATCTTCATTTTGCCGGCGGACCAGTCCGGCGAAGGCGCGAAGGCCGGCGACGGCTACAGCGAGTTCCGCATCCGGGGAGGCAACGCATGATTCCAGCGCCCACGGAAAAGGACCTGGTCTTCCGCCTCTCGCCCACCCAGACCGCCTTCGTGCAGAGCACGGCCCAGGTGGTCATTTTGAAGGGCCCCATGGGCGAGGGCAAAACCTGGGCCGCCATCGCCGGCATCATCGCCCACGCACAGCGGAACGGCAAGCCCATCCGGGCGGCCATCATCCGGGACACCCACCGGAACATCGAGCTTTCCACCATCCCGGATCTTAAAAAAATCCTGGCCGGCCTCATCACGTTCCACAAGGACAACACCTTCGCGGTCATCAACATCAACCCCCGCATCGAGATAGACCTCTTCGGGGCCGCGGACGAGAGCGCGCAAAGCAAGTTCCAGGGCCCGGGCTGGGCCATCGTGTGGATCGAGGAGCCGGCCCCGGTCATCGAGCGCTCCAACGCAGGCCTCGGCCGGGACGTGTTCGACCAGGCCCTGGCCCGCTGCGTGCGCCAGGGGAGCGACATCATCCCCCGGCTCCAGATCACCCAGAACCCTGCCGACGAAGACCACTGGACCGAGGAGCTGGCCGCCGGCCCCGAGGTCCTGGCCGTGGACCCGCAGACGGGGGCCGAGGTCCGCATGGAGGTCTTCAACATCCCTCACGGCGAGAACAGGCACGCCCACCCGCTCATGCGGGCCATGAACCGTGCGGCCTTCGCCCGGGACCCGGGCAAGTTCGCCCGCTACGTTGAGGGCCGGGCCGCGCCGGTACGGCGGGGCAAGTCCGTGACCGCCGAGTACAACCCCGTCATCCATTTCTCGCCCCTGGAGCTTCCCGTCTATCCCTTCTGCCCGGGCGTGCGCATGTACGACGCCTGGCACCACCCGGCCGTGATCGTGTGCCAGCTCGTGCCCCCGGGCCAACTCGTGGTCCACGACGTGGTGTGGGGCGACGGCTGCGGCATGCGGGAGCTGGTGTCCGGGACCCTTTTGCCGCTTCTGGGAAGCCCCAAGTACGCAAACGAAAACGGCGCGCCCAAGATTTCCGAGTGGCGCGACATCGGCGACCCGTCCATGACCATCCCGGACCAGAGCACCGTAACCGTGACCACGGCCGGCACGGTGGAGGAGCTTTTGAAGACCCGCTTCGAGCAGGGGCCGCAACGCTGGCAGTCCCGCATCAATCCATTGAAGACCGCGCTCACGCGGCTTCTTCCCAACGGCCGGCCCGCCATCCTGCTTTCCAAAAGCGCCTACGTGCTTCATCGGGCACTAAACGGCGGTTGGCACTGGAAGACGGACAACAACAAGAACCCCATCGGCGCGGTGCCCGTGAAGGACCTCGCCTCCAACATCGGCGACGCATTCTCCTACGGCGTGGCCGCGGTGTTCCCCAACGGCTCCGCCGCCGCCCGGGACGTGAAGAAGTACGCCGCGGTGGTGGATAGGTCCCGCGCCATGGCCGAAACCTACGGAAGCGGCCTTTCCCACCCGGCCGCCGCCCGCAAGCCCAACCTGGCGGCATAGGAGAGCCCATGGCCCGCTACGGCAAAATCTGGCCCATGAAACGGCCTTCGCCTTTCGGGGACATCGAGATGCACAAGTGCACAGAGTGCGGCGGGGAGTCGTTCCCGGAAAAGGGCTGGTCCGGGGCCCCGGAGGAGCACGTCTGCGGCCCGCACTGCTCCTGCCGGTCCAACCCGGCCGTAGCGGGCAGCAAACGCTTCCGGGACAACTTCGCCCGGATTTTCCCCAAATCCCCCGGCGCGAACGTATAGGCGCTCCCATGGACCAGAACACCTTCGGCTTGGATTTTCTGCGCGGGCTCACGGACGAGGGCTACGCCCTGCCGCCCGCGGCCATGGACCGGGCCGAGCAGGCCGAGCGGGAGCAGGCCGCGGGCGCATACGCACTGGAGAACGAACGCCACTTCGTGGACTACGCCCGGGACATGATGGATTCGGGCTTAAAGGCCGAGCGGGACCTCCGGGAGATGTGGCTGGACTGCTACCGGGTGTACCAGGAAAAGCCGCCCAAGACCTTCGCCGGAAAGCAGGCATGGCAGGCGAAGATCGTGGTGCCCAAGCCCTTCACCACCGTGCAGATCGCCGCGGCCACCGTGCGCCAGGCATTCACGCCGGACTTTCTCACGGTCACAGACTCCCGCAACCCCAAGGCGGCCGGGTTCTGGCAGAAGCTCCTCTCCCACTACCTGGCCATGGACCGGGCCAACTTCCCCCTGGTGTTCGCGGACGCGACCGTCATGGCGCTGGCCACCGGCATTTCCATGGAGATGATCCCGGTTTGGGAGCCGGGCGCGGGCGTCAAGGTGGACCTGGTGGAGCCCTGGAAGATCATCCGCGACCCGGACGCGCCCTACCGGGACAGCCAGGGCGGGCTTTTCTGGGCCCACCGGGAATGGGTGGACTACCACACCCTGCGCCTGGGCGAGCAGAAGGGCCGCTACAAGGACGTTGCAAAAGCCCGGGACGTCTCCGAGTCGAACCACGACCCCATGGACCCCTTCATGACCCGGGAGGCCATCGCCGAGCGAAAGGGCCAGGTGTGGGAGCGAAGCCGCTTCCGCACCATGCTGGAGCTATCCGAGTTCTGGGGCCAGGTGCTTTCCCCCCGTGGCGAGCTTCTGCTTCCCCGGGCCTGGTTCACCGTGGGCGGCGGAAGGCTCATCTCGGACGTGAAGGCCGCCCCCTATCGTTCCTCCCGCTGGCCCGGGTCCAGCTTCTCCCCCGTCCCGGACCTGTTGCGCTACGGCGGCCGGGGCCTCATCCAGGGGGTCATCGATTTGTGGGAGGCCCTGTGCTCGCTCTTCTGCCTGCACATGGACGCGCTCAACTGGATCGTGAACCCTCCCTACGAGATCAACGCGGACGGCCTCTACGACCCGGGCGATCTCGAGATGTGGCCGGGCAAGCCCGTGGTGACGAAGACCACGGTGAACGGCCAGCAGGTCCTCCGGGTGTCCAAGCGGCCCGACACCACGGGCGCGGCGCTCGCCAACATGCAGAACATGGACCAGTTCTACCAGCGGGGGACCATGGTCCCGGACGTGCTGGGCGGCAACCCCGGCTGGCGGAGCAACATCACCTACCGGGAGCAGGCCCAGCATTTGCAGCAGAGCCGCCAGCCCTTTTCCCTGATGGGCGCAAACCTGGAGGCCGGGGCCGTGGCAGCCATCAAGGTTATCCGGGAGATGATCGAGGCCTTCGTCACGCCCCAGGAGTTGGCGGAAGTTTTCACGCCCGAGGAACTCCAGGAGTACGGCGTAGGCTTGGACGCCCGGGGGCTCGTGCTGCCGCAGTTTTCCGGCTCGCTCCACGTTTCCGGCGTGACCCACCTCATGAAGCAGCAGGAGACCCTCTCCGTCATCATGGGGACCATCGTGCCCATGGCGGAGCGGCCGGCGTGGCAGGCGCTGATCAACCGCTTCAAGGTGGCGAAGGCCATCGAGGTGCGCACCAACCTGACGGACGAGGGGCTTTTCGCCACCGAGGAGCAGGCCCAGGCGGCGGAAGCAGCCGCGGCGGACGCGGCCAAGGCTTCGGCCGAGGACGCTGAGACGGCCCGGCTTTCGGCCAAGCTCCACGATCTCCTGGAACTCCACTCCCAGGTGAAGGACCTGAACGGCCGCATGGACGAAGTGGAAAGGGGGACCCGTGGCGACGGAAGGCAGTGACCGGGGTGAGCTGGTGCTGGACCCCGTGACGTTGAAGCTCGT
>JBFMHL010000091.1:0-13108 GCA_040753055.1 Thermodesulfobacteriota bacterium | reverse complement strand
GGAGTTCTTTTGGTGGGGGTGGGGGGGGACCTTGTCTGACACCCCGAAATAAAAGGTCCCCCCAACTTTTTCGTCTTTCTGTAGTTAGAACCAGAACGCGGCGACGCCGGCGGCGACCACGGGGATGGTGAAGTTGTCGTTGATGCGGCGGCTGAAGAGCTCGGTGGCGGCTCCGGCGGCGGAGACGGTGGTGCAGATTAAGAGCATTCTCCAGGCGGCCAGGGAGGGCAGGGTGAGGATGAGGTAGGCGAGGGTGGCGACCAGGGACACGAGGAAGAAGGCCGATGTCCCCGCCACGCTTTTTTCCTGCCAGAGCTTTTTTCTGCCCCAGCGCCGGCCGGCCAGGGACGCGGCCGGGTCGCCGAAGGCCAGGACCAGGAGACCGATGCACAGGGCGGGTTTGGGGGTGATGGCGGTCATGATGGTGAGCGCGGCCAGGTAGTAGGTGGAGGCGTTGACGCGATAGCGCTCCCGGGGCCGCACGATGATGCCGAACACGCCGTCCACCAGGTAGTCGTTGAACTTGGGGTAGCGCCGGCGGGTGATCTCCAGGGTGACGAAGGTGGAGAGGGTGATGATGAGGAGCGTCATGGCCAGGGACCAGGAGAGCACCAGCTGATAAAGGAGCACGGCCACAAGCCCCATGCCCACATGGAAGATGTTCCGGTAGTAGTTGACGGGCTTGAGGGGCAGGAGCTGGGCTTGGGGGGAGCCGGGGCCCGGGGCCGCCTCCTCGAGGGCCATGAGGATCTTTTCGTAGAGCTGGCTCAGCGTCAGGCGGACCTCTTTATAGCGAGCCGCGTTGGGGCTGTGGGCCAGCTCGTCGGAGAACTTCCGCAGGGTTTCCATGACCTCGTCCACGTAGCCGGAGACGGCGGCCGGCGTTCCTGCCAGGTTTTCCTTGGCCGCGGCCGCACGGTCGTATACGTCCGTGCAGTAGGCCTTGATTTTTTCCGACCAGCTCTGGTCCTGAGGACGGGGTTTCTGGATCTTGTAGACAAAGCCGTAAAGCGCCCGCGCCATGGAATGGATCGGCTCCGCCGTGCCGAAGCCGTTTGCGATGGCTACTTGCATGATTGTCCTCCAATGCCTGCGGCGTCACCCGGTAGAAACGCCGGAAGGATTTCGTGCTTTTCGGGCTCCGAGCCCTAAACTTTATAGATACTTCCTAGAAGCCTCTGCTGGCAAGGCGTTTTTGAGCCCCTTCGCGTCGGGCTGCGCTGGATCCGCAAGCTCCCGTTATGACACCATTTTCATTTTGGCCGCCTTCACCTGGTGGCGCGCGAGGGCGGACAATATGGTCTTGCGAAGACGCAGCGACTTGGGCGTAACCTCCAGCACCTCGTCCTCGGCCAGGTAGTGGAGCGCCTGCTCCAGGGTCATGGGCCGCACCGTGACCAGCAAGATGGCGTCGTCCTTGCCTGCGGCCCGCATGTTGGTGAGCTTCTTTTCCTTGCAGGGGTTCACGTTAAGGTCGTTCTCCCGGTTGTGGCTACCGATGATCATCCCCTCGTAGACGGGGTCGTTGGGCACGATGAAGAGCCGGCCCCGGGGTTCGAGGTTGAAGAGCGCGTAGGCCACGGCCGATCCCTGGCGGTCGCTCACCAGCGAGCCGGAGAGCCGGGCGGGGAAGTCGCCGCGGAAGGGCTCGTAGCCGTCGAACAGCGAGTTCATGATGCCGGTGCCCCGGGTGTCGGTCAAAAACTCGTCGCGGTATCCCAGGAGCGAGCGCGAGGGGACCGAGAACTCCATGCGCACCCGGCCGGTGCCCTTGTTCACCAGGTTTTTCAGGATGCCCTTGCGGGCCGTGATCTTTTCCGTGACCGCGCCCACGAAGTCCACGCCGCAGTCTATGAAGAGGTGCTCCATGGGCTCGCAGCGCACGTCGTTTTCGTAGCGGAAGATCACCTGGGGACGGCCCACGGTGAGCTCGAAGCCCTCCCTCCGCATGGTTTCAATGAGAATGGCGATCTGGAATTCGCCCCGGCCCTTCACGATGAAGCTTTCCTTGTCCTCGGCGCGCTCCATCTCGATGCCCACGTTCATGAGCGTCTCCTTGAAGAGCCGTTCCTCCATCTTGGCCGCCTGGATGAAGCGGCCCTCGCGGCCGGCAAAGGGCGATGTGTTGACGGAGAAGCGCATGGAAACGGTGGGCTGGTCCACGCGGATGCGGGAAAGGGCCCGGGGGGCGTCCCGGTTGCAGATGGTGTCGCCGATGGCCACGTTCTCGATGCCGGAAAGAACCACGATGTCGCCCGGCCGCGCCTCCTCGGTCTCTTTGAGGTCCATGCCTTCGTAGACCTGGAGCCGGGTGACCCTGAGCGGCGCGAGGGCGTCGTTCTTGCCCACGCAGACCAGGTCCTGGCCGCTTTTGGCCGTGCCGTTCACGACCCGGCCCACG
This sequence comes from Thermodesulfobacteriota bacterium, assembly GCA_040753055.1. GTDB lineage: Bacteria > Desulfobacterota > Desulfobacteria > Desulfobacterales > Desulfatibacillaceae > JBFMHL01. The sequence continues at coordinate 10,707 of JBFMHL010000091.1, read as the reverse complement.
GCTAGGCGGCCCAGGTAGTCGGAGTAGGAGAGGTCGGAGACCCGCATCTGGAAAGGGAGCGCCGGGTCGAAGGCAGGGGGGGGGACCTCTCCGATGATGGCGTCGAAGAGGAGCCGGAGGTCCTTGCCGGGCTCATCGGGCTCCTTCATGGCAACACCGTCGCGGCCGATGGCGAAGAGAACGGGGAAGTCCAGCTGCTCGTCGGTGGCGTCCAGGTCAATGAACAGGTCGTAAATCTCGTTTAGAACCTCCTGGGGCCGGGCGTCCTTGCGGTCAATCTTGTTGATGACCACCAGAACGGGGAGGCCGGCCTGGAGGGTTTTCCGCAGCACGAAGCGGGTCTGGGGAAGCGGGCCCTCGGAGGCGTCCACCAGGAGAAGGGCGCCGTCCGCCATGGTGAGGGCGCGCTCCACCTCGCCGCCGAAGTCGGCGTGGCCTGGAGTGTCTATGATGTTGATCTTGACGCCCTGGTAGACCACGGAGCAGTTCTTGGCCATGATGGTGATGCCCCGCTCGCGCTCCAGGTCCATCTTGTCCATGAGCCGCTCTTTGACCTCTGCGCCTTCGCGGAAAAGACCGCTCTGCTTGAACATGGAGTCCACGAGGGTGGTCTTGCCGTGGTCCACGTGCGCGATGATGGCGATGTTGCGAATCTTTTCATTTTTTTCCATGCAAACCGCTCCTGCCTGCTCTTTACTCCGGCTCCTGCAAAACGATTCTCTTCACCCGGCCCACGGTACCGTCGGCGAGGCGAACCTTGATGCCGTGGGGATGGACGGCGGACCGGGTGAGGATGTCCTTGACGATCCCCCGGGTGAGCCGGCCGGTCCTCTGGTCGGCCTTCTGCACCACCTCCACCGTCATGCCGGGCGATAGGTCTCTCCTGTTTTTCCCGTCCATCGTCTTTGCCCCGATTCCCGGCCGGACTCCGGCCCCCACAAAGCACAAGGCGCGGCAAACCGCAATAGGCATTCCGAGCGGTTCCCGCGCGGGGATTTTCCGTCACCAAATCCAATTTACGTGCGATGGAAGAGGTAAACTTCTGTTTTAAAAGATATTTCCTCCTACCTCTTGGAGGCAAAACTGTTTTAATGCAGATACGCATTGTTGCGGGAATGCCATTCCGCATTCCCTTATTGGTTTGGAGCTGCTTCCGGGGGCGGGATCGGTCTGCCGCAGGAACGGGATACCGGGGGAGCCATGCTTTGCACCGGGACTCTCCGGCCCGGGCGTCGGCTCTCTCGGGAAGGAGGCTTGGGGGGAACCCTGCGAAAGGTTCCCCCAAAAAGCTGCCGCCTTTATGTTTATAAATCCAGCATCCAGCCTTTGCCCTGCATCTTGATGCCGGCGGACATGGCGGAGAGGAAGCGTGAGCGCAGCGCGTCGCTCATGAGGGCCTGCTTGACGGGAGGCAGGTTCAAAAAGGCCCCGGTCACGGCCCGCATGGTGCGGTGGGTGATGCTCTTGGGGTCGTCGAAGATCTGGTTTTGCAGGGTGCCCTTGTCCAGGGTCTGGAGGATGACCCGTTCGAAGGTGGTGGAGGGGTGGATGACCTTCTGGGCGCGTTTTTCCAGGGCCAGGGCCTTGGTCTTGCAGGAAAGGGCGCACACGCCGCAGCCCAGGCAGATGCTGTGGTCAACGACGGCCTTTTTCCTTACCTTTCCCTTTTCGTTTACGCCCGCTTCCTTCAGCGTGATGGCGTGGATGGGGCAGGCCTTTGCGCATTTGCCGCAGCCGATGCACTCGTTCTCCCGCACTTGGGCGATGAAGCTGGAGGTGATGAGGGCGTTTGCATAGCCGTAGGTGGCGACGCCGTTCAGCATGGTGCAGCAGCAGCCGCAGCACTGGCAGATGAAGCGGATGCCGCGGCGGGTGTTGTCGGAGTTCAGCACCAAGCCTTTCTCCACGGAGATTTTGAGCGTCTCGTGCATCTGCTCCTTGGAAACCTGCTTGGCCAGCTTGCGGCGGATGAGGTACTCGGCGGCCATGCCGAAGGAGAGGCAGGACTCCAGCGGCACGTCGCACTCCTTCTCGTCCAGGTGGAGCTTCTTGTGGCGGCAGGAGCAGATGCCCACGGTGAAGGTGTCGAAGGTTTCCACCAGCGCGGCGGCCTTCTCATAATCAAGGATTTCCACGTACTGCTCGGGCCGCACGGCTGACTCGTGGGGCAGGGTGCGCATGACCGACATCTTGGAGCCCTTGGGGAAGTTGGCGGCAAAGAGCGCGCCGTCTTCCAGCATGCAGTTCTGGAAGAGCTTGGCCGCCTGCTTGTGGTCCACGTCCGGGTCCGTGCGCATCATGGTGAACTCGAACAGCCCGATGACGATGGGGCTCACCATGTAGAAGGTTTGGCTGGCCGGGGCGATGTCCAGGACCAGGCCCTTGTCGGCGAGGCCTTCCAGGATCTTGCGGGTTTCGGCCTCGGGCTTCTGGGCGAGCTTCGCGATGCGGGAGAGGTCGGAGAAGCCGTAGGGCATGGAGACCACCATTTCGGCCTCTTCCGGGCTGTAAAGGAGCTTCAGCACCTCGTAGAAGCTTTTTTTCTTGGGCGCGCGCACCCACATGCCGTCAATCTTGTCGGACAGATCTCCGTAGATATCCTTCGCGGCCATATGCCCCATGACAAGTTCTCCTTTCAGCCCTCGGCGCGGGGTTATTCCACGCGGCCGAAGCCTTCCATGTAGCGCTTGCCGGTGTAGATCACCAGCTCGGCCAGGTCGTCCTCGCTGAGCTGGCGGTACTGCTCGGTGTGGCAGAGGTGGGCCAGGCCGTGGCAGTAGACCAGCCCCTGGAGAAAGTAGGTACGCCGTGCGTCCAGGGAAAGCCCCGAGGCCAGCGGGTGGGCGGCGAGCCTCTCCACCAGCATGGCGGTGTGGCCTTCGTGGATGGAGCTGAGCTCCGGGCGGTACAGGGTTTCGTTGAGCAGCCGGAAGATGTTGGGCTCTCGTTTGGCGAAGCGCACGTAGCCCACGCCCATGTCGAGAAAGATGTCTCCGGTCCGGGGCTCGAACTGGAGCTTCGCCATGAGGCGGTATGCCTGGCGGACCATTGCCGTGCGCAGATCCTCCATGGAGCCGAAGCGCGTGTAGACCAGCATGGTGGAGGCGGAGAGCTCATTGGCCAGGGAGCGGGCGGAGAGGGCTTCGGGCCCTTCCCGGCGCACCAGGGCAAGGGCCGCGGAAACGATGTCGTCGTCGCTGTAGACGGAGGGCTTGGGCATGGTTTGTTCTCCGATAACGATGGTTACATAACTTACGTTATTATTTGCGTCAAGAATTTTTTTACGATCGGAAAAGTCGGGTTTGCGCAACGCAAATATTTAATTTATTTTAAATAGGTTAAGATGGTGAAGTCCCGAGCGCGCCTGCATCCAAGCCCAGGAATCCAATCCGGCACCCGAAGGGAATCTTCCGGGAAGGGAGGAGGAGAACGCGGGCGAGGGGAAATGCCCTATACGGAAAAGGCATTTCGCCCTTTTCCTGTACAAGCCTCGACCCTTTCGTTTCCCGTCGCAAGCCGCCTTCCTCTGCGGTTTCCCGGTGCCTCTGACGCGTTGTTGCAAAAGCGGCGAGTTTTTTTTACAGTCAAAAAACGTTGCGCCCGGAAGCTTTTCCCCTTTTACGAGCAGGAGAGCGCCATGTCCCGCGTACCGGAGATCGGAAACCAGGCGCCCGACTTCACCCTTCCCCTGGCCGGCGGAGGCTCCTTCACCCTCTCCGCCCGAGTTTCGGAAAAGCCGCTCCTCCTGATCTTCTACCGGGGCCACTGGTGACCCTTCTGCGTCCACCAGTTGGCGGAAATCAATCGGCGGAGGCAGGAGCTTACGAGCATGGGGGTGCACATCGCGGCCCTGTCCGTGGACGCCCCGGAGCAGTCGGAGCACATGGCCAAGACCATGGGCATCGGTTTTCCGCTCATCTCCGACGCGGACAAGGCGGTCATCACGGCCTGGGACCTGTTGAACCCCTTCGAGCAGCAGGGAATCGCCAAGCCTGCGGCATTCGTTATCGGTAAGAACCGGCAGGTTCTGTTCCGAGCCCTGGAAACGGTGACCCGGCGGGTCGCCGTGGACGAGGTGAAGGACTTCCTGGCGGGCGCGCAAGCGGACCGGACCCAAGCGCCCCGGCTTTCCCGCGTCATCCCCTCGCTTGCCAACTGGGTCCACATGGCCCGCAACCTGGTGGCCGCGGGAAACCGGGTGAACTGGATGCACGCGATCTTCTACCCCTTTGTTTTCCTCAAGCTCCAGTGGCGGCGTCTGGCCGGGCTTTGGAAAAAGAGGCGTTAGAGCGATTGTAATCGTAAAACGGGCCGAAGCCCATCGCGGGATATTCCGGCCAAGAGCGATGTTTTCCCCGGAGTGAAGGCCTTTTCCCGCCCTCCGGGCGGCCTGGGGCCGTTCACGGATTCAGAGAATGAAATAAACGGGATGCTGCGGAAAAGGAATCTGCCATGAAACGAAGTTCCCTGCCGCTTGCTGCCGGATTGTGCCTCTGCCTTGTTTTGGGGGCCTGCGCCCATGCCCCGGTCTTCCCGGAGAGCGGAAACGCCTTGAACCTCGCCGAGATGACGGACCAGGACTACCAGCGGCTGGCCGCGGACATCCAGGCGGGCAAGGCCGTGGTCATTCGGGTGGACCCCGGCACCACGCTTCCGGTCAAGGCCAGCATGGACCTTCCCTTTGCCGCCATCGAACCGGAGACCCTGAGCCTTCAAATCCGCCAGCAGATGTACATCGGGATCACGCAAAACGGCCTTTGGATGAGCCCGGACGGCCGGATCTGGAACCCGGTGCAGGACCTGGCCCGCATCAAACAGGCCTTCGGCATGGGGCCGGGGGAGGTGAGCGTGGGCTTCGCCGCCAGCAAGGAAACCGGCCCCTATGTGAACCTCCGGGTGGAGGGCAAGGCGGGTAACTGAAGAGATAAAGAAGTGCAAAGGAGCCTTGGATGGACGTTTTTGAAAATCTGCGGAAGGTGTTGGACCGGCACATTGCCGGCGCGCCCAGCTCGCCGCATATTCTGGAGATCCTGCGCATCCTCTTTACGGAGGAGCAGGCGGCCCTGGCCTGCGAGATGCGCTTTGCCCCCGAGCCCGCCGCATGGATCGCCGCGGCCGCGGGCCTGAGCGAGCAGTCGGCTGCGGAGATGCTTTCCGCCATGGCCGACAAGGGCATCATATTTTGCCGGGAAAAGGACGGCGCGAAGGGCTATGCCCTGCTGCCCACCATTCCCGGGCTCTTCGAGTTTCCCCTCATGGCCGGGGCGGGAACCCCGGTCCTGGACCGCCTGGCCAAGCTCTGGTGCGCCTACCACGAGGAGGCCATGGGCCGCGAGTTCGCGGCCAGCAAGACGCCGTTTGCCCGCATCATCGCCGTGGAGAAGGCCGTGGCCGGTAAAAACGAGGTCATGCCCTTTGACGAGCTCTCTGCCATGCTGGAGAAAAGCCGCACCTTCGCCGTGGCCCACTGCGCCTGCCGGGTTTCCGTGGGGCGCTGCGACAAGCCGCGGGAGACCTGCCTCATCTTTGACCAGGCGGCGCGCTTCCTGGTGGACCGAGGCCTTGCCCGGGAGATCGGAAAGGACGAGGCGCTCAGCGTGCTCAAAAAAGCCGAGGAGCAGGGACTGGTGCATACCACCAGCAATGCCCAGGACCGGCTTTCCTTTGTGTGCAACTGCTGCTCCTGCTGCTGTACCATCCTGCGGGTCATGACCGAGCAGGACAACCCCAACGCCTTTGCCAGGTCCAGGTTCGCGGCCCGCGTGGACGAGAGCCTCTGCACGGGCTGCGGTGTGTGCGCCGAAGAGCGCTGCCCCATGCAGGCGATAGACCTTCCGGATGGCGTGGCGCAGGTTCGGGAGGAACGTTGCATCGGCTGCGGCCTCTGCGTTTCCTCCTGCGAAGCCGGGGCCATGAGCATGGCCCCGCGCGCCGGCGCGGAAAACCCTCCCGCCACTACGGCGGATATGGGCCTGGCGGTGGCCCGGGAAAAGGGAAAGCTTGCGGAGTTCGTGAGGATGATGGGCCGCTGACCGGCCTCGTGTCGTGTCACGCCCTGTCTGTCGCATCTAGCTCGCCCTTTTGACTTCCTGGCTTTGTTCCTCCCTCGGTTGCATAGCGCTGCTATGCGCCCTCGGTCGTGCCTTGCAGGAAGCCAAAATTGCTTCGCTATCTTGCAGCATCCGAGACGTGACACGACACAAGAAGGCAAGGGGGAAGAATGGAAGGCTTGCGGCAGGAGATAGGGCGCTATGTTGCGTCCCAAGGGATCCCGGCCTTTGCGGCTGCGGACGCGCGGGTTCTCGATGAAAAGGCTCCGGCCGGGTTCCGGCCTTCGGATATGCTGCCCGGCGCCAGGAGCGCCCTGATCTTTGTCAAACCCCTTCCCCTGGCGGTCTTCCAGACGCCCGAGGAGTACAAGAACGCCTTCTACGTTCGCTCCTTCGCCACCTACTACCATCTCATGGACCAGACGGCCAACAACGTCTGCCTCATGCTGGAGGGGGCCGGTTATCCGAGCCTTCCCATTCCCTCATACAGCCCCCTGCGTTTCGTGGACGGCGAGGTGCGTGGCCTTTTCTCCTTGAAGCACGCGGCCGAGGAGGCGGGCCTGGGGAAGATGGGAAGGAACTCGCTCCTCATCCACCCGAAGTTCGGAAACGTGGTGCGCCTGGGCGGACTTCTGACCGCCATGGAGTGGCCCTTCTCCGGGCCCGGGGACTTCCCCAAGCTCTGCCCGCCCTCCTGCGAGCTGTGCCGCAAGGCCTGCCCGGTGGACGCCATCCGGGACCGGGCCATTGAAAAGTCCAAGTGTCTGGGCAACTGCATCTCCCACACGCTGCTTCCCCCCGCTTCGGCCATGCAGCCCCTGCGTCGGATGCTTTCCAAAAGCCCCCGGTTGATGGCGTTCATGGAGCTTTTCTCCTTAAACTTTTTCGAAAGCTATGGTATTTCTTGTACACGTTGCCTCAAGGCCTGCCCCCATTTCCCCGGAAACCGCAAGGGGAAGAGCTTCTCAAAGCCGTCCTAACAATCGGGAAGACGGGACTTTTTAACGGATGGGAGGGAAGATCCGTTTTGCGAAATACATTCCGCCCCTCTCCGCGCCCCTCTTCCCGTTCCTGACATTTTTTCCCCGGAGCATTCCGCTCCGCCCGAGGAGGGGCTTTCGGCAGAGGGCGGTCTGCCGGCCCGCGTGCGATCCGCTCCTTTGGCCTAAGCTTACGTTCGCGGCTTTCCGGCGGCCGCCCCCGATCCGTTCACGCCTCGCGGCCGCCGTTTCCTTAAAAAACAAGGAGTGCGCCATGAAAGACCCTGTCGCAACAGGCGCAGCGCCCGCCGCGCGGAGCGCCGCATCGCGCAAGCCCCGTGCGCGTCCGCAGGCCCCCCTGCAGCAGCCCGTCGCCCAGGGGCAGGGGCCCGGCAACATCATCCAGAAGATCGTCTACTCCTTTGCCCGGCGGGACTGGTCCGTGGCCAGCCAGGACCCGGAGTTCATGGACCGGCAGCAGAAGCTCATCTGGGACTTCCTGCTGGACCGCTACTTCCGGGTGGAGATGGACGGGTTCGAAGGTCTTCCGGAGCCGCCCTGCCTGCTGGCCGGGGTGCACTCCGGGACCTGGCTCACCATGGACGCCTGGACGTTGTGCGCCTCCTGGTACCGGCACTTCGGCCAGCACCGCATCCTCCACGGCACCGCCCACGACGCCCTCATGGCCATGCCGCTTCTGGGCGGCTACTTCCGGAAGGCCGGAGTGATCCCCGCCTGCCGGGAAGGAGTCACCGCCGCGCTCTCCGCGGGCCACGACGTGGTGGTCTTCCCGGGCGGAGAGGTGGACTCCATGCGCAGCTTCAAAAAGCGCGACCAGGTGGTCTTGGCCGGACGCAAGGGATTCATCCGCCAGGCCATCCGCTCCGGGGTCCCCATCGTTCCCACGGCCAGCGTCGGCGGTTCGGACACGGTCTTCGTGCTTTCCGAGGGAAGATTCCTGGCCCGGCTCCTGCGCACCAAGAAGCTCCTGCGCTCCGACATCGTGCCCATCGTCCTGGGTTTCCCCTGCGGGGTCATGCTGGAGTTCCTGCCGCTCCACATCCCCTTTCCGGCCAAGATCCGCACCCGACTCATGGAGCCGGTCTTCGTGGACACCGACCCGGACCGCGCCTCGGACGAGGACTATGTGGAGAAGATCTACCGGCAGGTGGAGGCGAGCCTGGCGCGGGGCATGGCCGATCTGGCGAAAAAGAGGAAGTTCCCGGTGTTTTTCTGATCCCGCAAGAGCAAAATCGGCCGGGCTTTGGAGCGCGCCAGGCCGGTTTCAACCCCCCAACGAAAGGAGGCGGCATGGAAAACCGTTACACGAAGCACGGAGCCTTTTCCTGGAACGAGCTCATGACTCGGGACGTGGAGGGCGCGAAAAGGTTCTACGCCGAGCTTTTCGGCTGGGAGCTCACGCCCTTCGAGGGCATGGATTACAACGTGGTGAAGGCGGGCGGCGAGGAGCAGGGCGGCATCATGCCCATGCCGCCGGGAACGCCTCCGCAGATGCCCAGCACCTGGAACTGCTACGTCACCGTGGACGACGTGGACAAGACCGTGGAGAAGGCCAAGTCGTTGGGAGGGCAGGTCCTGTTCGGCCCCATGGACATCCCCAAGGTGGGAAGGTTCTGCTTTCTCATGGACCCCCAGGGAGCAGCCATCGCCGTGATCACCTACCTGCCCATGGCATAGGCGGGAGGGGAGTGCCTTTCACGCGCTCCGGGGGAGAAGGCCCCTGCCTCCGGGGCGGACCGGCGGCCTTTCAAGATCCTTCCCGGTTTCTCCGGAAGAGCTGCTTCAGGGAGTGCAGACGGGGGGAAAGCATCCGGGGCTTGCGGTGGCTCAGGCGGAGAGAGAGCGGCCTGGTTTCGGCCCCGGTCAGGTAGGACACCACGATGCCGGCCAGCATGCAGGCCGAGGAGTTGGTGACGAATCCGACGGCGGGGGTGAAGCCTTCGTCCGGGCTTGCGGGAACGTCCAGGGCCAGCGCCGCCTCTTCGTCAAGATCCCAGGGCCACGGAGCGAGAGAGAGCAGGCTACGCATCTTTCTCCCCAGGCGGGATTTCACCTTGTGGAGGCCTTGTTTCGGGCGGTCGTGGGCCACCACCCAGACGCCGCACTCCATTTTTGCCGAAAACCCGCAGGCGAGCCGCAGCCTCTCCCTTCCGGCCGCCTGGTTCCAGAACACGTAGCTGGACGGGGAGTCTGTACACACTACGCCGATGTCGGCCCCGGCCACCAGCTCCCGCATGTTCCGGGAGCCGGCTCTTTCAAAAAAGGTTTGCTCCACCACCGCAAAGGGATTGATTTCCCGGATCCGTCGGGCTGCAACCTCCACCTTGGGTTTCCCCAGAGTGTGGATTGTTGCGAAGATCTGTCGGTTCAGGTTGGAAGGCTCGTAGATGTCGTAATCCAGAAGACGGAACCGGCCCACTCCGGCCCGCACCAGGAGCTCCAGGGTGAGCGCCCCTATCCCGCCCAGGCCGGCCAGCGCTACCGTGGAATCCCTGAGGCGCAGGCATCCCTCCCGGCCCAGGATAGGCTGGTGGCGCAGCTGCAGGACATCGAAAAACTCGTCCCGGCCCATTTGCGTGATAAGAGTAGTCAATGCTTTCACATTGTTATAGAATATGGCCCATCATGCCATGTCCGGAGAGCATGCGCAACCCCTTGGGCGGGAAAACGGCCATCGGCGCCTGCGGCCGCAGGATTCCCCTCCGCCTCCCGGCTCGAAGCTGTTGGCCCGGAAGTTGCACTTTCATCCGCCCAACCGTCCCTTTTTCACGCTTTTTGGAAAAAAAGGGGCAGCCCTTCCCGGAAATCGGGAGACGTAAAAAGTTTTTTCTTTTTCCGCTGCCGTCCGCACGAGGGGGAAAGCTGTCCCCGATGCGGCCGGTATGCCTGGTCCCTTATGGAAAAACCAGAAGGCGCGAAGAAGGTTCCATACAACGGATGGCCCGGCCGGCCGCCGGCGGTTGCGGAACGCTGAAGCGGAGGGCGGACAAAGCCAAAGGAAAACTCGCGTGGAGCATCCGGTCTTCCTCCTGATCATCGAGGCGCTGGCGCTGTATTTTCTGGTGCTGGGGGCCCACAGCCTGCGCGGCCGTTACGGTCTCGCGCATTTCTATGCCCTGATGGGCGGGGTCACCGCCGTGATGAGCTGGGTGACCGACGCAGGGCTTGCAGTCCGCCTGGGGGAAGTCACCTTCATGGTGGGCTCCACCGTGTTTTACTCGGCCCTGCTCCTGGGGGTGTTCGTCGTCTATGTGTTCGACGGACCGCGCGACACCCGCATCGCCATTTCCACCGTGGTGGGCGTATCCGGCCTTGCGCCGCTCCTGGCGCTGGTCCTGCACTTTCAGTTCGAGCTTATGGGCGGCGAAGTCCTGTTGAACATTCCCCACCCCGGCCTTCGGATCAACACGGCTTCGGTATCGGCCACGCTTTTGGATCTGGTCTTCCTGGGCATGGCCTGGGAGTACCTGGGCAAGCCCGCTTTCAAGCTTAAGCTCTGGATTCGTACCTATCTGACCCTTTTGGGGGTCTTGTGGCTGGACGTGCTGCTTTTTTCCACGGGCGCCTTTGCCGGCACCCCCTCCTACCTGCCCATCCTCAAAGGCCTTCTGGCCAGCCGCTTCCTGCTGTCGGTTTTTTACTTTACCCTTATTTAT
>JBFMHL010000090.1:0-3536 GCA_040753055.1 Thermodesulfobacteriota bacterium | reverse complement strand
AGGTAGGTGGCGATGGTCTGGGGCATGCGCAGGGTCAGCAGGCTTGCCTCCCGCTGCCTTCCCGACACCTCCGCGCGCGCCTCGTCCTCGATGGCCAGGAGCTTGTGGGCATAGAGGAGCATCTTCTCTCCGGAGGGCGTGAGCCGGATTTTTTTCCCCGTCCTTTCGAACAGCAGAACCCCCAGCTCGTTCTCCAGGGCCTTCACCTGGGCCGAGACGCTGGACTGGGCGTAGTGGAGCAGCTCGGCCGCCTTGTTGAAGTTCATCAGGGTGGCCACGGTGCGGAAGGTTTTCAGCTGTTGGTGATCCACAAGGAGGGCCTCCCTTCTAATCGAAATATTAGATTGAACGACCGAAGATTTCCGTTGGACGAAAACAATTAGCCAGCATAGTTATTATACATATGATCCGGATCAGAATGAAGATTAAATCGCAATTTTCGATAAATCAACCGTGAGGAGGGAACGATGGAGGAGAGCAAGGTCATGTTGCATTCCCCGGCGGATGCCATCGTCGTCCGGGCCCTGGTCTTTCCCGGCGAAAAGCGCAGGATCACGGCCAGGGTCCGGGACCACGAGCTGGTGATGGACATGCGAGAGGAGATGGGCGGAGAAAACGCCGGCCCCACGCCCCCGGAGTTCCTGGCGATGGCCCTAGGCGGCTGCCTGGTCAACATCGCCCGGATCATGGCCGAGCAGAGGAAGGTGCGGCTCAGGGACGTCCGGGTGGAGGTTTCGGGCGACATTGATCCGTCCCGCGCCCTGGGCCTTTCCTCCCCCAACCGGGCCGGGTTCCGGGCGATGGATGTCCGGGTGGAGCTTAATGCGGACCTTTCCGGGGAATCCCGGGAGGAGTTCGCGGCAGACCTTCGGAGACGCTGCGCTTTGTGCGACACCCTTTTCAACGAAACGCCCGGAAGGGTGGATGTGGGCTTTGTATAGCCGGGAAAGGCGGTCCGCTCCGGGTTGCGGATTCCGGGGCGGTTCCGAGCGGCACGGAGAGGGCGGGAGCTACTTCGCCCCCGCCTTCTCCATCTTTTCGGCCAAGTAGAACACCACCCAGGCGCCGCAGAGGTCGCAGCAGACGTCGTCGCCGTAGCAGCAAAAGGGGTGGGTGAAGCCTTTTTCGGTAAGGTAGAGCGGCAGGACGTGCTTTTTCGAAGGGCAGTCGCGGGTCACGGCCAAGGCGTTTTCCGATAGCGTGAGCGTGAGCTGCCGAGTCCCGTTCCAGATGAAGCCCGGATACTTTTTCTTGAGGGCCAGCGCGTTTCGGACCGCCGTGTCGCGGTTTTCCAGGGTCCCGAAGCTTAAGCCCGAGACATCGTTCCGGGGCGGCACATAGAAGGAGAAGGTCATTCCCTCGGCGCGGGTAGGAACGAGGATTTTTACCAGGTCCTCCATGAGGTCCTGGTTTTTGGCCGTGACCACGCACTGGACCATGACCTTGGAGGCGAACTTCCTGGGCACACGGGAAAGCGTCCGCATGACGCGGTCGAAGGAGCCTTTTCCCCGGACCGAGTCGTTGTAGTCCCGGGGGCCGTCCAGGCTGACCACATAGTGGGCGCCGGGGAGCTCTATCAAATCGAGGGTGCCGTTGGTGGTGACGTGGTTCCAGGAGAAGAGGGGGACGCCGGCCTCCAGCACATCGGGGCGGAGGAGGGGCTCGCCCCCCATCCAGAGCATGGCCATGATGCCGTGTTGATCGCGGAGCCGGGTGAGCTCCGCGATCATCTCCGGGGTGCCCATCTCATCGGCCGCCCGGTTGGGGTTGCCGTCCCGATATACGAAGCAGTGGCAGCAGCGCAGGGTGCAGCGGTTGGTGATGTTCACCATGGCCGCGGGGTACTGGTGCCGGGGGGATCGCTCCTGGTGCATGGCGGGGTCCTTTCATGAGAAGGACTGATATGTCAGTCTACTCTCTCAGAACGGCTTTCCCCTGTCAAGGGAGCCCTGCCTTTCCCTTCTCCCTTGCCTGTGCCTTTTTCTCTTCCCTGAGCCAAATCCTCTCAATACGAGTTTTTGTTTTTCATATAGAGGCGGAGCAGTGTGAGCCAGGAAACTCCCGCTGCCCTTTTTTTGAAGTTCACGCCGGCATGGAGGCTTCCGAACACGCGGAACAAGGCGTTGGGCGGGAGGCGCGAGAGTGCGTGGAACAGGGGGGTGAGCCGGGGGAAGCGCACCATGGGCCAGAAGAACTTCTGCAGGTTCTCCAGCTTCTTGGCTTCCGGCGTGGAGAGGACGCTGCGGGAGTAATAGGAAGACCGGATCTCTATGGCCGGGTCGGAGCCCTTCGGCAGGGCGCCGGCTTTTTTGCACATCTCGGCCAGGCGGGTGCCGGGGTAGGGGGTGGCGATGGAGCTCCAGGCATAGTCGGGCCGGAGCTTCCGGTTGATCTCCACGGTCTGCATGGCCTCCTCCATGGTTTCGCCCGGAAGGCCCAGCATGTTGAAGGTCTGGATGGTCATTCCGTGCTTTTTCACCAGGGCGGCGCAACGGAAGATGTCCTGGTCGCTCACGCTCCTTCCCATGAGGTCCCGCCTGACGCGCTGGCTACCGCTTTCGACTCCTATGTAAACGCGCGTGCAGCCGGCCCGGGAAAGTGCCCGGCAGATATCGTCATCCATGTGGGTGACGAGGTTTAAGCAGGAAAAGGAGGCCCCCAGCTTCTTGGCGTACTCCTCGCAGAAGGAGAGGACCCATTCCTTGTCCAGGGTGAACACGTCGTCCAGGAAGTCAATGTGGGTAAAAGGCACGTTCCGCTTCATATGGAGAAGCTCTTCCATGACATGCCCGACGCTGCGGCGCCGGAGATAGGGTCCCTTTCCCCGCATCATCTTGCGGTAGGCATGGTTGTAACAGTAGGTGCAGGAGTACGGGCAACCGCGGCTGGCCATGACGCGTTTCAGGGCCGCGTCCCGGATGAACGGGTAGTTGCCGTAGATGAAGCGGGTGGGGATGGGGAGGGTGTCCAGGTCGGCCACCAGCGGTCCCGGCTCGTTTTGTATGACGGCTCCTTCCTTCTTCACCCAGAAGCCCGGTACGTCCTCCGGCAACGCGTCCGGCGTGAGGCGGGAGAGGAACTCCGGGAAGGAGATCTCCCCTTCGCCCCGGCATATGGCATCCAGGGCCGGGTGTTCGATCACCTCCGGGCAGAAGGTGGGGTGGGGGCCGCCCATGACGATCACGGGAGGGCGGGGGATCTTCTTCACGGCCGCGGCTGCGGAGAGGAGCTGATGGTGACTGCCCGTGGTGGCGGAGAAGGCGGCGACCCGGGGCTGCCACCGGGAGAGGTCCTCCAGCCAGCCCCGTCGGTTCAAAAACAGGCGCACGTCGTGGCCGCGCTCCCGCAGCACCTCGGAGAGCAGGCAAAGGCTGGGAAGCTCTTCCCAGAAGTTGTGGACGAAGGCGACTTTCATCTACTCTATCCTCTATGAGCCGCCCGGAAGCGCGGCCCCTGCGGAGAGGGCGCGCAGGTAGGCGGCCGCGACCGGGTCGTGGGGGGTTTTTTTGAAAGGAAATGCCAGGACCCCGAGCGCC
>JBFMHL010000089.1:0-17407 GCA_040753055.1 Thermodesulfobacteriota bacterium | reverse complement strand
TCCGGCGGCCCTGCCCGTTCCGGCCTGCGGAACGCTCTCCTGCACTTTCGGCGCGGCGCTCCACGACGGCCACCGGCCTCGGGTCCGCGGAAAGAGCGTCATGGACGCGCCGGACGCGGCAAGGCTTGTGGTGGCCCGGAGCATCCCGGAGAAACGCCTGGCCCATCTGGCAAAGAGCCTGGCCCTGGCCGCTCCGGAAAACGCAGGCCCCGGCGACCTGGCCCGAAGCCTGGCCGATTCCATGATTCCGCTTGCCGAGATCCTGGACCGTCTGGAGCCTTTCGAGCTCAAAAACCTGGCCCGCACCCTGGGAGTTCCCGCGCCCCGGCCCAACGGCGCGGACAGGCCCGAGGCCGTCGGCGCCATGATGCAAAAGCTCAAGGCGATGGATTAGTAGATAGAAGAAAGAAAGGGCTTTCGCGGGGGAGGGGAAAAACCCCTTTTGAAAAAGCCGGATTTTTCTCCCTCCCCCGCACCCCTCCCCCTTTTCCGCAAAACTTTTTGAAGCGCGCCCGAGTAGCCGCAACGTCAGGTTTGCTCCCCAACATAATGGCAAAATCCGGTCTTTTATCGGAAAAGAAAATATGCTGGAAATACTAATATTAATTATATAAACAACATGTTGAGATAGATTCAATAGCGTTTGTGGGAGGGAGGGGTACATCCCTTGAAGGAAGAACGGGTTTCCCCCTTCGCCGGTTGACATTTCCCTTCCCTGCCCTATTGTCTATGCCAGCCATCGAAACCGCGCCTTTTTCCGGACCGCGGCGACGAAGGCAGACAATCACCTGTAAAAGAGGCAGCCATCAGCCCGCCGTTTGCGTGCGGGCATTTTTTTATCGCGAACCACAAAGGGGAGCATCATGCAGAAAGCGGAGCAGGGAAAGTTCGTCCAGATCCATTACACCGGAACCCTGGATAACGGCGACGTCTTCGATTCCAGCCAGGGGCGGTCCCCCCTGGAGTTCCAGGTGGGCCAGGGCCAGGTCATAGACGGCTTCGACAAGGCGGTGGCGGGCATGAGCGTAGGGGAGAAGAAGACCTTCAACCTCTCGCCGGACCAAGCCTATGGCCAAAGAGACGAGACGCGCATCCACACCTTCCAGCGCGCCCAGCTCCCGCCGGGCTTCACTCCCGCCCAGGGCGACACTGTGGGCCTCACCACGGACCAGGGGCACCAGATCCCCGCCGTGGTCACCTTGGTCACCGAGGAGAAGGTGGAGGTGGACTGGAACCATCCCCTGGCCGGAAAGAGCCTTACCTTCGCCATCGAGTTGATGGGCGTGAGCGACCAGCCCACCCAGGCGTCCGGTTGCGGCTGCGGCTGCGGCGGCGACTGCGGCACCGAAACCTCCGGCGGCTGCGGCAGCGGCGGTTGCGGCGACAAGGGAGGATGTACCTGCTGAGCCCGGCCTCGCCGGCTTGGGGAAAATGAAAGAAAGGTCGTAAGGGGCAGGCGGGAAGGCCGGATTGCGCTTCGTGGCAAGGCTGCGAGGCCGGGCCTCTCAAGCCCTGGAATTAGGAAACCCGACCGGGGGGACCTTGCAAAGGTTCCTCCGGTTTTTTTTACCCTTTTGTTTCCAGCTCCCCCAGAGCTTCTTCCGCCGCTTCGCGCACGTCCTCGCCGTAAGGCCCCTCTGCCACTTTGCGCAGCCAGGGCGAAAGGTCGGCGCGGCCGGTAAGCGCCAGGGTGTGGAGAATGTCCCCCCGCACCGGGTCCGGAGCATTGTCGAAGAGCGACACCAGGGTGTCGGCTGCGTCCGCGGCAAGTCCGGGCGCGCTTTCCGCCAGGTACTCGAAGGCCACCATGGCCCCCAGGCGCACCGGCCACTTGTCGTGGGCAAGCGTTTCGAAGAATGCGGGGAAAAGCTTTCCGGCTTCCGCCATCATCTCCGCCAGCTTCGGCGCGGCGCCGTCCGCGATGAGGGCCATGAGGGTCTCGGCCGAGAGGGCGGCCGGGTCGCGATTCTCCGCCACGGCCACCACTTCCTCCGGATCCAGGGAGCCGGTCCAGCGGAACCTTCCGTCGAAAACGACTGTGGGGGCCGCCCGGACTTCTTCCGCCGCGGCCTTTTCCGGGAAAAGCTCCGCGTCAATCACGCGCACGTGCATGTTGTTGGAGGCAAAGGCCAGGGCCAGCATCTTCTCCACGGTTTTGGGGCAGTGGGGGCAGGCGGGCAGGACGAAGACGGAGAAGAGAGAGGGCAGGGCGATCGCCGCCGCGCGCTGGATGAGCGGCTCCGGGATCGAGGCGGTAAAGGCCTCCTTGCCGGAAAGGGCGGCGAGGAAGGGCGGAAGCTCCCGGCCGCCCGGCACGGACTGGAACAGGATGTTCCCGCGGACGCGCAGGGCCGGGCCGTGTTCCTCCTCGTCGTCTTTCTTCACGGTTACGGCCGGGCACAGGGCGGCAAGCTCGTCCGCAAACTCCCGCATGGCCGCGCCGCGGGGGCTCTTGCCGGCCGCCAGAGTGACGGACGCGCGGCTGCCTGCGCCTTCGGCCCACTTGCGGACCGTTTCCCTGTCTTCGGGGGTCATGGAATCCGTTTCCGGCCGGGGATGGCAAAGGCGTCAGCGCAGACGCACCAGGCGGAAGCCGTCGTTGTACCGTTTGAAGTTGTCGGTGCCATAGCTGCGGTTTCCCGAGCGCACGCCCCGGGGGTCGTTGTCCCAGGAGCCGCCCCGCACGATCCTTCCCTCCTTGGAGGAGGAGGGCCCGGTGGGGTTTACCAGGGGGCCGGCGGTATCGGGGTAGGGGCCCTTCCAGTCCTGGCACCACTCCCACACGTTTCCCAGCATGTCGTAGAGGCCCCAGGGGTTGGGCGCGAAGCTTCCCACGGGCGCCGTCACCACGAAGCCGTCGTTGCCCGGATGCACGCCCCACTTGGGGTACTTTCCCTTGGCGGCCTCGTCGGCCACGTTGGCGTACTTGATGGCCTGCGCGGGGTCGTCGCCCCAGAAGCGGACGGTGCTGGTGCCGGCCCGGCAGGCGTACTCGTTCTCCGCCTCGGTGGGCAGCCAGAACAGGTATTTGCCGTCGCTCTGCTCCGTCAGCCAGAGGGCGAAGTCCATGGCGTTCACCCAGCTTATGTAGACAACAGGCTGGTTGTCACCGTTCAAATCAATGCCGTCGTATTCCTTGGATGTGTGATCGGGTTTGAACTTCCGGTACTGGGCGTTGGTCACTTCGTACTTGCCCATCCAGAAACCGTTCACGCAGACCTGGTGCAGGGGGCTTTCGTCCTCGTAGCGCTCCTTCTCGGTTTCCGGGGTTCCCATCATGAAGCAGCCGCCCGGTATCCAGACGAACTCCATGCCGGTGACGGGGTCCGTCCAGGTATCGCCGATCTTGCGGTTCGGCGGGTCCGGCACCTGTGTCTTGGCGTCCGGAACCCTCACCCAGTCCAGCATGGGGCCGATGTTTTCGCCGGTGGACCAGGAAAACGCGGGTGCAGCGCAATGGAGCAGCAACAAAAGTGCGGGCAGGGCTCGGAGCAGGCGGCCGGGGAGCCGGAACCGAAGAAACGCGGCGGAAAAATCAATTTTCATGGGAGCTGACCCTGGCAAGGCGGAGCGGCAAGTCGCCGGAAAAGAAGGCTTCCAGGCACGGGCCGGTATCGGAGATCATCTCGTTTATGTAAAGAAACGCTTCGGAGGTATCCACCCATCCGTCGTGGTCGGCATCGGCGGCGCCGGAAAGGGCCTTGAACAGGAACTGGGAAAAGGCGCTTTTCCGGCCGCTTTCCCCCGCGCAGTCGGAGCCCGCGGCGAACAGGATGTTCTTGTTTCCCGCGACCGGGGGCGGGGGCGCCCCTCTGCACGGCGGCCTCCGGTTGCCGGAGGGCTGCCGGCAGGTGTCCATGATGGCCGTAAAATCCTGGTTTGGCAAGCCGGAAAATAGGTTCAGAAGCTCGGAAACCGACAGCCCGCTTCCGTTGTATGGGGGCTCGGCCGGGGAGTCGTAGCAGGCGAGGAAAAGGTCTCCGTCCTTCTCGCCGGGGGCGGAAAGCCCGGCAAAGTAAAAGAGGATGCGGGCCTTGGGGTTTTGCCGGGCGTTCTCCATGAGCCAGGCAAGGTCGCTCTTGACGGCGGCGGAGTCGGCTTCCCGGTCCGTACGCACGCGCACGTGGCGCGTTCCCCCGGCAAAGTCGCAGAAGGCGGTGATCATGGCCGAGAGCCTGCGCGCGTCGTCCGCGGACGACGCCCTGCCCTGCTGCAGGCGGTAGCGGCTTATTCCGATCAAAAGCGCGTAGGAGTCCACGGAGCAGACCGGGCCGGGCGGGATCTCGTCCATGTAGGTGAGGTCCCGGGAACTCCGGGAAAGGGCGGCCCTCCCCTTTGCGGGGGCGGGAGCCAGCGTTGGCTCCGAGCCGTCCAGAACGGAGGCCACCAACAAGTCCCGGGCCTCCTCCAGGGCCCCTATGCCCGGCGCGATGGCCGCCAGCCCGGTGAGGAACTCCGCGGCCTCCCCTCCTTTCCCGGAGAGGCAGAGCCCGCGGGCGTGGGCCAGGACCTTGTCCACGGTCTGGGCGCGGCAGGAGGCGGGCAGCACGGCTCCGTTCCGGGCCAGAACCTCCAAGGCCTTTATGAAGTCGCCTCGTTCCGCCAAGCTGGATAGCATGAGGCACAGGCATCCCGCGTCGTCCGGCGAGCGCTCCAGGCATTTGGCGGCCCATAGCGCAGCCTCGTCCCCTTTGCCCAGCTGAAGGGCCAGCCACCCGGTGTTGGCGTAAACGCAGGCGTCCGCGTCTGCTTCCGAAAGCCGGCGGAAGATTTCGAAAGACTGTTCCCGATCGTTGGTGCGGTAGAGGCCCAGGGCCAGGTTGTAGGAGATGGAGCGGTCTCCGGGGCAGTCCCTGGAGGCTTTTTGCAGCCCTTCCAAGGCCTGGATCGGATTGCGGTTGAACAAAGCGATGCTTTTGCGCGCCAGCGTCCGGGCGTCCTCGCAGGTGTCGGCGGGGGCTCGGGCCGAAACGGCGGGAGCAAGGACCAGGGCGCAACAGAAAACCAAGGAAAGCGTAAAGGAGGTGCCTTGGTGTGCAAGGGCGGAGTCGGGCATGCCGGGTCCGTTGCAATGGGCTTGGGGAATCGGTTCGGGCCGGTTCCGGCCCTTGTGTTCATTTCCCCTCCTTTACCAGAAAAAAGCCAGGATTGATATCAGGAAATTCATGATTTCGGGCTTTTCCTCCGCTTGACCCGGTCGGGCGCTCCTGGCGTCTGCACAGCCGCCGCCACCTGCACCGGCCTTCCGTTCAAAGCCGCCATGGCGCAGACCGTGTCCACACGGCGGTGGTCGGTGAGCTCGTTCATGCAGGCGGCCGGGTGTTTCACGGCCTCGGACATCCGGACGCCCTCTCTGGGCCGGGAAAGGGCGTGGGGAATCGAAACGACTCCGGGCATGATGTCTTCGGTGACCCGCGCCGTTGCCGGGATGCTCCCCTTTTCTGAGGAAAGGGTGACGGGCGCTCCGTCGGCGATGCCCCGGGCGGCGGCGTCTGTGGGGTTGATCCAGGCGGTGAACTCCTCTCTTGCCGCAAACGAGGGGAGGTTCCGGAGCGACGAGTTCATGGAGTGGAAGAGCCTGCGGCCCACCAGCGCCAGGGCGCCGTCCGGGCCATCTTTCTCCTCGATCCCTCGCGCCAGGCCGGCGGCGGAGGCCATCAGCTCCTCGGGCGCGAGCTGCACCTTCCTTTCGGGCGTGTAGAGCCGGCCCGGAAGCGAGGGGACGGGCTCTCCCAGGGCAATGCCGTGGGGGTGCCGGGCAAGCTCCTTCAAGGTCAGCCCCTTTTTGCCGGGAACCATTCCCGCGCCGTAGGGCCCGAATCGCAGGAGGAGCGAGAGCACCCGCTCCGGGGAGAAGAGGCGGAGCGCGGCCCGGGACACGGGGTCGCGGGCAAGTCCTTTGGCGAGTCCCAGGGCGATCTCCCAGCCGTCCCTCAGGCCGGGGTCCGGCGCAAGGGCGGGGGGGCTGTACTTGGCCGTGGGCCGGACCGCCAGAAGCAGAGGGAGAAGGGTGTACTGGCTCTGCTCGAAAAGGGTCCGCGATGGAAGGATCACATGGGCGTGGCGCGTGCTTTCATTGATGGCAAAGTCCACGGCGGCATAAAAATCCAGATCGCACAGAGCCCTTTCCGTGAGCCCGCAGTCGGGAAGGGCCAGGGCCGGGTTGGCGGCGAAGGCCACCAGCCCCCGGATCTTTTCCTTTCCCGGTGTCAGGATCTCCTCGGCCAGGCAGGCTGCGGGAAGCTCCCCCGCAAACTCCGGCATCCCGCTCACCCTGCTCTTCCACATCCCCAGGTGACCCTTCTCGTTCAAAAGCGCGGTGACGGCGGCTATGTCTGCGGCGGGCCTGGCAAAGCAGGCGCCTCCGGGCGAGTCCAGGTTGCCCGTCACGGCGCTCAGGCAATACGTGAGCCAGGTGGCCACCACGCCCGTCTCCTGCCCGCAAAGCCCCATGCGGCTGTAACAGACGGCGCGGTCGGCCCGGGCGAAGTCCCGAGCCAGGCTCCGAACGGCTTCCGGGGCGATGCCGGTTCTTTCCGACACCGTCTCGGGCGAAAAGCCGGACGCGAGCCGGGCCAGGTCCGCCATGCCGGAAAAATGAGGCGCGAGCCTTCCGGGCCGGGCCAGGTTTTCGGAAAAGATCACGTTTAAAAGCGAAAGCAGGAACAAGGCGTCCGCGCCCGGCCGGATGAAGAGGTGCGTGTCCGCGGCCTTGGCGGTCTCGGTTCGCCGGGGATCCACCACCACCAGGCGGCCGCCCCTTTTCTTCAGGGCCGAGATGCGGCGTGCCATGCCCGGCGCGCTCAAGATGCTGCCCTGGGAAACCAGGGGATTGCTCCCCAGCACCAGGAAAAAGGAGGTCCGGTCTATGTCCGGAACGGGCACCATGACCTGGTGGCCGAACATGAGATAGGACGCCACCATGACCGGGAGCTGGTCAACGGACGTGGAGGAGAACCGGTTCCTGGTGCCCAGGGCGGCGAAGAGCGGAATGAGAGAGAGCACCAGCGCGTGGTCGAAGGCCACCGGGTTCCCGATGTAGATTGCCGTGGCGTCCTTGCCGTGGGCTTTCCTGATCCTTCCGATCTCCGTCGAGCAGATCCGGAAGGCCTCGTCCCAGGAGATGCGGACAAAGCCGTTTTTGGTGCGCTTGACGGGCGTGCGCAGCCGGTCCGGGTCCTCGTAGAGCTCTTTGGCGGCCCGGGCCTTGGGGCACAAGGCGCCGCGGCTGTGGGGATCTTCGGGATCGCCCACGATCCGCAGAATTTCATTTCCCCGCAGGGTCACCGCAAGACCGCACGACGCCTCGCAAAGCCCACAGGACCGATACTTGACGATTTCTTCATTCATGGCGGGAATCCTTAAAGAAAAAGATTAGGAGGGGATTTCGCGGGGGAGGGGGAACCCCTTTTGGAAAAAGCTGGCTTTTCCCACCTCCCCCGCAGCCATTCTCCCCTTTCCTCAAAAGTTTTTACTGCATTTTACTGCAATCGATAAAGCAAGCGCTGCCATCCATCAACTGTGCCGCCCCGCACTCTTTGTCCTGAAAACCTCCGTTATTCCCAGGTCTTGTTGCGCCCAAACTATGGCTTTCTTTGAGAGGGGGGTTGGGGGGACCCCTTCTTTCTCCATGAAAGAAGGGGTCCACCCAAAAAGCTTTTTCGTTTTCTTCCTCATCCCGCGGCAGCGGCGTCCCTGATGCCTTTTTCCACGTTCACGCGGGAGAGCAGGAAGGCGCCGGTCAGGAAGAAGACCATGAGCGCCAGGATGGAGAGCCTGCTGGCTCCGGTGAGCTGCGCCACGATGCCGAAGAGCAGGGGGCCCAAGATCCCCGCGGCCTTCTCGAAGGTGGAGAAGAAGCCGAAGAACTCGGCGGCCCGGGCCCGGGGGACCATCGCTGCGAAGATGGAGCGGGAAAGGGCCTGGCAGCCCCCCTGGACCGTGCCCACGGAGAAGGCCAGGGCATAGAAGTGGGCGGCGGTCTTCATGAAGGCGCCGCCCAGGCAGATGAAGGCATACACGATGAGCCCGGCCATGAGGACGGGCTTGGCCGAGAAGCGGCTCGCCAGCT
The DNA here is from genome assembly GCA_040753055.1 of Thermodesulfobacteriota bacterium. GTDB lineage: Bacteria > Desulfobacterota > Desulfobacteria > Desulfobacterales > Desulfatibacillaceae > JBFMHL01. The sequence continues at coordinate 9,336 of JBFMHL010000089.1, read as the reverse complement.
TGCCGAAGAGCAGGGCGAAGAAGATGCCGGTGAACTGGGTGAGGACCAGGGCCCCCACCATGTCGTCCACGCCGATGCCGATCTCGCTTCCGTAGGCGGTGCTCATCTTGATGATGGTTCCGATGCCGTCGGAGTATAGCCAGTAGGCGGCCAGGAACCAGGTGAGCTCGCGGAAGCTCCGTATGTGGGAGAAGGTGGTGCGGACGCGGGCAAAGCCCTGGCGGGCGAGAGCGGATACCGGGAGCTTCCGTGTGGCCGACGGCTCGGGAACGCGCCGGAGGAAGGGAATGGAGAACAGAGCCCACCACAGGGCCACGGAGACGAAGGATGCCTTGACCGCGAAAGCCTTGGACGGCATGTGGAAAAGCTCGGGCCTGAGCACCCAGGCCAGGTTGATGCAGAGCAAAAGCCCGCCTCCCACGTAGCCCAGGGCGTAGCCGCGGGTGGAAACCCGGTCCAGGTCGCCCGGCCGGGCCACCGAGGGGAGCAGGGACTCGTAGAAGACATTGGCGCCCGCGAAACCCGCCGAGCCGAGCACGTAGAGCACCGAGGCGAGAAGGATGGCCTCCGGCCCGATGGTGGAGAATAGCGCGGTGCTGGCGATGCCCAGGCCGGCAAAGGCCAGGGTGAAAGCCTTTTTCCTCCCGGCGAAGTCGGCCATGGCCCCCAGCACGGGGGAAAGGCAGGCCATGATCACCAGGGCGGCCGAGGCGGTGTATCCGAAAACGGCCGTGGCCGTGGAGGGCGAAAACCCCGCTTTCAGGGCGACTGCCCGATAGAAGGGCGGAAACATGGCCGCCATGACGGTGGTGGCGAAGGCGGAGTTGGCCCAGTCGTACAGGCACCAGGCGTTTATTGTTTTCCGGTAGAGTTTCGTCTCGTCCATGAGGCTCCGGGAAAGGCCTATGCGCCGCCCTTCAGATAGGAGGTGAGCGCCCGGTAGTCGGCCTCATAGATATCCACGAAGCGGATGCCCACGGAGAAGTCTTGCGTTTCTTCCTCCGGCCGGCACCATACCACCACTGCGATGGCCTGGATGGCGCTGGGGGGCTCGGGCGCGGATGCGGCGTTTCCGCGGGAGCCGGGAAGCCGGATGGAGAGCGAAAGGCGGGTCCCGGGAGCGTAGGCATCCCCGCCCTGGAAGCACATCCCGCTGCCGCTGATGTCCTTGGCCGACGCCAGTGCGCCGGCCGACCGGTCGAGGGACCTTACCAGCGGGTTCACCTGGATGGCCACCCGGCCCGGCACGCGGGGAAACTTCCTCTTATCCGAATCCGTTGCGTCGCGCTTCATGAAAGCACCAACCCCCCGGCGGGAATGCGTGAGGTTTTCCCGTTAAGCTGTTTTATACCCCATCTGACGCCCCAGGGCGGCGTTCCAGGCCTTCGTAAAATGCTTACATACAAACTGGTTGTCCCGCTTTTTCGTCTTTCCCGCGCCTTACCCTGAAACGTGATCTGGGGTGATGAAACAACTTCTATGTAGCAAAATGCGCGCGGGCTTTCAATCGAGGGCAGGGAAGGGCGTATACGCAGGTTTGTCGGGGCTTGCGTTCGCGATTCGTTTTTGTCATGATGAAAAAATCCTTTTCAAGCGGTTTCGGTATACGTCGGCTCCCGGGTGCGCTTTCCGCTCCGGCAATGCTTTGCGCCGTTTTTCCCCACGCATGGACCTGCGCCATGAACGGCCTGGAAGAGTCGGTATCAGCCCATCGCGATCCGGACGCCGATCTTTCCGGCATCCTCCATTTGGAAGGGCCGGAGGAAGTGTGGAAGGAGGTCGCGGCCATCTGCGCCCTGGTAGCCCCGGCAGAGGACCCCGCCCGTTTCGAAGAGGTTTTTTCCGACACCATGGCCATGTACCAGGGGACCTTTCCCGGATACCAGGCCTGCAACACCCCCTACCACGATCTTTCCCACACGCTGGATACGCTGCTGGCCGCGGCCCGGCTGGCCCACGGCCTCTCCGACTCCGGCTGGCCCATCTCCCCGGACGGCTTTTTCCTGGCCCTCACGGCGGCACTCCTGCACGACACCGGCTACCTCCAGGAGCAATGCGACTGCGAAGGCACCGGAGCCCGCTATGCCAAGATCCACGTCCAGAGAAGCGCTGACTTCGCGGTGCGCTACCTCGGTTCCCGCGGTTTTGGCACCGAGGACAGGGAGCGTTGCCGCCTGATGATCCTCTGCACGGACCTGGCCCAGAACCCCTGCGCCCTCCCCTTCCCGGACCCGGAAACCGGGGTGCTGGGAAAAACCCTGGCCGTGGCGGACGTCCTGGGTCAGATGGCCTCCCGCCTCTATCTGGAGAAGCTGTTGCTTTTATACCGCGAGTTCCGGGAAGGCGGGGTCATCGAGTTCGCCTCCGAGCTGGACCTCCTGGAAAAGACCCGCGGCTTCTTCGAGCTGGTGAAACGCCGCATGGCCCGCCAGTGCGACGCCCTGAACCTCCTCATGCAGCGCCACTTCCGGGTCCGCTGGAAAATCCCCTGCGACCCCTACGCCCTGTATATGGAAAAAAACCTCGCCTATCTGGACCAGCTCCTGGCAAACCGCGAGAACGGATACCGCAACGAGCTGCGTCGCGCCGGCATCGTGAAGAACCTGCAGGACTGAAGAAAAGAAAAAAGAGATTTTGCGTAGAAGCTGTTTCATATCCCCATCTGACGTCCCAGGACGGCGTTCCTTCGCCTTCGTAAAATGCTCACATACAAACTGTATGCTCCGCTTTTCCCCCTTCCCTCATTTCCGTAAAACCTACTGAAGCAAGCGCAAGGCGGCCATTCAAGGCTTCCCTCCCATGAGAGCTGCGAAAACCGTTCTTAACGGGCAAGGATAAGGATATTTGGGGTTGTTTTTAAAAAAAGTTGCGGGATTGGGTGAAAAAGCCAAGGGCAAGGACGCGCGTGAAAAAAGGGCGCAGACGTGTTGTCGCCCCGTCGAGTATTTTTTCGCCTCATGACGCCGTCATTGGTTTTGCAGCCCATCGCAATAGAAATTCTCTCGGAAACGGCCCCTCAAAATTCGACAAGCTTTTTTCATGCAGGGGCGTTGCGCTGCTTCTCTGGATTGCCTCCCCTGCAGTCCTTTCTGCCGGGCCTCCTCGTTGACACCTCTTCCGTGCTTATGTAAAACCGGACCTTGCGACAGGAAGCGGATCACGAACCCACAGGCAAAGCGGAGGGGGCCATGCAGTTTTGCTACACCGAGGAGGAGCAGCAGGTTGTCGCCGCGGTATCGGCCTTTGCGCGCAAGGAGCTTCTGCCCCTGCAGCGGGAGATGGAGGAAAAGGGAGCGATGCCGGACGCGGTCCGGGCCCGCTTCGCGGACCTCTCGGTCCTGCGTCTCCCCTTTCCCGAAGAAGCGGGAGGAGCCGACGGCACCTTCTCCTCCATGATCCTGGCCGTGCGGGAGCTGGGCTACGCCAGCCCGGTGCCCCCGAACCTGGTGCTGGAGAACTTCGTCCTGGCCTGGCCGGTCTTCCGGTTCGGCTCCGCAACCATGAAGGAAAAGGTCCTGCCGGGTCTGCTTTCCCTGGACCTCGTCGGCGGCCTGGCCTTCACCGAGCCGGACACGGGCTCGGACCCCCGGCAGCTCAAGACCGCGGCCCGCAAGGTGGACGGCGGATGGATCCTAAACGGCGTGAAGCGCTTCATCACTTACTCGGGCATCTGCGACCACCTGGTCCTCTTTGCCAAGACCGCCGAAAACCAGGTGGGGGCTTTCCTGGTTTCCCGCAACCAGCCCGGCTACCAGGCCGGGCGGCGGGAGCACTTCCTCCACATGGCCGTGGACAACGGCGACGTGATCCTCACCGACTACTTCGCGCCCGACGACTGCCTCATCGGCACCGTGGAGCAGGGCTTCGACGTGCTTTTAAACGCCGAAACCCTGGGCAAGATCGGTTTCTGCTCCATCTTCCTGGGCGCGGCCCGCAGGGCCATGGACCTGGCGCTCTCCTATGCGCTCACCAAGATGCACCGGGACAAGCCCATCGGAATCAAGTTCCAGATGATCCAGGAAAAGCTGGCCCGCATGGCCGTGGAGCTCGAGGCTGCCAACGCCTACCTGGAGAAGCTCTGCGCCAAGGTGGATCGCGGGGGCGATCCCTTCTTCGACGCCGCCGCCTTGAAGATCATGACCGCCAAGGCGCTGCGCACCATCGCCGACTGCGCAATGGAGATCCACGGCGCCTACTCGCTTTCGTCCGAGTACGAGGTGGGGCGCATCTACGCAATGGCGGCGGCCGTGCCGGTGGTCATGGGAAGCCTGGACATCCAGAAGGTCATCGTCTCCCGCACGCTTCTGGCGGCGGGCAGGTACGCGGCCTGAACGCTCTTTCAAAAGAGGGAAAGGCGCCTCTTTCGTGAAGCAGGTAAGCTGCACCGTATGCGGGGCGGACAATGCCGCCCCTCTCTATGGCAAGAGGGGCTATACCCTCGTCCGCTGCCTGTCCTGCGGCCTCGGGTATCTCAATCCCCAGCCCGAGCCCCCGGAGCTTGCCCTTCACTACCAGGGGGAGTACGGAAACGTTTACGTCCACAGCGAGAAGAAGATCCGCTCCAAGCTCTGGGACGCCCGCCGGGAGATGTTCCGCATCTCCCGGATGTGCAAGGCAAGGGAGAGGAGCCTCCTGGACGTAGGGGCCAGCTTCGGCTACATGGTGAAGGTGGCGGCCGACTCGGGCTGGAAGGCCCTGGGCGTGGACCCTTCGTTGCATGCGGCCGCCTGGGCCCGGGAGAATTTCGGGGTCACGGTTCTGCAGGGCGACATCTTTTCGGTGAACGTCCCGGAAGGCTCGCTCTCCGCCGTCACCATGTTCGACGTGCTGGAGCACACCTTCGACCCCCAGGAGAATCTGAACCGGGCCTGTGCGCTTCTTGCCCCCGGCGGGCTGCTGGTCCTGGGCGTGCCGGACTTCGGCCATCCCAAAGCCCGCAAGATGGGGCCGGATTGGCCCCACTTCAACCCGCCGGAGCACCTGTATTACTTCGACTTCGACACCCTGGACACCTTGTGCCGGCGGGCGGGGTTCTCCCTTTCCAGAAAGTTCTTCCGTTTCCCCAACCGGGACACCCTGAAGGTGGCGTACCGCAAAGACTGATCCCCAGACGGCACACAAGGAAAACAAGCCCCTTCCCGCACCCTCTCGCCCGCCTTGCGCCTTTTATCCGGGGCTGCTATGACGCGAGAAAGCCGTCGGCTTTTCTTTTTCAAGCATCGGAGGACCTTAATGAAAAAGCGTTTGGTTTGTCTTTTGTTGCTGCTCATCCCGGTGCTCGCCTCCTTCCCGGCCTTCGGCCAGGAGGCCGCGCCAAAGACCGTAGCGCTGCTTCCGTTCACGGTCCATGCGGACCGGGACATGAGCTTCCTGCGGGCGGGGCTATACGACATGCTGGCCTCCCGCCTCTCCTGGGAAGGCCGCGTGGCCATGGTGAGCCGTGCCGAGTCCTTCAAGGCCGCGGAGGCGGTGAAGGGGCCCCTGGACGAGAAGGCGGCCCTGGCCGTGGGAAAGGAGCTGTCCGCCGACTACGTGCTTTTCGGGAGCGTGACCTCCCTGGGCGAAGCCGTGAGCATTGACGCCACCGTCCTTCCGGTGTCCGGAACAGGCTCGCCCCAGAGCTTTTCCCGGGCGGCCGAGTCCCTGGGCAAGGTGATCCCCGCGGTGAACGAGCTTTGCGCGGAGATCAACTTCTCCGTGTTCGGCCGCGGCGAGTTCAAGGCGGCGGCCCCCGTCGAAGCTCCCCAGGGCCGGGCCAACCCGGAGCAAAGCTACCGCCGGGAAACCGGGCAGACCGCCGCGGGCACGTCCCCGGTCAGCATGGCGGCCGGAGGCGGGCCGGCAAAGGATTTCTGGATCAGCCAGACCTTTTCCACCGCCCTCATGAGCTTGTGCATGGCCGACGTGGACGGGGACAAGGCCGATGAAACCGTGACGGCGGACTCTGATGCGGTCTGGGCCTACCGTTACGTTTCCGGACGGCTGGCCGGAATTTGTTCGTATAAGGTGGGCAAGTACATCCAGATTCTCTGGCTGGACGCGGCGGACCTAGACGGCGACGGAAAGGCCGAGGTCTATGTGAGCGCCCTCGACACCAACGGCCAGAGCCTGGTTTCCTTCGTGCTGGTCTTTGACGGCAAGGCCTTCCAGGTGAAGGCCCAGGACCAGCCCTGGTACTTCCGGGTCCTCTCCGTGCCCGGCCGCGGCAAGGTGCTCTACGGCCAGCGGCGGGGCGTGTCCGATCTCTACCTGCCGGGTGTGACCGAGCTTGTCATGGAAGGCGGAAAGTATGCGGCAAAAGGCGCGGCCATCCCCCGGGCCGGCTGCATCTTCGGGGTGGGGCTGGGCCGCTTTACCGGAGCCGACCAGCAGGGCATCCTCATTCTGGACGATGCGGGCGACCTCCGCCTTTACTCGGATACGGGCGAGAAGGTCTACAAGAGCGACGAGTCTTACGGCGGAAGCGAAAAGTACATGCGCGTTCCGGACCCCACCACCAACCAGAATGTGTCGTACCTTCCCCAGCGCTTGATCGTGACGGATGTCTCGGGCGGCGCCCAGGGCGCCCTGGTGGTGAAGAACGAGGGGACCACGGGAAGGCTTTTGGGCCGTTTCCGCATGTTCACGAGCGGCCGTTTCGACGAGCTCGCCTGGAACGGGCTGGGGCTTACGCCTGTGTGGAGCACGGCGAAGATTTCCGGCCTCATCACGGATTACGGTCTGGGGGATGTGGACGGCGACGGTGTGACGGAGCTGGTGGTGGCAGTGGTGAAAAAAGGCATGACCAAGGATCAGAGCAATATTATTGCTTATGATTTCAAATAGTAATTAAAAAAGCAAAAAAGTCCTTGACGCATCCGACGCAATGCGTCATTATGCGTGCATTGCAGCCGGGGAGAGGTTGAAATTTACTTCAGCCCCTCCCCGGTTGTAATAATTTGCTTGACAGGTTAGCAGGTTGCATCTTATCGTATGCGGAAGTACAGGTCCGGGTACCCGTGCGCCCATGTTGCGGTCCCTGATGGAGCCGCGCGGAACCTGCCCGGAACCTCGTCACGGCATCGGGTCGGCTTTGAGGAGAGCCGGCCCGGGGCTTTATGAGGAAACGGAGAAACAACAAGGAGGAGACAAGATGAAGAGATTTACTATTTTGGCGGTCGCTCTTGTGGCGCTCGTCGTGATGGCGGCCCCCGCGCTTGCCACCGACGTGACCTTCAAGGGCACCTACCGGGTGCGCGGTTATGCCGACTCCACCCCGAGCTTGGACGAGCGCGTAACCAAGACCAACTCTTTCATGGACCAGCGCTTCCGGCTGGAGACCGTCTTCACGGTCAATGACATCCTTTCCTTCACCACCCGTTTTGACGCCCTGGACGACGTGATGTGGGGCGATCAGACCGGCGCCAGCGCTCCCCCGAACATTGACATTGACCGCGCGTGGATGACCATCAAGACCGATTTCGGCAAGTTCGACGTCGGCCGTATGCAGGGCGGCTCCTGGGGTACCCTGTTCGTGGACTCCGAGCGTGACGTGGAGCGCATCAAGTACACCATCAAGATCGGCGATTTCATTGGCTTGGCCATCATGGAGAAGCAGGCCGAGCTGGACGCCCTGAACCCGGTCGGCACCCAGATCGCCGCCGGCCCCGTTTACGGCGCCGTGACCCCGGTGCGGCTCAACAGCGACACCGACCAGGAGACCTACTACCTGGCCGGCGTTTACAAGCTGGAAGCCTTCACCGGCGGTCTTCTGGTCGGCTACACCAACGGCAAGACCCGTTCCGACAGGATGTACTCCGCCAACCCCTACGACGCCAAGTTCTGGACCGTTGATCCCTACTTCGAGTACAAGATCATGGATTTCACCGTGTCCGGCGAGGCCATGTTCCGGTTCGGCGACGCCATGGAGTTCGACCGCAAGCAGTTCGCGGCCAACAACAACGGGATCAAAGACATTGATTGGGACGCCTATGCATGGAACCTGGAAGGCCGCTACGTTGTCGGTCCGCTCTCCTTCCAGCTGGGCTACGCCTGGATGCAGGGCCAGGGCTCCGATCCCAACGCCACCAAGGTGCGCACCCTGGGCAACCTGGGCATCGATTGGGACAAGCTGTGGATCCTGACCTGCACCGAGGATCCGGTTCTCTCCGGACAGCTCGGCTACGTGGGTAACATCAATGGCGGCGCGGTGGGCATCAACGGCGCCAAGATCATCTACTTGGGCGCCGGTTTCAAGCCCATGGAAAACGTGAGCATGGAAGTGGTGTACGGCAATGCCAAGGCCGAGTCTCCGATCGTCGCCACCTGGTCTGCCGACTACGGCAACGAGTATGACCTGAAGGTCGTGTGGAACATCTACGACAACCTGTCCTACACCTTCATCGCTGCTTACCTGGATTCCGGTGACTTCTGGCAGCAGCCCATCTTCGCGGCCAACCCCGGCCAGTACGCCCGGGCCGCCGATGTGCGGATGGACGACGTTTACTCTCTGTTCAACGAACTGCAGATCACCTTCTAAATCCGTATAAGCAACACAGGGACCGCAGTTGTGGGGGGCTCCGGAAACGGAGCCCCCTTTTTTTTACCCCTGCCGGGAAGCTTCCTTTTTGCCCTGGGGGCACAGGGAAAGCAGCGGGCATCGCAGGCACTTGGGGCTCCGGGCCGTGCACAGCTCCCTTCCCAGGTAGATGAGCTGCAACGAGAACCCGATCCAGGAGTCTTCGGGCAGAACCTTGATGAGGTCGTACTCGATCCTCTCCGGGTCGGTGCTACGGGTCAGCCCCAGGCGCTTGGAGATGCGCTTGACATGGGTGTCCACCACCACCCCCGGAACTCCGAAGGCCGCGTTCAAGACCACATTGGCCGTCTTGCGGCCCACGCCGGGGAGCGAAAGAAGCTCGTCCATGGTGCGGGGAACCGTACCGTTGAAATCGGACAGGAGCTTCTCGCAGCAGCGCTTGATGCTGCGGGCCTTGGCGTGGAAGAAGCCCGTGGAGCGGATGAGCCCCTCCAGCTCGCCCAGGTCCGCCGCGACCAACTCCTCGGGGGTGGAAAAGCGCGCGAACAATCCCGGCGTCACCATGTTCACCTGCCGGTCTGTGCACTGGGCCGACAGGATGGTGGCGATCAGGAGTTCGAAAGCGTTTTCATGCACAAGCTGCGTCTTGACTTGCGGGTAGGTCTCTTCTAAGACCGCGAGGATTTGCGCGACTCTTTTCTGCATGGGCGCTCCGTTCGGGAAAGTGTCCGGGCCGGGAAGGATATTTTTTCCGTCGCCGTACCATCCTGGTTTATTCAGGAACTTTTTGCAACAAGCGGGGGATGATGTCGGATTCG
>JBFMHL010000088.1:0-18769 GCA_040753055.1 Thermodesulfobacteriota bacterium | reverse complement strand
ACGGCAGCCTGCAGATCGCCTATGATTTTTTCAAGAAAGGCATCCCCGTGGTGGGGATCCCCAAGACCATAGACAACGACATGGGCGGCACGGTGGCCACCTTCGGCTTCGACACGGCCGTGTCCAACGCCACCGAGGCCCTGGACCGGCTCCACTCCACGGCCAAGAGCCACGACCGGGTCATGGTGGTGGAGGTCATGGGCCGTCACGCGGGCTGGATCGCGCTGAACAGCGGCATCTCCGGCGGGGCCAGGGCCATCCTCATTCCCGAGATTCCCTTCGACATCAAGAAGGTCTGCGACCACATCATGAGCCTGGAGCTGGCCGGGGTGCGCTACGCCATCGTGGTGGTGGCCGAAGGGGCCGCTCCCAAGGGCGGGAAGATCGTGAGCCAGGGAAACGGGGAGGCGGGGCGCCAGGACGTGCTCCTGGGCGGCATCGGGGCGGCGGTGGCCAAGATGATCGCCCAGTGCACGGGCAAGGACACCCGGTCGCTCACCCTGGGCCACCTCCAGCGGGGCGGATCGCCCACCACCTTCGACCGCCTGCTCTCCCTTCGCTTCGGCGCGGCGGCGCTCCGGCTAATCGAGGAGGGCAAGTATGGATACATGGTGGGGCTCATGCCCCCCAAGATCCAGGCCGTGCCCCTGGAGGACGTCATCGGCGAGATCCGCCGCGTGCCCCTGGATTGCGACCACATCCAGACCGCGCGGGAGATCGGCATCAGCTTCGGAGATTGACCGAAAGATGCCTCTTGATCGGTGCGCTTCTAGTAACCACCAAGCTTCCGCTTTGGAAATGCATCAGAAAGTTTTGCGGAAAAAGGGGAGGGGGTGCGGGGGAGGGGGAAGAACCGGCTTTTTCAAAAGGGGTTTTTCCCCCTCCCCCGCAACATCTTTTTCCTTTTTTATTTTTCCTACTTTTTAGGTCGTTTTACTTGCGCCAGAACTCGGGCACCAGAAGGATGATGATGGTGTAGATCTCCAGGCGTCCTAAAAGCATGCACCACATGAGCAGCCACTTGCCCGCGGCCGGGATGTGGGCGAAGTTTTCCATGGGCCCCACGTCCCCGATTCCCGGCCCGATGTTTCCCATGGTGGCCGCCACCGCCGCCAGGCTGGTGACCAGGTCCACGCCCATCAGGCACAGGATCACTCCGCTCACTGCGAACACCCCCATGTACAGGGCGAAGAATCCCATGACTCCGTGGAGCACCTCCTCGGGTACGGCCTTTTTGCCCAGCTTCACGGGCATGACCACGCGGGGGTGGATGAGCCGGAAAAGCTCCCGGTAGCAGTACTTGGCCACCAGCACCACCCGCAGCACCTTCATGGCTCCGCCGGTGGAGCCGGCGCTGGCCCCCACGAACATGCACAGCATCAGAATGAGCTGGGAGAAAGCCGGCCACTTCTCGTAGTCCGCGGTGGCGTAGCCTGTCGTGGTGAGGATTGAGGTCACCTGGAAGGCGGCGTAGCGGAGCGCCTTGCCGAAGCTCTGGTACACGGGACCGTGGGTGTCCAGCGCCACCAGGAGGGTGAGGCCCGCCAAGAGCGCCAGGTAGACCCGGCACTCCGGGTCCTTGGTGAAGCTCCGGGGATTTCCCGTGAGCGCCCGGTAGTGGAGGGTGAAGTTGACCCCGGCCAGCGCCATGAAGGCCACGATCACCCATTCGAAGTAGGCGCTTTCAAACTCCCCCACCGAGGCGTTGCGAGTGGAGAAGCCGCCGGTGGGCATGGTGGTGAAGCTGTGGCAGACCGACTCGAAGAGGTCCATGCCTCCGGCGGAGAGCAAAAGCACCTGCAGGGCCGTGAAGAGGATGTAGACCTTCCACAGAAGCGCCGCCGTCTCCCGGATGCGGGGCGTGAGCTTGTCCGGCACCGGGCTGGGCACCTCGGCCTTGTAGAGCTGCATGCCGCCCACGCCCAGGAAGGGAAGCACGGCGAGCGACAACACGATGATGCCCATCCCGCCCAGCCACTGGATGAAACTGCGCCACAGGAGCATGCCCCGGTCCACGGACTCGATGTCGGTGAGCACCGAAGAGCCCGTGGTGGTGAACCCGGATATGGACTCGAAGGCCGCGTCCGTGAAGCTGGGGAAAACCTCGCCGATATAGAAGGGCAAGCCGCCGAAGAGCCCGGCCAGGGCCCAGCCCAGGGCCACCACGGCCATCCCCTCCCGGTGGGAGAGGATGTAGCGTTCCCGGCCCGACGAGAGGTACATGCCTCCTCCCGCGCCCATGGTGATGCCGCAGGAAAGGAGGAGGGCCTTGGCGGAGCGGTTCTCCGAATGAAGCAGCGAGACCACCAGGGGCAGAAGCATGGCGAGTCCCGTGAAGGCGGTGAGGACTCCCACAACGCGCGCAATGGCCCTGGCTCGCATCAGAAGTACTCCAGGCGGACGGAAAGGGCCCGCTCCACCAGGGGCACCGCCTGGCTCGTGGCGATGATGACCACCCGGTCGCGGGGCTCGATGACCGAGTCGCCCGTGGGAACGATGACTCTCCCGTCCCGCAGGATGGCGATGATGAGCGCTCCCTTGGGAAAGGAGAGGTCCCGGATGGGCTTGCCCACCAGCCCGGAAGTCTCCAGCGCCACCACCTCCATGACCTCTCCGGACTCCCCCTTCAGCGTCACCGACGAGATCACCTTGCCCCGCCGTACGTGCTGGAGGATGGAGTTGATGGCGGCCATGCGGGCCGACACCACGTGCTCGATGCCGATGGCCTGCATCAGGGGAAAGTAGTGGAACTTGTCAATGCGGGTGATGGCCTTGGCAACGCCCATGCGCTTGACCAGGAGGCTCGCCAGGATGTTGGTTTCCTCGTCGCCTGTGAGCGTCACCACCACGTCCTGGTCCGCCACGTTCTCCTCGGTCAGGAGCTCCTGGTCCGACCCGTCGCCGGAGAGCACCACCACCTTGTCCAGGGCCTCGGCCAGGAAACTGCAACGTTGCGGGTCCTTTTCCACGAGCTTTACGTGCAGGCCCAGGCCGGAGATCTCGCGGGAAAGCCGCAAGCCCGCCCGGCCGCCTCCCACGATGAGCACCCTGCGGATGACCCGTGTGCTGCGGCCGAAAAGCTCCATGGGCTGGAAGCCGTCTTCCGCAGGGGCCAGGAAGTAGACCAGGTCGTTTTGCAGGATGGTGTCCCGTCCGGAAGGAATGATGAGCTTCTCCTCCCGGACGATGGCGGCGATGAGGAGCTTCCTCCCGCCGGTGTTGGCCAGAAGGTCCTTCATGCGGACGCCGGCCAGCCGGGAGAGGGGAGCCACCCGCACGCCCACCAGGCGGACCCGACCCCCGCCGAAGACCGCCACGTCCTCGGCCCCGGGCTCCTCCAGGAGCCGGACGATGAACCTGGACATCTCCAACTCGGGGTTGATGATGGTGTCTATGTGGGGCGGGTTTTCCCGGAGCTTGGCGGCGAAGTCGGTGTAATCCGCGTCGCGGATGCGGATGAGCTTCTTGGTGGCCGGGCTCATGAGGTCGGTGAACAGGCAGGAAACCAGGTTGATCTCGTCGGAGTCCGTGACGGCCAGGAGGATCTCGGCGCTTTCCACTCCCGCTTCCGCCAATACCTGGGGGCTGGCGCCCGATCCCTCCACCACGGCCACGTCCAGGTGCTCGGAGACTCGCTTGAGGGACTTGGGGTCGGTGTCCACCACGACCACGTCCTTGCTCTCCATGGCAAGCCGGCTCGCCGTGTGAAAACCCACCTCGCCGGCACCCACGATGACTATCTTCACCGTTCCTCCCGAATTTCCGGCGGGCCTTCCCCGGCGGCCCGATGAAAGCAGTCCCCGCAGGAAACCCGGACTTCTCCGCCGGCGGTCTGAACCACCAGGGACCCGTCCTCGGCCACGTCCACGGCCGTCCCTTCGAACGAGCCCCGCAGGGTTTGGATGGAAACCATCTGGCCGATGGTGCCGCAGAGGGCTTTCCAGCGGGGTAGGACGGGGGTGTCGCCCAGAGCGGCCAGGCGCGGCTCGAGGTCGTCCAGAAAGGCGGTCAGAATCATGGATCGGGAAAAGACCTTTCCAGTGAGATCAAGCAGGCTTATGGCCCTTTCCTCGCCCGGGTCGTTGGCCACGTTCACCCCTACGCCCAGGTTCAGGTACTTCACCCGGTCGCCGTCCAGGGTCATCTCGGTGAGCATGCCCGAGAGCTTGCGGCCGGAAACCAGGATGTCGTTGGGCCATTTCACCCGGGCCGGCACGCCGCATTTTTCCATCAAGGCCTCGCAGAGGCCGGCACCGGCACAGAACAGCACCTTCCATGCCTGTTCCGCCGGAATCCGGGGGCGGAGCACGAGAGTGAAGTACAGCCCGCCCGGGCCGGAGATCCATTTCCGGTCCAATCTCCCCCTTCCGCCCGTCTGGCGGGCCGCGATGACGACGGTTCCGTCCGCACAGCCTTGGACAGCCAGCCTCCGGGCCGTGTCCATGGTGGAGGAGAGCTCCGGGAACAGATGCACCCTTTCTTTCCGCGCGCCGAAGAGCTCCGGGGCGAGGTCGTGCATCGCGTCCCCAGGCATTTCCGGGGGTGATGATGGGCTTGTCGGGATTGAAGCTTTTGGGAGCATGCTTTTCTGGTAGCGGTTTTGGGGCAAGGGGTCAAGACGGATGAGCCCGGGGGAGGGGGCGGGGAAGGGAATAGGGGGCGCTCGGCGAGGGGAGGCGCGAGAGCAGGGCCCCTCATTTTCGGAGCGTAAAGCGGTGAATTTCACCGGCATGCGGTGATTTTCACCTGAAGGCGAGGCGGGGCAGGAGAAAACGTCGTTATAAAAAACACCGCCAATCCTGAATTCTTACAGTCGGAAAAAAGTGGAACCGATTTTGCATAAGCCAATATGCGCGGGGGGATCTCCGGCAACCTTTCGGACCACGCCCTGAGGTGCATCATGAGAAATCTGGACTGCCCGAAATACGACAACTGCCTGAGCAACGCAGCCAAGTCCAACGTTCCCGACTTCGATTGCGGACCTTGCCAGCACTCCCGGGTGAAAGCGCCCACGGACGAGATAGACATCACCGCCTATCATTTGCTCTTGCGGGCCATTTTTTCGCCGGAGCAGTATGCGGTCTATCGAGGGGCAAAGGGCACGCGCAAACCCAGGAAACGTTCGGCATACATGGGCCTGGCGCACTCGGCGGCCATGTAAAAAGGCGGCCCGCCTGCCGCCGGCAGAGCAGCGCACGCCACGGGTTCCGCCCCCGGCGCATGTCCGGCGGGGCGGGCGGCATTAGCGGATGGGTTTCGGATTCCGGAGCCCTGCACGCCGACAATCGCGACTTTCACGAAAAAGCGCGGGTCGGCGTTTTTTATTGTTTGCCTTCCGCAGTTTTTTCCGCCGGCTTCTTCTCCGCGGCAGGGATGACCGGCCCCGCGGCCGCGTCCATCACCAGACGAAAGCCCCGCAACGAGCTGAACTGATACGGATCGTACCGGCCCCGAGCGCCGGAGCGGCAAAACTTGGCGTCGTTCGACCAGGCCCCGCCCCGGTATACCCGGCGCAGCCCCACGTAAGGCCCCACAGGATCGGTGACGTTGTCCAAGGGGAACTCGTCGTACCAGTCCTGGCAGGCCTCCATCACATTGCCGTGCATGTCGTAGAGGCCCCAGGCATTGGGAGGGAAGCTCTTGACCCGGACGGTCTTCCCCCGGTACCCCTGCTCCGGACATTTCCTCAAGGGATAACGAGCGTCGTAGTTGGCGAAATCCTCCCCCAGGCACTCCCCGTAGTAGAAGGTGGTCTTTGTGCCGGCGCGGCAGGCGTACTCCCACTCGGCCTCGGTGGGGAGTCGGTAATGATTTTTCTTGTCCATCTCGTTCAACGTCCGGATGAACTCCTGAGTCTGGTCCCACGAGATGTTTTCAACGGGGCAGTCGTACCCGCAATTGGTGAACTGGGAGGGGTAGGTGTGCATGACCTTTTCCCATTGTCCCTGCGTCACCTCGGTGGTCTGCAACCAGAAGCCTTTGGAAAGCGTAACGTCGTGCTGACTCTCCCCGGTCTGGCGCCCCTCCTCGTCCTCGGGGCTGCCCATCTTGAAGGTCCCCGGTTCGATGTAAACGAACTCCATCCCCAGCGGGTTCACCGTAGTCTTCTGGTCCTTCTTTAGGGGCGGCAGCTGCCGCTCCCCGAGTCCGCCCGGTTTCTTCTCCCCGCAACCCGGAGCAAGAGCCAGAACGCAAAAAACCAGCCCCAGCCCCATCGCTGCGAACCTGCCCACTCTTTTCAATGGCCGCCTCCTTATCGTTTGCCCACATGGTAGGGGCCGGAGGGTGCCGTGTCAACCCTTGCGGGGGGAGCGGCCGCTCAAAAAGAAACGGGGCCGATTCCGGCCCCGTTTCCGAAAGCTTCTCTGGAAGCGTTGTCAGCCCTTGGCTCCCGGGCGGGCCAGGGGGAGGACCACCGTGGTGGTGGTGCCGCGTCCCACTTTGCTTTGGATATGGATGTCTCCGCTGCATTGGAAAAGGATCTTCTTGACCGCGGAAAGCCCGAGCCCGGCCCCGTTCTCCGAAGTGGAAAAGCCGGAGGTGAAGATTCGGTCCATGGTTTCCGAACTCATGCCGCAACCGGTGTCGGTGATGGTGATGCGGAGGAAGCCGGAGCGCAGGTTAATGGAAAAATCCACAGCAAGGTTCTTTTCCTGTAGATAATCCATTGCTTCCACGGCGTTAAGGATCAGGTTGTCCAGGAGAAGCCCCAGGTAGAAGGGCTCCATCTGGCTGTGCGCATCCTTGTTGCGTGCGGAAATCCTCACCGAGATCCTTTTCACGGTAAACAGGTTCCGGTGCTTCCCCAGGCAGCGGGCAAGCTCGGTATAAGGCTGGATCACGGTGTCCCGGTTGCCGGGTAGGCTCTCCTGGGCCAGAACGGCCTTGTTCACCGCCTCGGTGGAAACGGCCGAGTCCAGTATGCCTACCAGGAAGTTGCGGGCTGCTGGGTCCTTGGATAGATGCGTCTTGGCGGTCTTCAAGGCGTTGGCCACGCAGCGGACGAAGCCGGTGCTGGTGTGGGAGGAAATCACGTCCGCGGCCCCCAGGCGGAAGGCCGGCCTGGCGTGGTTGCGGGGAAAGTCGAGCCCGGTTGCGGCCAGCCTCTCGTAAACCTGGGCGTGGAGAAACTCCTCCAGCCTCTGGCTCACGCGCTGGGCCTCGGACTTCTTTTGGGAAACCGAAAGGCGGATGCCCGTCTGTACGGCCTCGGCGGTGAGCGGTCGGTCCAGGCGCTGGAACACTCCGTGCTTGAGGCGCAGGAGCTTGTCCAACCCGTCGGAGGCGTCCCCCCCGATGACCATGGTGACCGCGCCGGGGCTCACGGGTTTGAGGCAGTTCAGCAGGTTGAACCCGTCCACGGTTCCCACCCGGCGCTCCACCACGATGGCGTCATGGGAGCGGCGCGAACCCAGAGCGATTCCTTCCCGGGCGCTACGGGCGAACGATACGGAGAGCCCCTTGCCCAGGAGTTCTTCCACCAGAGGAAAGGGAGCGGGCGCTTCGTGATCTACCAAAAGCAGGCTGCTTATCATAATCACCACCCTGGAAATGTCCGGTTGCTCGTCCCCTTCTCCCCTGCAAGAAACGTGTCAAGTCTTCTCTTTTTATGAACCTCCTGCGCCTCCAAGGGTTCGGGCACCCGGGCATGCGGCGGGAAGCCGACTCGCAGCGCCCGTTTATGATAAAAACATATCCTTTTCGTAAGGACAAGAATGGGATGCTCCAAAAGGTGTGAAATTTTTCTCATTTATTCGCCCGGAAAGAATCGTTGTGCCATGATGCGGCCTTCTTTCGCCCCCATTCATCCTCCCTTGCGAGCGTTTCCAGGGCTGTTGCATGGAAACCCCGCCCGAAACGCGGTCGCCTGGAAAAAGCCTTTCTCCCTGCACTTTGATCCCTGTTTTTGCCGTGCCTCCCGGCCCTGAGAATAGATTTTCCGATTTTAGCAGAACGATTTTCCAGCTTTTGCAGAGCCTTCGGACAAAGAAGGATTTCCGTTCGGGCCCATGCATTGCGAATTGGCAAAAAATCATACCTTGAGTATAATGATTGAATCTATTGACACGGATCGCGGGATTACGCCGGGCCTTTGCCCGGAATCGGGGACCGGCAGCTCGCCTCCGCGGGGGCGGCTCGAAAAGCCTTTTTCCCCGATGCCGCAACGGATAAACCTTCCAGGAACCGCGCCATGACCTACCCAGAGCTTCTCTATGTCCAGGCCCTGGTTTTTTCAGCGTGCACCCTCGCGCTCCTGGGCCTTTATATCCTCCGGGTGCGGGGCTCCGTTGTCCGCGCCCGCTTTGGGGCGAGCGCCCTTTTCGCCAGCTGCATTTGGACCTTCGGGTATGCCCTGGAGCTGGGGAGCCCGGACCTGGCGGCGAAAATATTCTGGAACAAGGTGCAATGGCTGGGAATCGGGACGCTTCCCACCCTGTGGCTTTTCTACATTCTCTGCTTTACCGGGAGGCAGCGCTATCTCACCCGGAAAAACGTCCTGGCCGCGCTGACGATCCCGGCCATCACCATTTTCCTGGTGTTCACCAACGAAAGCCACGGCCTCATCTGGCCCTCCATCGAGCCCATGACCTTCGAAGGGCTGGAGGGTGTGGTGCACACCAACGGGATCTGGCTCTCGGGATTCATCGCCTACTCCTATGTGCTGGCGGCGATCTCCGTATACTTTATCGTGCAGATGCTGCTGGGGCAGAGGCATCTCTACCGCCAGCAGCTGATCCTTGTCCTCCTCTCCGTCATCGTGGTGGCCGTGAGCCGGTTTCTCAACCGCTCGCCCTCCCTGGCCAACTCCGGCCTGAACATCGAGCCCTTCAGCATCGCCATCGCCTCGGCCCTCATCGCGTGGGCGTTTTTCCGGCTGCGCCTTGGTGACGCGGTGCCCATCGCCCACAAGGTAGTGGTCCAGGGCCTGACGGATTGCGTGCTGGTCTGCGACGAGCAGGATCAGGTGCTGGAGGTGAACGACGCCATGACCGCGCTCCTGGGCAAGAGCCCCGCCCTGATCCTGGGGAAGCCCCTGCGGGAGATCTGGCCCGATATGCCTGCGATCGGTTTTGATGAGGATACCCCGTCCGGCTCCCCCAGCGAGTACAGGGTGGGGGAAAAGGAAGGCGAGATCATCTATGATATCAGGGTAAGCCCGCTTTTCGACTCCCAGAAGAAGCGGATGGGCAAGGTCCTGGTTCTGCGGAACATCACCGCCCATAAAAAGCTCGAAGCCGAGCTCAAACGAATGAACGAGATGCTGGACCGCCGGGTCCAGGACCGCACCCGGGAGCTTCTCACGGCAAACCGTCTCATGAGCCGCGAGATCGAGGCGCACCGGCTCACCACGCGCATGCTGACCCAGAGCAAGGAGCAGTGGGAGAGGACCTTCAACGCGGTGAAGGACCGGATGGCGATGGTAGGCCCCGATCTCGCGGTGGTCCGGATGAACCAGGCCGCGCTGGCGGCCTACGGCGAGCATTGCTTCGGAAGCCCTTGCCATCAGGCTTTCTTCGGAGATTCCTCACTCTGCCCGGGATGCCCGACGCGGGAAAGCTCCGCCGGTGGATCGGCGGGTGCGGCCGAGTGGGAGCGGAAGCACGGGAAGGGGGCCCTTCGCATGGCGGTGGCCCCCATCCTGGGATCGGGCAACGAGCACCTGGGTTTCGTCTGCTCCGCGGCCGACATCACCGAGCACAAGGCCCTGGAGAGCCAGCTGCGCCAGGCCCAGAAGATGGACGCGCTAGGCACCTTGGCCCGTGGCGTGGCGCACGACTTCAACAACCTGCTCACCACCATCATCCTCAACGTGGAGCATGCGGCAAGACAAGCGGAAAAGGGGTGCGAGGAGGAGAAGAGCCTCTCCATGGCCTTGGAGTCCGCACTTTTCGCCAAGAACCTAGTGGGCAGGATCCTCACCTTCTCCAGGCCCAGCGACGAGCCGCTGTCCGCGATTCCGGTGGTGCCCACCGTCCGTGAAGCCCTGGCCCTGGTGCGGGCGTCGCTGGACCCCTCCATCGAGCTGGTGACCGATTTCGCCGCCCCCAACGCCGCCGTTCAAGCCAGCCGGTCCCTGCTCACCCAGGTTGTGGTCAACCTTTGCACCAATGCGGCCCAGGCCATGGGCTCGGGGCCGGGCAGCCTTTTCCTGCGGGTGGACGTGTGCGACGGAGCCCCTTCCGACGGCATCTTCATGGAGCAGCCGCCCAAGGAGGGGCCTCTGGTGCGGCTGCGGGTCCAGGACACGGGGCCGGGAATTCCCGCGGACATCGAGGATCTGATCTTCGACCCCTTCTTCACCACCCGGAAGGAAGGCGGCGGTACCGGGCTGGGGCTTTCGGTGGTCCTGGGGATCGTGAGCGCGCTTCAGGGCGTCATTCGGGTGGAAAATCGGCCCGGACGCGGAGCGGCCTTCGAGGTCTTCCTGCCCGCAACGGAGCTCTGTCCGGAAGAGGAAGGCCGGCCGGCGGGGAAGCCGGAGAAACGAACCGGAAGGGTCCTGGTGGTGGACGACCAGGAGCACGTGCTTTTTTCCCTTCGCCGGACCCTGCTGGAGGCGGGCTTTTCCGTTTTCGCCTGCACAGGCGGCCGGGAGGCCCTGCAGGAGTTTGCCCGCATCCCCTCCTCCTACGACCTGGTGCTCACGGACTTGACCATGCCGGAGATGAGCGGCCTGGAGCTGGCCCATGCCATTCGGGACACCGGAAGCCGTACGCCCGTGGTGCTTTTGACCGGCTACTCGGACATGGTGGACCGTCTGGGAGCGCTCCGGGAGGGCGTCACCTCCATTCTGAACAAGCCCGTCACCGGGGAAATCCTGGTGGGTTTCCTCTCCAGCGTTCTTTCCCAGGATAAGCCCGGATCGGAGGATCGCGAAAGCTGCGGCCCGCCGCCTGCGAATTCCCCCAGTGCAGGAACGGAGCCCGGAAAATGACCATCAAAAAAAAGATGACGCTCCTCCTCGTCTCCGTCTTCCTCTTCTGCGGGCTTTTCGTGAGCATGATTTACAGTCAGCTGTTCCTGAAAAATTTCCTGGCCTTGGAGAGCACCGCCAGGGTCAAGGACATGGAGCGGGTCCGAAACGCCCTGGACAGCGAAATCGGCCACATGGGCACGCGGGCATGGGACTGGGCCGCCTGGGACGACACCTACGAGTACGTGGTGAGCCGCTCCCCCGAGTACGAGGACGCCAACCTGGTGGACGCCACCTTCACGGACAACCACGTCAATCTGATCTATATCTGCGACACCTCCGGCCGGGTCGTCTACGGCCGGATCGTAGATCTGGAGACGCAGGAGGACATCGCCCTTCCCGAGTTTCCGCGCGACGCCCTGCCTCCGGATCATGCCCTTCTCCTGAGCCCGGTCGAGGGGCCTCCCCAAAAGGCCCTGCGGAAGGGCGTAATAATGACCGCCAGGGGCCCCATGCTGGTGGCCGCAAGCCCCATCCTCACCTCGTCCAACGAGGGGCCTTCCCGGGGCACCCTCATCATGGGAACCTTTTTCAACGATGCGTATCGAACCAAGATAGAGAGCCAGACGCGGGTGCGCTTCCGGACCGAGCCCGGCGTTGCGCCCGGCCCGGCAAGAGAGCCCCATCCGGAGATCATCGCGCGGGAAGGAGCCGTGTACGAGCTTACCCGGGATTCCGACTCCGAAATATCCGTGCGGACCGTTTTCAAGGGGGTGGACGGCCGGCCTGCGATTACCCTGACGGCCTTGTTTCCTCGGGACGTGGTTTCCCAAGGACGGCGAACCATATATTGGGCGGTGGGGCTGAGCCTCTTCACCATCGGTCTTTGTTTTTTCTTCTTATTCCTCATGGTCTGGAAGATGGTTCTAAACCCCGTGGGCGAGCTTGCCTGGCACGCGGGCGAGCTGCGGAGGGGCAAGGATCTGGGCTCCCGGATCGCGCTCTCGCGGAACGACGAGATCGGCATGCTGGGAGACGAGTTCGACGCCCTCATGGCGGAGATCCAGGCCAAGGAGCAGCGTCTGACGAGGATCAACGAGGATCTCAATCGGGACATCGAAAAGCGGCACCGGGCGGAAGAGGCCCTGCGCGTAAGCGAGCAGTACTTCCGGTCTCTCCTGCAGAGCATGCACGAAGCCATCCTGGTGGTGGACCGGGAAGGGGTGGTGCGGGACGCGAACCGGGAGGACCTGTCCCTTTTCCGGACAACGAGACAGAAGTCGCTGGGCATCAATTACGGCGGCTTGATCGCCGGCTTTGCCGTGGAAGGGGCGGACGCCTCGCGGGGCGACGGATTTCTGGATGTATGCAAAACCGGGGAGCCGGTCCTGCGGAGACTCCGCGGCGAGAGGGAAGGGGAGGCCTTGGTCCTGGAGGTTCTCGCCTCGCCCCTTCGTGAGCCGGGGGGAGAAATATCGAGGCTTATTTTGGCCTTTCGCGATGTGACCCGAGAGGCCAGGCTCAGCGAACGGGTTTCCGAGATGCAGAAGACGGAGGCCGTTTCCACCTTCGCCGGCGGTGTGGCCCATGATTTCAACAACATCCTCATGAGCATGATGCTCAACATCGAGTATGCCGCCAAAAAGACCGGGAAGGACGGCTCCGTGGCCGAAGCCCTGGCCCAGGCGCACCAGGCGGGAGAGAAGGCATCCGGGCTCATCGCACAGCTCCTGGCCTTTTCCCGGGGCGGCGGCGCGGTGCCCCAGTCTCTTTCCCTCACCCCCCTGGTGAAGGAGACTCTCAAGGCGATCCAGTCCCAGCTGCCCTCGCAGATCGCTTTCTCCACCGGTGTTCGCGCGGTGCGCGACACGGTATTCGCAACTCCCGCGCAAATCCGCTCCCTGCTCATGAACCTCTGCGCCAACAGCGTGCAGGCCATGGCCCGAAAGCCGGGAGTCTTGGGCGTGCGGATGCAGAACCCGGCGCGCGAGCCTTTTCCGGACCAGAACGCCCCCGAAGATTTCCGGCCGGAAAACTGGATCAGCCTCACGGTATCGGACACCGGGTGCGGCATGCCGGCCGATGTGAAGGCGAGGATTTTCGATCCCTTCTTCACCACCAAGGGGCCGGGTGCGGGCCTGGGGCTGTCGGTGGTGCACGGTATCGTCAAGGGGAAGAAGGGCTTCGTCCACGTGGTGTCCGAACCGGACAAGGGAACGGAGATGTGCGTCTGGCTGCCCGTCACCGCCGATGAACGGGGGGCGGCGCGGCGCGGCGGGCCGCCGGGGAAAAAGCCCGTCCGCGTTCTCCTGGCCGAGCCGGACCTCTTTGTGGCGCGGACCTTGGCGGGACAGCTCCGGGAAACGGGGCTCATCGTCACCGAAGCTAGCAGCGGGCAGGGGGCGCTTGATGTATTCATCCATGACCCGGGCGGTTTCGACGTGGCGGTCCTGGATCATTCCCTGACCGTTGCGGGCGGGGCCTCGCTCCCGGAGGAAATGGCCCGGATCAGGCCTGAAATCCCCGTTTTTCTTTCGGCTGGCTTTTCCGACACGCCCGCGGATGCCGGAAAATCGCGGGCCAACATCAGGGGGATTTTTCGAAAACCGTTGGTGGCATCTTCCCTGTATGCCAAAATACTGGATATTTTCGATAAAAAGGACTAAGCTCCATTTCCGTCGCAGCACAACAGCTTCTCAGCCCGAACCGCTCCAGGCAACCATCATGGCAAGACTGCTCATCATAGACGACGACTTGGGTATCTGCCAGTCGCTCCGGCGCGTGTTTACGGACCTGGGGCACGATGTGCTGCTGCGCCACACCCTGGAGGAGGGGTTGGAGGCGGCTGTGAAGCAGCATCCGGACGCGGTGTTTCTGGACGTGCGGCTTCCCGACGGAAACGGCCTGGAATACCTGCCCCTGATCCAGAAGGCCCCTTCGCAGCCGGAGGTCATCGTGATGACCGGCTTCGCGGACGCGGGCGGGGCACGGGAGGCCATCTCGGCGGACGCCTGGGACTACATCCAGAAGCCGGCCACGGCGGACTCGCTGGTGCTGGCGCTGCAAAACGCCCTGCAGTACCGGGAGCAGAAGCAGGGCGCGGACCTTCTCCCCACCCTGAACCGCTGCGGAATACTGGGGGAAAGCTCCGCCCTGGCCAACTGCCTGCGGCTGGCGGCAAAGGCGTCCCGGAACCAGGCAAACGTCCTCGTTTCCGGGGAAACCGGAACCGGAAAGGAGCTCTTCGCCCGCTGCATCCACGAGAACAGCACCCGCAGGGAAGCCAACTTCGTGGTGGTGGACTGCGCCGCCATTCCCAAGCACCTGGTGGAAAACCTCCTCTTCGGGCACGTGAAGGGGGCCTATACCGGAGCCCACAAAAGCGAGTCCGGCCTGGTGAAGCATGCGGACGGAGGCACCCTGTTCCTGGACGAGATCGGCGAGCTCTCCCTCACCACCCAGAAGGCCTTTTTGCGGGTCCTGGAGGAGCACGCCTTCCGGCCGGTGGGAAGCCTCATGGAAGTCTCCTCGGACTTCCGGCTGGTGTCGGCCACCAACCGGGACCTGGACCGCATGGCCGCCGAAGGAAAGTTCCGGGAGGACCTCCTGTTTCGCATCCGGGCCATCTCGCTTAATCTGCCCCCCTTGCGGGAAAGGGCGGACGACATCCCCGCCCTTGCCGAGGCCCGGATCGCGGAGCAGTGCCGGAGAAACAGGATTCATAGAAAAACCCTGAGCCCGCAGTTCGTGAAGGCCCTCCAGGCCTTCGACTGGCCGGGCAACGTGCGGGAGCTTCTCCATGCCATGGACGCCGTTTTCGCCGAGGCGGTGGACGAGCCGGTGCTGTTCTCCAAGCATCTGCCTTCCGAGATCCGCACCCGCGCGGCCATGGCGCTTTTCCCGGACGCCCGGCCGGAGGCTCCGCCCAGGCAGGAGGCGCCCCCAGCGGCCTCTCCGGTTTCCAGCCAGGGGCCGCCCCAACCTTGGCAGGAGTTCCGCAAGGGCCTGGTGGACTCGGGAGAAAAAAGCTACCTCCAGGGCCTGCTGGCCACGACGGGGGGGGACATCAAGCGCGCCGCCGAGATTTCCGGGCTATCCCTTCCCCGGCTCTACGAGCTTTTTCGAAAGCACGGCATCACCAGCAAGTATGTCCCCGCCGAATGACTTTTCACGTCCTGGGGGTGGAATGTTTCACATCGGGCGTGCACTGCTTTCATAATTCCTATGACCCGGCCATAACCCGCCCCTTTTCCCGCCCTTGGCCGGGGCCTCGCGGTATTTTATATTTTATTGAAATAATTTGATTTTCTTTAGATTGTTAACAATGGCGTGGTTTTTGCTGTCGCATAGTGCAGGACTTCGCAATTACCCGTGCCCGGGAGACGGAAAGTGAAAAGACGACGCGACAGAGGATTCACCCTGGCGGAGCTGGTCATCACCACCGCCATCATGGCGGTCATCGCGGGAATAGGGCTGCCCAACTTCGTCGAGTACCTGCCCCGCATCCGCTTAAACGGCGCCACCCGCCAGATCATGACCGACCTCATGGTGGCCCGCATGAACGCGGTGAAGTTCGCCTGCAACTCGACCGTGACCTTTTCCGGAAACAGCTACACCATCTGGGTGGACCGCGACCGGGACGGGGTCCGGGATGCAGGCGAGCAGACCGTCAAGAACATCACCAACAGCTTTTCGGACGTCACCATTATCGTAGGCCAGACGGTGCGCTTCAACTCCCGGGGTGCGGCGCCCACCAACGGCTGGATATGGCTTTACAACACCAAGGGCTATGGCCTGATCAACACCAACCTCACGGGACGGGTCCGGATCTACCGCTACCTCTACGACGTCGGATATGTATAGTCATCCGGACAGGGGCGGCCGGCGGTTTTATGGCGGGACAAAGGAGCGAATCATGCAAGCGGGCTTGTGCCGAAATAAAGGGAAGGCGCACTTCCCGGGCCGCCGGATGCGGACGGGAAGCGGCGAAAGCGGCTTCTCGCTGGTGGAAATACTGATCGCCATGACCATTCTTTCCATCGGCCTGTTGGGCATGGCCGCGCTGACCGTGGGCATCATCCAGGGAAACGAGCAGAGCCAGGAGGTGACCACCGCCTCCACCCTTGCGGCGGACCGGCTGGAGGACGCCGCCCGCCAGGGCTACACCGGGCTTCCCACCACCAACACGGTCCAGACGGAGAACTACGGATCCATTGCCGGTTTCCCCAATTACAAGCGGGAGACCACCATCACGGTGGACTCGCCCATAGTCAACGTAAAAACCTTGGTGGTGCGGGTTTTTTGGAACAACAACGCGCGATCCGTCAGCATGAACACCATGATCACACGGTGAGCGCGGAAGGGTACAAGGGAAATGGCTGCGGGCGGGAGAGGCCTTTCCCGGCCCTCACGGACCTTTGCGAGGACAGCATTCATGGAGCCGGTTATCCATAGCGGTATTCCAAGAGGAGAAAAGGCCCCGGACCCGGGCTTTTCCCTCATCGAGCTTCTGGTGGCCATGGCCCTGGGGCTTCTGGTGCTCACGGGGCTTTCGTCCACCTTCCTCATGCAGAACAAAACCTACGACGTCCAGCAGCAGATCAACGAGATGATGCAGACCACCCGGGCTGCTCTGGACATGATCGGCCGGGAGGTCCGCATGGCGGGCTACGACCCGGCCCGCGGGGGCGTCACGGGGATCGTCTACGACACCTCCAAGCTCCGGATCAACGCGGACCTAAACGGAGACGGAGACACCGGCGAGACCAACGAGAGGATCTGGTACACCTACGACTCCTCCAACAAGAGGATCATCCGCCGGAAAGGGGACGTGGACGACGAGTTCGCCAACGACATCACGTCGTTCAGCTATGCTTTCCTGGACCAGAACGGGGCTGCCACCACGAACAGCGCCAATATCCGCCAGGTGAGGATCTCCATCACCGCCAGGACGGCCAAGCCGGACTTCCAGTACCCCCAGAACAACGGCTACCGGACACGGACGCTCACCATGGTGGTGACGCCCCCGAATCTGGCCAAGAAGTAATTTTCTCCGAATCTTGATGCGCAGGGAAAGAGCACCCCATGAAAGAATACTTGCGACGGGCGCAGGCATCCGAGGAGCGGCGGCACGGGCTGGGAATCCTATTTTCCCCGCCCGGGGACCGGGGCATCGTGCTGGTGATCGGCATCATGTTCATCGTGGTGCTGGCAGCCTTGGGGACCATCGGCTACATCACCGCGTCCAACGACCTCATGATCTCCCGCAACTATATGGATTTGAACGCCGCGTCCTACTCGGCCAAGGCCGGCCTGGCCGAAGCCAAGGAAAGGCTGCGGCTTCCCAAGAGCGACGCCAAATACATGGGCGACCCTTCCGCGGGAGGGAACGACGCCTGGTGGTCGGCCTATCTGCTGCCCAGCGCCAACTTCAACACCGGCATGGACCCGGCATACAGCTCCAACTACCGCAACTACATTCCCACGTCCGCATCCAAGACCAGCACGTCGGTGGCCGCCAACAGCGCGCAGACGGCCAACTCCGACTTTTGGGTGAAGATCCGGCACAAGAGGGAGTATGACGCGGAGCAGCTGGGGCACACTACGGCCAAACCCCATTACCTGGACAACGACGGCTCCACCAGCGCCCACACGGCGGCCAGCCCCGGAAACATCATTTACTACGGCTACGGCAACCCGGCCAACAACACCCAGCTCGTGCAGTTCACCACCGCCGCCGGCACCAGCTTCCGGCCGGTGGAGGTCGTCACCGCCTACGGGACCAACCGCCAGAGCGGGGTGGCGTTCGAGGCGGAGATGGTCCGCTTCCCGGGGCCGCCCATCGTGGGCGCCATCTACGCCAAGGGCGACGTCACCGGAAACGGGTCGTCCCTCTCTGTGGACGGGTCGGACAACTGCGGCGTCGCGGCCGCCAAGCCGCCCATCTACACCCTGCAGCCTTCCATCACCAACACGTCCGGATCACCGACCCTGGCGCCCACCGGACCGGTGACCGGGCCCGACAACCTGGACATCGTGAGCTACGTGAACGCCCTCAAGGCCTCCATCTCGGTGGTGCTGACTTCCGACGTGAACGGAGCCACCATCGGCAGCTCCACCAACTACCTCACGGTCTACTCCGACACCAACAACCCCTACAACGTGGGCGGCCTCAAGCTCCAGAACGTCACCGGCTACGGCATCCTGCTGGTGGAGGGCGACTGCACCTTCGGCGGCGGCTTCACCTGGAACGGTCTCGTGCTGGTCACCGGAACCCTGGTGTTCAACGGCGGCGGCGCGGGCATCAACATCCGGGGCGCGGTCATGGCCGAGCAGACGGTGGACTTAAACGGCGGTATTGACGTGCGCTACGATTCCTGCCATGCCGAGAAAGCCGTGTCCACCCAGTCCCTGGACCTCATCAACTGGAGGGACGTGAACCTCTTGCAGTAAAAAAGCGGGAGCTGCGGCGCCGCTGTCCGCCGTACCCCCGCCAACAACGGAGCCCCATCCCATGAAAACGAAAAGGATTTTTCTCCTGGCCGCGGTGCTGCTTTTCCTGGCGCCTTCCTTTTGCGCGGCCAACTTCTACATTGTCACGCGCTCCGGCACCCGCATGCTGGTGGACCAGTACTGGGAGCAGGACGGGAAGATCTCCTTCTACTACCAGGGCGACCTGGTGGAGTTTCCCCGCGCCGTGGTAAAGGAGATCGTGGAAACCAAGGACGCGCTGCCCCCCCCGAGCATCGCCGCCCTGCCGCCGCCTCCCACGGCCCCGACGGAAAAGGTCATCAAGCCCCAGGACTCCGGAGCCAAGGGCGCACCCCCCGCCGCCGGGCAGGGAGGGCAGACCGG
>JBFMHL010000087.1:0-10728 GCA_040753055.1 Thermodesulfobacteriota bacterium | reverse complement strand
CGGCTGCCCTACCGGGTCTATAAGAAGCTCGCCTATCCCATTCTTTTCTCCGCGATTGGAATGCTCCTGCTGGTGCACGTTCCCGGCATCAGCCTGACCGCAGGCGGAGCCACCCGGTGGATCAAGCTGGGGCCGGTTTCCTTTCAGCCTTCGGAGATGGCCCGCCTTTCCCTGGTCATCTTCCTGGCCTACTCCATGGCCAAGAAGAGGGAGGCCATGGGCGAGTTCAGCATCGGGGTGATCCCCCACGTGCTCCTGACGCTCTTCTTGTGCGCGCTCCTCATGACCCAGCCGGACTTCGGCAGCTCCGTGCTCCTGGTGGCCGTGGCCGGCGTAATGATGTTCGTGGGCGGGGCGCGGCTCTCCCACCTGTTCCTCTTGGGGCTTTGCGCTCTGCCGCTGGCCGGCGTGTTCATCATCACCGCCGAGTACCGCCTGCGGCGCATCATGAGCTTCTGGAACCCCTGGGCCTGCGAGGCCAACGAAGGCTATCAGGTGGTCCACTCCCTCTTGGCCTACGGCACGGGGGGGCTGACCGGCCAGGGCCTGGGGGGGAGTTTCCAGAAGCTTTTCTACCTGCCCGAGCCCCATACGGACTTCATCTTCTCCGTCCTGGGGGAGGAACTGGGCCTGTGCGGGGTGCTCACCGTTCTGGCCATCTACGGCGTGGTGGTGTGGCGCGGGCTCGCGATCGCCAAGGCCGCTCCGGATCGTTTCGGGGCCTACCTCGCCACGGGCATCACCGCGGGCGTGGGTCTTTCCGCCTGCGTGAACATCGCGGTCACCATGGGGCTCTTGCCCACAAAGGGGCTGTCGCTGCCCTTTTTAAGCTACGGCGGTACCGGGCTTCTCATCAACCTGTTCGCCATAGGGGTGCTGTGCAACGTGGCGGCCTCCGGGAGAAGAGGCATCGTCATCAAGGACGAGCCCGTAACCCTTCGTTCGGTCACGGCTGCGGAGGTCAAATGACTGCTGCGCGACCCGCACGAGTGATCATTACGGGGGGCGGCACCGGCGGCCACCTGTTCCCCGGCCTGGCGGTGGCCGAGGCGCTTCGGGAAAAGGGCGCCGAGGTCATGTTCGTGGGCTCCACCCGCCCGTTTGAAAAGCGGGTCCTGGACAAGGCCGGTTTCGTCCACAAGGCCGTCTCGGTGGAAGGGTTCAAGGGCCGCGGCGTATGGGCCAAGATGAAGGCTGCCGTAAAGCTGGTGCTGGGCACCCTGAAGGCTTTTTTCATTGTCGCGGGTTTTTCCCCGGATCTGGTCATCGGAGTGGGAGGCTATGCCTCCGCACCTTGTGTATTCGCGGCTTTTTGTCTGCGTAAAAAGATCGCGGTGCAGGAGCAGAATGTGGCCCCGGGCGCGGCCAACAAGGTGGCGTCCCGGCTGGCGGGCAGGGTCTATGCCACCTTCGACGCATCCCAGGCCTTCTTCGCCGCCAAGAAGGTGCGGGTCTACGGAAACCCCGTGCGGCTGTCTCTTCTGACCGCGGACTCGGCCAAGGAAGAGCAGCCCGCCCCGGACCGGGAAGACAAGGCCTTCACGGTGGCGATCCTGGGAGGGAGCCAGGGCGCCCACGGCATCAACCTGGCTGTGATGGATGCGCTTTTTCATCTTCGGCCCGACGCGGGGGTCCGCTTCATCCACCAGACGGGCGAGGCGGACGAAAAAGAGGTGCGCCAGGCATATCGCCTCTGGGAAGGACCGGCGGAGGTGGCGCCGTTCTTCCACGACATGGACCGGATTTACGGGCAGGCCGACCTCCTGGTCTGCCGCTCGGGCGCCACCACGCTCGCCGAGGTGACCTCTCTGGGAAAGCCGGCCATCTTCGTGCCCTTTCCCCACGCCACCGACAACCATCAGGAGAAGAACGCCAGGGTCCTGGAAGCGGCGGGCGCCGCCGAGGTGATCCTGGAAAAGGACATCACGGGCAAGATTCTAACCGATCGCATTCTGGCCCTGGCCGCCGACCCCGAGGCCCTTTCCCGGATGTCCGAGAAATGCAAGGCCCTGGGAAAGCCGGGGGCCGCCCTGGCCATCGCTCAGGATGCGCTGGAGTTTGCGGGTTTTCCCGGAGAACGGACGGCCGGTTGAGGCGGAGAAAAGCATGTACCGGAAAAAATATCACATTCATTTCGTGGGCGTGGGCGGAATCGGCATGAGCGGCATCGCCGAGCTTCTGCTTAACCTGGGCTACCAGGTTTCGGGTTCGGACCTGAAGTCCTCGGACATCACCCGCCGGCTTGCTTCCCTGGGCGGGACCATCACGACCGGCCACACCCCGGAGCACGTGGCCGGCGCGGACGTGGTGGTGGTTTCCTCCGCGGTCTCTTGGGAGAACCCCGAGGTGGCCGCTGCCCGGGACGCAGGCATTCCCGTCATCCCGCGGGCCGAGATGCTGGCCGAGCTCATGCGTCTCAAGTACTCCATCGCAGTGGCCGGAGCCCACGGCAAGACCACCACAACCTCCCTGGTGGCGGAGGTTTTAAACGAGGCGGGGCTTTCCCCCACGGTGGTCATCGGCGGAAAGCTGCGGGGCCTGGGCGTGAACGCGGTTTTGGGCAAGGGCGAGTTCCTGGTGGCCGAGGCCGACGAGTCGGACGGCTCCTTCTTGAAGATGGCGCCTTCCATCGCCGTGGTCACCAACATTGACCGGGAGCACGTGGACCACTACCCGGATCTGGCCTCGGTGAAGAACGCCTTCCTGCTCTTCCTGGACCGGGTGCCCTTCTACGGCGTCTCCGTGCTCTGCCTGGACAACCCGGCTGTGCAGGACCTGATTCCCCAGGTGTCCCGGCGCTACCTCACCTACGGCCTCTCTCCCCAGGCGGACGTGCGGGCCAAGGACGTGGAGGTGGCGGGATCGGGCACGGATTTCACGGCGGTCTTCCAGGGACAGGATCTCTTCCGGGTCCGGCTGGGCATCCCGGGCCGGCACAATGTGGTGAACTCCCTGGCAGCGGTGGCCGTGGGCCTGGAGCTTTCCATCCCGCCTGAAACCATCTGCGCGGCGCTCACCAAGGTGAGGGGCGTGGGCCGCAGGCTGGAGGTCATGGGCGAAACCTGCGGAGTCCTGGTGCTGGACGACTACGGCCACCACCCGACGGAGATCATGGCCACGCTCGCCGCCGTGCGGGATTGCTGGCCGGGGCGCAGGGTTCTGGTGGTCTTCCAGCCCCACCGCTACACGCGTACCTCGGCGCTCATGCAGGATTTCTCGCGGGCCTTCTACCAGGCGGACAAGCTTCTGGTTCTGCCCGTTTACCCGGCGGGCGAGGAGCCCATTCCCGGCGCGGACCACGAAAGCCTGTGCGAGTCCATCAAGAACCACGGCCACAAGAACGTTTCGGCCGCGTGGACCATGGAGGAGGCCGTGGAGAAGCTCACGGCCAACGCCCGGGAGAACGACATCGTCCTGACTCTGGGCGCGGGGGACGTATTCAAGGTGGGCACGGCTTTTTTGGAGCGGAAGGCGTCCGGGCAAAATGGAACAGACGGTCCCGCCGGAGCTTAGGCAGTGGATCGGGGCGCGCTTCGGTTCGCGGGCCTCGTTCGGATATCCCCTCGGCCGCTGCTCCACCTTGGGGGTGGGCGGGCCGGCTGAGGTCCTGGTCCGGGCCGGAAACGAGGAGGAGCTTTTCGATCTCCTTTCCCTCGCGGCCCGGTCCGGAGTGGCGCTCACGGTGCTGGGGCGCGGCAGCAACGTGCTCATCGCCGATGAGGGGCTCTCGGGAGTGGTGATACGGCTGGCCGGAGATTTCTCCCGCATCCGGGTTCTTGAAGGGCGGGAAGGCTCGGCCGAGCTTTACGCGGGCGCGGCGGCCCCACTTCCCGGCCTGTGCCTGTTCGCCGCGCGGCGGGGCCTGGCGGGCCTCGGGTTCGCCTCGGGGATTCCCGGCTCGGTGGGCGGAGCCATCATGGGAAACGCGGGGGCCCACGGCTCCAGCATGTCCGAAGTCATGACGGGATTTTTCATCACGCGGCCGGAGGCAAGGCGGGTTTTCATAGAAAGCGGGGCCGTGTCCTGGTGCTACCGGGGCTTCGCCCCCAACCCGGAGGTCTTCGGAGCCCCGGGGCGGCCCTCGGTGATCACCGGCGCGCACTTCCGCCTCAAGCCCGGAGAGCCGGAAGATCTCCTGGCCGAGCGCAAGGCGCTCATCGCCCGCCGGAAGGCCACGCAGCCCGTGACCGAAAGAAGCGCCGGCTGTTTTTTCAAAAACCCTTCACCCGGCAAGTCGGCGGGCGAGCTCATAGACAGGGCGGGGTTCAAGGGCTTCTCCCTGGGAGGGGCCAGGGTTTCGGAAAAGCACGCCAATTACTTCGTGAACACGGGCTCGGCCCGGGCCGCGGATTTTTTGGAGCTCATACAGGTGGTGACCGAAGGCGTGCAGAGACGTTTCGGAGTCGCCCTCGAACCGGAGGTCAAGATCCTTGCTGACCATCAGGCGTAAAAACAAGTACCGCCGGAATAAGGAAGACGGCAAAAGGCGGATGGGCGGGAGCCTTTTCTGGGGCCTGGTGATCCTCGTTTTTCTGGCAGGTACCGCGGGCGTGGGCGTACTCTCCATCTTTCTGTATGACTTCTTCACCCAGAGCCCTTACTTCGAGGCGAAACAGATCACGGTGGAAGGCTGCAACCATCTCACCCAGGACCAGGTCCTCTCCCTGGCGGGGCTTTCCCAGGGGATGAACATCCTCTCCGTAAACCTTCCTGGCGTACAGAGGAGGATCGCCTCCAACCCCTGGATCGCCGAGGCCTCGGTCCGGCGGGAGCTTCCGGATCGCCTTTCGGTCCGCATCCGGGAACGCGAGGCCATGGCCCTGGCGGATCTGGGCTCCAAGTTCCTGGTGGACTGCCAAGGCGTGGTCTTCAAGAAGTACCAGGAGGGGGACCCCGACAATCTGCCGCTGGTGACCGGGCTGTCCTTTTCCGACGTATCGGTGGACGGAGAGCCGCTGAAACGGCCCATGCGGTCCATCCTGGAGCTGCTCACCTACGCGCGGGACGGCCGCAACCCCGACCTCCCGTATGGCTCCATCCGGGCGCTGCGGGTGGACAAGGACCAGGGCGTCACGCTTCTTGCCTTCCGGCCGGCGGTGGTGATCCGCCTGGGCTACGGGGATTATCCCGAAAAGATGAAACGTCTCTCCGTGGTGCTGGAGAACCTGTCCGCGCAGCCGGACATCCGCCCCGCTGCCATAGACCTGGTGGACGAGGACCGAGTGGTGGTCCGGCCCCAGGAAACCATCAAGGAGAAGAAAAGCCGCAAGGGCCGCAAAGCAGTTTAAAACGAGCGGCGACCCATAGTTACATTCGGGCCCCCTGGTCGGGGCCCTGGCAAAGAGGAGGGATCGGCATGGCCAAGGACACGGAGCTGGTGGTGGGGCTCGATATCGGCACCACCAAGATTTGTGCGGTGGTGGGCGAGGTTTCCCCCGAGGGAATCCAGATCGTGGGCATCGGTACTCACCCGTCCGTCGGGCTGCACAAGGGCGTGGTGGTGAATATCGAGGCCACGGTGGAGTCCATCCAGAAAGCCGTGGAGGAGGCCGAGGTGATGGCCGGCTGCGAGATCCAGAGCGTGTACGCGGGGATCGCGGGCGGGCACATCAAGGGTTTCAACTCCGAGGGCGTCATCGCCATCAAGGGCACAGAGGTCACCCAGCAGGACGTGGACCGGGTGGTGGAGGCGGCCCGTGCCGTGGCCATCCCCATGGACCGCGAGGTGATCCACGTCCTGCCCCAGGAGTACCTGGTGGACGGCCAGGGCGGCATCAAGAACCCCCTGGGCATGTCCGGCGTGCGCTTGGAAGCCAAGATCCATATCGTCACCGGGGCCGTGGCTTCGGCCCACAACATCGTGAAGTGCACCAACAAGGCGGGCCTGGATGTCATAGACATCGTGCTGGAGCCCCTGGCCTCCTCCGAAGCGGTGCTCATGCCCGAGGAGATGGACCTGGGCGTGGCCCTGGTGGACGTGGGCGGCGGCACCACCGACCTGGCGGTGTTCGGCAACTCCAGCATCAAGCACACCTTCGTGCTGGCCCTGGGCGGCAACAACCTGACCAACGATATCGCCATCGGCTTGCGTACGCCCATCGCGGACGCGGAGATGCTCAAGATCAAGTACGGCTCCTGCGCCAGTTCCAAGATCGGCAAGGAGGAGACCATCGAGATCCCCGGCGTGGGGGGGCGCAAGCCCCGCAAGCTCCAGCGCCAGATCCTGGGCGAGATCCTGGAGCCCCGCGTGGAGGAGATGTTCGCTCTCACCTACCAGGAGATCCAGCGGGCCCGCATGGAGCCCTACCTGGGAGCGGGAGTGGTGCTGACCGGAGGCGCTGCGCTCCTGGACGGCATGATCGAGGTGGCGGAGTCGGTGTTCAACGTGCCGGCGCGCATCGGCCGGCCCATCGGCATCAAGGGCCTGGTGGACGTGGTGAACAATCCCATGTACGCCACCGGAGTGGGGCTGGTTCTCTACGGCGCCCGCCGCCAGGGCAAGCCCCGCTTCCGCATCCGGGACAAGAACATCTTCGACCGGATCGTGAATGCCATGAAGAAGTGGTTCCGAGACATTCTGTAGCGGCCCGCGGCTTTTACGCCCACGGGCCTTGCGGCACCTGAAGCGGCTTTTGAAAAACCCATTCGCCAACAAAGCGGGGGATGGACTTTTTAAAAGCCGGGTCGGGAACAAGGCACGGCTTACCAAGGAATTTTTTCAAGCAGACACTTCTGCCATCAACCAAAACGGGGGGTTCGAAAGAAAGGGAGGCCAAGATGGACGACATGCTGTTTAACTTTGTGGACACGGGCAAGCAGGCGAAGATCAAGGTAATCGGAGCGGGCGGCGCGGGCTGCAACGCCATCAACAACATGATCCTGGCCAACCTGGACGGTGTCCGCTTCATCGTCGCCAACACCGACTGCCAGGCCCTCGAGGCCTCCCGGGCCGAGGTGAAGATCCAGCTGGGCGCTCGTTTGACGGGCGGGCTGGGCGCGGGCGCCAACCCCGACGTGGGCCGCGACGCCGCCAAGGAGTCCCGGGATGCCATCCGCGACGCTCTGGCCGGCAGCCACATGGTCTTCATCGCCGCGGGCATGGGCGGCGGCACAGGCACCGGCGCGGCCCCCATCATCGCCGAGGTCTGCAAAGACCTGGGAATCCTCACCGTGGCCGTGGTGACCAAGCCCTTCCAGTTCGAGGGCACCAAGCGGCGCAAGCTGGCCGATCAGGGCATCGCCGCCCTCAAGGAAGTGGCCGACACGGTCATCACCATCCCCAACGACCGGTTGCGCAAGGCCGCCGAGCACAACGAGGACCCCGAGACCGGCGAGAAGAAGGAAAAGGCCGCCCGGCCCCGCTTCGTGGACATGGTCAAGATGGCGGACGACGTTCTTCTGAACGCGGTCCGCGGCATCACGGACCTGATCCTGAAGCCCGGCTACGTGAACCTGGACTTCGCCGACGTGAAGACCATCATGTCCAAGTCGGGTCTGGCCCTCATGGGCATCGGCAAGGCCACGGGCGAAAACCGGGCCATCTTGGCCGCCAAGCGCGCCATCTGCCACCCGCTCCTGGAAGACCTCTCCATCGTGGGCGCCCGGGGCGTGCTCATGAACATCACCTGCTCCTCCGACGTGCCCATGGACGAGGTGGACGAAGCCTCCTCCTACATCTACGGCGAAGCGGGCGACGACGCGGAGATCATCTGGGGCATGGTCATTGACGACAACGCCGGCGATGAGATGCGCATCACCCTCATCGCCACCGGCATCGAGTCGGAGAAGGAGATCATCACCGCGCGTCCGGTCTTCGGCGCGAGCCGCAGCGGAAACGTGCTCCAGGCCGTTCCCCCCGGCGGCGAGACCCCGGACATCCCCGGCCTGGACTCCCTGGACCTGGACAACCCCGACACCCCCACCTTCATGCGCCGGGGAGCGGATCGCAAGAAGAAGGTGGCGCAGGCCTCGGGCAGCCTGGGCGACTGGGACATGCCGTCCTACATCCGCCGCAAGCAGGCCGTGGGCGAGGAGGACGGAAAGGCTTCCTACAGGGGCGTGGACACCGCGGCCGGCGGCGATTACGACAAGCCGGCCTTCATGCGCAGGCCGGCTGCCGACCAGAAATAGGCTCGGCAAGGGATTTTCGGGGGAACCTTTTCTTTCGTGGTGAAAGAAAAGGTTCCCCCGGACCCCCTCCAAAAGAAAGCCGTAGATAGGGTTTTCCGCTGCAGCGAAACCGGCGGCCGCAGGCGGACAGAAGTCTCGTCGCAGCCCGCTTGCTTTCCTTGCATCCGAACCTTGGACTTCACCGGCGGAACGTTTCCCAAACGCGACCAAGCAAGAAAATGGTCATAGGAAACACGTTTCTGTCACGCTTTGAAAATGGCAGGAAAAGGGGTAAACACTCCTCAAGGGCCGGTTACAGAGCAAGGGCTCTGCAACCGGCCCTTTTCATGGACGGAATCCGACACCAAAACGATCAGGAGCTTTCCGGTGAAGCCCGGCCAGGAACTGCAGGAAACCGGAGCCGTGAAGAAGAGCTGGCGGGGGCGCCTTCCCGTGGCGCTCTGCTACCCCAACTCCTACCGGGTGGGCATGGCCAGCCTGGGCTTCCTGACGGCCTACCGGATCTTCAACGAAAACGAGCATGTGGTCTGCGAGCGCATGTTCGCGGACCCCGCCGCCAAGACCCCTCCCGTCTCCGTCGAGTCCGGCCGCAGGCTCTCCGAATTTTCCGTAATCGCCGCTAGCCTCTCCTTTGAAAACGACTACGAAAACTTCCTCCGTCTTCTCTCCCAGTCCGGCATTCCGGTCCGGGCCGCAGACCGCAAGGAAGCCCACCCCCTGGTCATGGCGGGAGGCGTGGCCGCCTGGCTCAATCCCGAGCCCCTGGCCGAGTGCCTGGACCTGGTTTTGATGGGCGAGGCCGAGGAGCTGGTCCCCGGCTTTCTTGATCTCTATGACCCGGAGCGGGACCGGGGCGAAATGCTGCAAGCGCTGGCCCGTAAGCTGCCCGGCGCTTATGTCCCTTCCCTGTATGCGCCTGTATATAAGGAAGACGGCACCCTCGCCGATTTTGCTCCTTCGGCCGGAGCGCCCGCCCGCGTGCGGCGGGTGTTCGCCGGGGACCTGGCCGGTTTTTCCACCGTCACCCCTGTGCTGGCAAGGGACACCGCCTTCGGCGAGAGTATGCTGGTCGAGGTGAGCCGGGGCTGCCCCCACGGCTGCCGTTTCTGCGCCGCGGGCCGGGTCTATCTGCCCGTGCGCTTCCGGCCCCTGGACCGGCTATGCGCGGACCTGGAGGAAGCTGTGGCAAAGAGCGCCAAGGTCGGCCTCCTGGGCGCCTCCGTCTCGGACCTGCCCTGGCTGGCCGAGCTCTGCCGCCGCGGAGCGTCCCTGGGCGCCGAGCTCTCCTTCTCGTCCTTCCGGGCCGACAACATCAGCCCGGAGATCGTGGCCGCCGTGGCCGGGGCCAAGCAGAAGAGCGCCACCGTGGCCCCGGACGCGGGCTCGGCCCGCATGCGCGCCGTCATCCGGAAGGGCATCCGCGAGGAGGACGTCCTTTCGGCCGTGCGGCTCTTCGTGCAAAACGGCGTGATGAACGTGAAGCTCTACTTCATGGTGGGGCTGCCCTTCGAGACCCTGGATGACGTGGACGCCGTCATTGCCCTGGTGAAGAGGGCCAAGTCCGCGTTCCTGGCCGAGAGCCGGGAAAAGGGCCGCATGGGAACCATTGCCGTGACGCTGTCGAGCTTCGTGCCCAAGCCCTTCACGGCCTTCCAGTGGGCGGCCATGGACCCGGTGCCGGCGCTCAAGGACAAGCTCGCCCGGGTGCGCCAGGGGTTGCGCCGCGTTCCCAACGTCATCGTCACCGCGGACGTGCCGCGCCATGCCTTTGTCCAGGGGCTGCTGGCCCGTGGAGACCGCCGCGTCTTTCCCGTTTTGGAAAAGGCCGCCCGGACCGGCGACTGGGCCGGAGCGCTGCGCGGAAGCCCGGTGAACGCCGGCTTCTTCGTGCTGCGGGAGCGGGAGTTGGACGAGCTCTTTCCCTGGGATTTCATAGACCACGGGTTCACCAAGGACGCTCTCCGGCGGGAGTGGGAGCGGGCGGGTGCGGCAGCAGTGCGGGGCATCGAGGAAGGGGGCCATCATGGACAGGATGCGGGTTCTTAAGATCTACCTCTGGACGGCCGGCATCTTCTGCCTCTTCTACTGGCCGGTGTCGCATTGGTTCTACCCCGAGTGGTACCACCGGCTCATGGGCTTCACGAGCTACGAGGACTCCTTCGTGAAGATCATCGGCACCCTGTCGCTGCTGCCCGTGGCCGGCATCTTCGCGCTGGCCCTCCGGCCCTTGCAGAACCGAGACCTTGCCGCGCTGCTCACCGTCTTTGCCGTGCTCATGGCCGGCACCTACGTCTTCGTCATCCTGTTCCGGGGCTTCCCGGCGCGGGAATGGTTTAACGTGGCGCTGCTTTTCGGCAACGCCGCGGGGCTTTGCGTCCTCTATCCCTGGAGGGAGGCGTTCCGGCAGTAAGGAGCAGCCCCTCACCCCGGGCGAAAGGAGAAGCCGTGCCGTACGCGCTGGTCTGGCTGGAATGGCTGCTCATCGGCCTGTGCTTCTTCGCTTTGGGGACCTTCTTCCTTTCCCGGCCTCGTTCGCGGGCATGGACTATCCTGCTCCGCCTGGCGTTCGCCGCCCTGCCCGGCGTCTTCTTCCTCGCC
>JBFMHL010000086.1:0-10060 GCA_040753055.1 Thermodesulfobacteriota bacterium | reverse complement strand
TGTCTGCCGAAACCGGGAGGCCCTCATCCAAAGACTCGACCAGGCAATCCTGGACGTGATCGAAAAATCGGAGGAAGTAAAAAAGACCACTTCAATCCGACATTTATTCTGACAACCGCTCTAACTGCAAACACGACACCGCCAAAGGTCAGGAAAGCCATACCGCCCCCCCCCTACGCCATAGAACACAGAAAAGGTGCAAAGCAGGATTAGCGCTTCATCCCATCACTTGATCGTCACGCCTTTCAGCTTCCCCTGGTCGAAGGTGATCTCGAAATACTTCCTGGCAGCCACGCTGGAGTTGGCGTTCAAAAGATAGCGGACGCCGTAGGGCTTCTCGCGGACGGCCATGACCCGCGCCGCCGTGCTTTCGTCTTTCTGCAGGTCCCCGCCCGAATGCCCGAAGCAGAGCACGTCCACCCGGTTGTGCACTACGGACATGAGGTCCTCGTAGTCGTTCAAGGCTAAGAATACGCTGCAGGGCTGGGGACGGTGGTGCAGGTACACAAGCTTCGGCTTCCCTTCGTACCTGGCATCTGTCAGGATCTTGTCCAGGGCTTTCAGCTGGGTCTCCCCCACCTCTCCCCGGGCGAAATCGGTGATGTCGCTGGTCTTGCTATTAGAGTTCAGGCCTATGGCCACGACCTCCGTGCCCTGGTTGTCGCTCAGAAGAGTGACCGCCGGGGCCTTCTTGGCCAGGAAACCGGCTGGAATGTTCAGGTTCTTGCAGAACACGTTGTCGAAGTAGCGGGCGCAGGACTCGGAGTAAAAGTTGCCCACAGGGCCGTAGTCGTGGTTGCCTGGCACGGCCAGAATGCGAGGAGAAAAGGCCTGCACCGCGTTCGTCGCTTCCCTGAACTGGCCCTTGTCCCCGTCGTCGGTGATGTCTCCCGTTAGGAGAAGGTAATCGTTGGAGCCGAAGCCCGCCTTGAAGATCTTGTCAGTGAGCTTAAGCTGCTCGTTGTTGCTCTGATTTTTGTGGAAGTGCAAATCGCTTACATGCAGTACCCGGATCATGTTCCCCTCCTTTGGCTGGCGTTTATAAAAAAAGACGCGGGGCGCCGCCGGAAGCGGGCGGCGAAAAGACATAAAACAAATGTATCGGGGAGAAAGCGCGAATAGATCTTAAAATACCATAGTACATAAATGGGAGGGTGTAAAGAAGGAGGCGGAAGGCGCAGCCTCTCCGGGGGCGCAGAAGAAAATCAGAGGGCCCATCTCAACAATAGTATCTCTGCTATGCAGTGGCCCTTGAACGGCAGTCTCTGGGCCTGGTTCAAAGAGCTTTGCGGAAAAGGGGGAGGGGTCCGGGGGCGCAGGAGAAAAAAAGGCAGGCCGGAGAGCCCGGCCTGCCTGAGGATTGGCTTATCTTTGGGCTCTAGCGGGGGATGCGGACCACCAGGACCGACTTGGGGCAGCGCCGGACGACGCCCGCAGCCACGCTTCCCAGGTTGACGGTGTCGTCCTCGGTGCGGCCGCGGGTGCCCATGACCACCAGGTCGTACTTGCCCTTGCGGGCGGCGGCCGTGATCTTCTCCACGGGGTTTCCCATCTCGATGAGATAGGACAAAATACGGACGGGGCATCCGGGCATCTCCCGGATCACGTCCTCCACCATCTGGCGGACACGATCCTCGATGGCCTTGGAAGTCTGTTCCAGGCCCTCGGCCGCCAGAGCGGGCCACTGTTTCGCCCCTAGGAACTCCTCGCACTCCAGCCCCGCGCAGTCGGCTATCTCCTGGGCAACATGG
Source organism: Thermodesulfobacteriota bacterium (assembly GCA_040753055.1). Taxonomy (GTDB): domain Bacteria; phylum Desulfobacterota; class Desulfobacteria; order Desulfobacterales; family Desulfatibacillaceae; genus JBFMHL01. Next base: position 8,309 of record JBFMHL010000086.1, on the reverse strand, counting down.
GGGATGACATGAAGCACCGACAGGCTCGAGTTGAACTTGGCCGCCAGGCCTATGGCGTGGCGCACCGCTTCCATGGAACTTTTGGAAAGGTCCGTTGCGGCCAGGATCTTTCCTATCGAAAAATCCATACGGGCTTCCTTTCTGATTAGGGTTTTCCCTGCACCAAGGCACGGCGGAACGCGCGCGTTCCGCATCTTGTATATTTATCCACAAGTCGCGCAAATGGGCAATCGCTTTTCCCTGTTCCCCGAAAGGGGATGGCCCGAAAGAGAACGCGATACCCCGGACAGAGAAACTATTTCATTAGCAGGAGCAGAAACTTTTTTCTCTGGGCTTTCCTGACGGCCGAAGGCTTTTCAAGTTGTGCGCCCCCTTGCAGGATTATGTGGATAGAATTGATTGTTGCTCCCCGTAATGAGATGAGTTCCCATAAAAAAGGGGAACGGCCCCCAGACGGGACCATCCCCCTTTTTGTCGTTTCCTTCCGATTTTACCGGTCCCGCCGGATCGCGGCAGCCGCCGCGGGCGCGGGATCGCTTTCCCGGTTACAGCTCGCCGTTCTTCGGGTTCAGGGCGAACTTGGCCGCGATCAGGGAGTAGGCCGTGGCCAGCTCCTTGCTGTTTTCCATGTAGCGGTTGCTGGGATTCTGCCAGGACCCGTCGGCGTTCTGGAGGGTCATGAGCTTGTTCAGCAGGTCTTCCCGCCAGTTGTGGGTCTGACCCAGGGCGTCGGTAAGCGTGTCCCCGCCGATGGCGTTCAGGGCCCGGGCGAAGGTGGCATAGTAGTAGTAGATGGAGTCGGTTCCGAAGCCGGGGTTGAAGTCCACGGTGTAGTTGTTCTTGATCCAGCTTACGGCCTTTTGGACCCGCGGGTCCTTGGGCCCCACGTTGGCGTAGAGCAGCGACAGTGCGCCGGCGTAGGTCATGGACCCGTAGGAGTGGGTGCGCTCCATCTTGTACTGGCCGGTCTCGTAGATGAACCCTCCGTCGTCCACGGCGTAGGGCTGCTTGTTGATCTCCTTGTAGTTCTGGCAGCGGTCAATGAAGGCCAGGGCCTTTTTCCAGTGCAGGCCCATCTCCTTCTCTTCCCGCTCCATGGTGGCCGAGTCCGGGGCTAGGGAGGAAAAGCGCTTCTGGTAGTCCTCGGCCGCCTTGATGGCGATGAGCGCCAGCTGGGTGTTGGAGAGGTCCGGGCGGCCGTCGCCCTGGCCTTCGCCGTAGCCGAAGCCGCCGTAGTACATGTTGTCCGGAGAAATGTTCTCGCTCTCGTCGCACTGGGTCCCGAGGAGGTAATCCTTGGCGCCGGCGATGATCTTTTCGTACTTCTTCTGGCCCGACTCGGTGAGCGCCAGCAGGCACACGGCCGTTACATAGTTGCCGAAACCCTTTTCGTAGATTCCGCCGTCGGGCTTGACCAGGGTCGCGATATAGTCCAGGGCCTTCTGAGCCGCTTTTCCGCTCTTGCCCTTGGGGTCGTACTGGGGATCCAGCAAAAGGGCGTAGGCCGCAAGCCCCGAGAAGCCGGGGTTGTCGCCGAAGGACCCGTCCGGTTTCTGCACGGAAACCAGGAACTCGGTCCCCTTTTTCACGCCGTCCAGGGCGCGGGTTTTAAGCGATGCGTTGATGAAGCTCTGGTTCTTCACCTTTCCCATCTTGGCCGTTGCGGCGGAGCCCGGTACGGCCCAGGCCAAGACGGAGACGGCGATGACAACAGCAAAAAACCTGGCGGCTTTCATGGCACTCTCCTTTCGATGACCAGCGTATACTCCTGGCCCTTGTCCAGCTTTTTATTCTCGGTGTTCATATCAAAACCGTAAGGGCCGCGGTAGGGATTCTGGTTGGCGGAAAAAAGGTTCACCACCGAGGCCAGGTTCGGCCAGATGGCGATGAAGTTGCGGCTTCCGTCCGGGGCGAACCTGCCCTCGATGGTCTGGCCGCCGGTGTAGACCCAGATGAGATCGGAAGGCTTGCCCTCCCGGTTATGGATCACGGAATCCATGGAAACCGGCTTGCCGTTCTGCAGAAGCTTGAGGGAAAGCAGGCTCGCGGGATAGGACTTGAAAAGCTCCGCCTGCCCGCCTTCCTTCTGGGTACAGGCGATGAACTTGTCGTAGGGCGCGGCCTCGCATCCGATGAGGATGAGCGCGAAATTGAGCTCCGAAGGCATGTTGCCTTCCACCTCGAAGGCGCTCTCGTAGGTCTTTCCCTGCTCGGAAACCAGGAGGAACTCCAGGATTCCCTCCTTGAGGGCGGTCTTCACCTTCATGCGGATGCTGCGCGTGGCCTTGTCCACGCTGATGTTGCCGATGTCCACGGTGGACTTGCCCATGTCCACTGCGGGCTTGCTGCCGTCCGGTTTGGCCGGCTGGTTTTTGGCCCCGGCAAACGGAGCCGGGAGCAACAGGCCGAGAACGCAAAGGGATACAAACAATACCCTGCTTCTTTTCATTGGACCTCCGAAGCCTGCTTCAAAGGGGGCGCGGCAACGTCTCGACGGGCCGGCAAGCCGTCGGGGATTGACAAAACAAATGCATTGCAGCTCTATGCTTGCTTTTCCCTATGCAACCAGCGGTTCCCCGGCCGGAACCGTTGAAACAACACATGAATGATTCCCACCCGCTTTATTTCTATTTTGACATATCGTATTACTATGTCTCATCCTTTTTTGATTTTCAAGCCCCAAGTTGCCTGTCCTGCCCAAGGGCCCTGCGTTACAGGGGAAAGCTCAACCTATTCCGTGGGTTAGAAGCCGTTTCATAACTCCGTCTGACGCCCCAGGGCGGCGTTCCGGGGGTTATGAAACAGCTTCTATGCCGGACGGGCTACCTGCCGTAGTCATCCTCCACCCGGATGATGTCGTCCTCTCCCAGATAGGAACCCGTCTGCACCTCGATGAGCACCAGGGGAATGCTGCCCGGGTTCTCCAGGCGGTGCATGTAGCCCAGGGGAATGTAGGCGGACTCGTCCTCCCGGATGGTTATGGTCTCCTTTTCCCGGGTGATGAGGCCGGTGCCGCGCACCACGATCCAGTGCTCGGCCCGGTGGTAGTGCTTCTGCAGGCTCAGGCGGCAGCCCGGGTTCACCGTCAAACGCTTCACCTGGAAACGCCCGTCCGACACCAGGGACTCGTAGGAGCCCCAGGGCCGGTAGACCTTGCGGTGGGTCTTCGCCTCCTCGCGCCCCTTCTTCTTGAGCTCGGAAACGATGTGGCGGACGTCCTGCACCCGCTCCCGGGGCGAGATCAAAACCGCGTCCGCCGTTTCCACCACCACGTGCCCAGAGATGCCCACCGCGGCCACCAGGCGGCTTTCCGCACGCACGAAGGAGCTCTCCACGTCGTGGAGATAGACGTCTCCGGAGGTGACGTTCCCCCGCTCGTCCTTCTCGCCGATCTTCCACAAGGCCTCCCAGGAGCCCAGGTCGCTCCAGGAAAGGTCCGCGGCCACCATGGCCCCGGCGCGGGTCTTTTCCATCACCGCGTAGTCAATGGAGATGGACGGGCAACGGGCAAAGGCGTCCGGGTCCAGGCGGAAGAAGTCCAGGTCCTCCCGGCCGCGGGCCACGGCCTCGGAGCAGGCCTCCACGATCCCGGGAGCGTTTTTCTTGATTTCTTCCAGCACGTTGCGGGCCGGAAAAAGGAACATGCCCGAGTTCCAGAAGTACTCGCCGGAAGAGAGGAACTCCTCCGCCGTCCGGGCATCGGGCTTTTCCACGAAGCGCGAAAGCGTGAATACGCCCTCGGGCATGCCCGCGATGGCCTCGCCCTTTTTCAGGTAGCCGTAGCCCGTCTCCGGCGCGGCGGGCGGAATGCCGAAGCAGATGATGTATCCCTTCCCTGCGGCCGCCGCTCCCGCGGCCAGAGCCCGGCCCAGCTCCGGCCCCTCCTCCAGGTGGTGGTCGGAGGGCAATACCAGAAGCAGGGGATCGTCCTCCAGGGCCAGTGCCCGGATGGCCCCCACGGCCACCGCCGGAGCCGTGTTCTTGCCCTCGGGCTCCAGAATGATGGCCGACGGCGTGATCTGCATCTGCCGGAACTGCTCCGCCACCAGGAAGCGGTACTTCTCGCTGGTGATGACGATGGGAGGCGCGATCTCCGGGCTGGCGGAGATCCGCAAAAAGGTGTCCTGAAGCATGGTCCGCTGGCCGGACAGGGGCAGGAGCTGCTTGGGATACTGGTCCCGGGACAGGGGCCACAGCCGCGTGCCCGAGCCGCCCGCTAGGATTACCGGAATGATCATGCATCGTCCTTTCCAAAACCGTCCGCCAGGCGCATGAGGCACCTCCCGTAGGAGCTCTGGGCTTGGGCCTCCGCCAGGCGGATCAGGTCCTTTTTTCCGATGTAGCCGAGCCTTGCGGCGATCTCCTCCGGGCAGCCGATCATGCCGCCCCTGCGGTCCTGGACCGTGCGCACGAAGGAGGAAGCCTGGGCCAGGTCCTCGAAGGTGCCCATGTCCAGCCAGGTGTACCCGCTTCCCAGAAGCTCGGCGGAAAGCTCGCCACGGTCGAGATAGGCCCGGTTTATGTCCGTGATCTCCAGCTCGCCCCGGCCCGAAGGCACAAGGCCTTCGGCGATGGAGCGGACCGTGTGGTCGTAAAAGTAGAGGCCCGGTACGGCAAAGCTGGACGCGGGCCGCGAGGGCTTCTCCGTGATGGCCGTGACCCTGCCGCCGGCGTCCAGGCTGAGCACGCCGTAGCGTTCCGGGTCCTTCACCTCGTAACCGAAGATGAGCCCTCCCCGCAAAAGCTCCGCCGCGCGGGAAAGCATCTCCCGCAGCCCGGGCCCGTGGAGGAAGGTGTCGCCCAGCACCAGGCACACGGGGCTTCGCTCCAGGAAGTCTCCGGCGATCAGAAAGGCCTGGGCGATCCCCCCCGGGCGATCCTGCACCGCGTAGCGGAGCGATATCCCCAGGTGGCTCCCGTCGGAGAGAAGACGCTCGAACAGGCTGCGGTCCCGCGGGGTGGTGATGACGAGGATCTCCCGGATCCCGGCCATCATCAGCACGGTCAGGGGATAATAGACCATGGGCTTGTCGTAGACGGGCAAAAGCTGCTTGGAGCAAGCCCTGGTCGCGGGATACAGCCTGGAGCCGGTTCCGCCGGCCAGCAGGATTCCCTTCATGGACGATCACCCCGTTCCGCGCTTGGCCCTTCCGGGAAGCGCAGCACCAGAAATTTCCCGCCTTCCTGTCCGATCTCCAGCGCAGACGGGAGAGGAAGCTCCGAGCTTGCGCTTGCCCGGGCAGGAGCGGGCCCCCGGTTTTTTTCGGCCTTCCGATATCCTATCGCCAAGCTGGGTTCTGGCCGAATCTTCATACTTTTTAACCCATTGTAAATAATTACAAACGGGTTGCAAAGTGGATGATTTGCGTGTATAAGCCCCTTTCCCGAACCCCAATGCCCGGCGCAACTACCCGCGTCCCTTCCGAAACGGTCGCGGTTCGCGTGCCTGGGCATGGCGTCTCCGGGTCCTGCGGCAGCACCGCGGCTGCAGAACTGCTTTAACAAAAGAATGAAGCCAAGGCAATGACGCCCTCATTGCCGTTTCCGCGACCTGCATTATCTTGTTTCTCCGAAACGGGAGGCGGCGCCGGCAAGGGAAGACCTGCCGGTCCGGCCCATCGGAATTCGGACCTATTGGAACAAACGGAACTCGCCCCGGCATCAACCCCAAGGAAGGAATGCAATGGACGTGGATCTGCCCGAGGGATACACCCCCACCGAAAAAGAATCCTACATGAACGACCGGCAGCTGGAGTTCTTCCGCAGAAGGCTCCTGGACTGGAAGCAGGAGCTGTTGAAGGAGTCGGAGCAAACCGTAAAGAGAATGCGGGAAGGGACGCTGCTGGAGGCGGACCCCCTGGACCAGGGGACCTCGGAGACCGAGTGGGCCTTCGAGCTCCGCACCCGCGACCGCTACCGCAAGCTCATCAAGAAGATTGACCAGGCGCTGGAGCGCATCGAGGACGGCTCCTACGGCTTCTGCGAAGAGACCGGAGAGGAGATCGGCATAAAAAGGCTCATGGCCCGCCCCGTGGCCACCCTTTCCATCTCGGCCCAGGAGCGCCACGAGCGCGAGGAGCGCCTCCAAAAGGGCAGATAGCCGCCCCAAGATCCCCGCCGCAGGGGAATCCCGAAGGCAACGCCGTGATTTCCCTGCGGCTTTCGCCCCTCTTTTTCTTCTTCCGATTGACCGCGCCCGTGGTGCGCGGTACAATTGCATAAAATCCGTATCCGCGTACGTGAATCCCGACAACGAGACTCCGGGACCCGATCCCCCGCCAGGGCAGTTGTGGCCCGTGGTTAAGGCTGCGGGGCATGCCATGCCCCGGCGCCGGCGGGAAGGTGCGGGGCATTGCTTCGCGCAGTCATGAGATCTGCAGGATTCATTGAATATTACGGGGAGTAGGAATTGTTTCTATTCGCGTAATCCTGCAAGAGGGCTCAAAACTTGACCAGCCTTCGGCTTGCTGGAAAACCCATGGAAATATTTTCTGCTCCCGTCAATAAAAGGGACGTTTCTCAACTCACCATACCAAGGAGGAACCCATGAAGCACGCCTTGCGCTGTTTCGTATCGCTCGTTGCAGCAACCGCGGTTTTCGCCCTCTGCGCCTCCTCCGGCCTGGCCGCGGAAAAGCTGCGCTGGAAGGTGGCCACCCAGGCTCCCAAGGGCATGGGCTACGCCAATATGGTGCGCGACGTGCTCATCCCCACCATGGACCGGGCCACGGAGGGCAACATCCTGTGGAAGGTCTACTGGGGCGGCGTCATGGGAAACGACGACGACTACGTGAACAAGATGGCCATCGGCCAGCTTCAGGGAGGCGGTCTCACCCTGGTGGGGACGAACATGATCTCCACCGAGTGGTCCGTCCTGGCTCTCCCCTTCCTGTTCAACGGCTTCGAGGAGGTGGACTACCTGCGCGGGGTCATGTATGACACCTTTGACAAGTACTACCTGGACCGCGGCTTCAAGCTGCTGCTTTGGATAGACCAGGACTTCGACCTCTTCTACTCCACCAAATGGCCCCTGGACAAGCTGGAGGACTGGCACAAGGCCAAGATCCTCTCCTGGTCCGGCCCCATCGAGGAAGCCTGGATGAAGGCCCTGGGCGCGAGCCCCATCCCCCTGGGCATCGTGGAAGCGCCGGCCGCCATCCGTTCCGGCGTGGCCGACACCAACATCACCACCGGCATCTGGCAGGTGGGAACCCAGCTTTACTCCATCACCAAGTATGTGAACCTCACCAAGATCCGCTACTCGCCCGCCGCCCTGGTGGTGACCAAGAAGGCCTGGGACGAGGTCCCGGCGAAGTACCAGGCCCGCATGATGAAGGTCCGCCCGGAGGTCCAGGACCAGTTCAACGGCGGAACCCGCAAGGATGCCGAGGCCTGCGTGGACGGCATGATCCGCTACGGGGTCGTCCCCGTGAAAGACTCCGAGGCCATGCGCGCCGAGATCAAGAAGCTCACCACCTCGGTGTGGCCCCAGTTCACCGGCAAGCTCTGGCCCGCGTCGCTTCTTGCCGAAATCCAGAAGAATCTCAAGTGGTACCGCACCGGAGGCAAGGAGAAGCTGGAGAAGGAAGGCAAGCTGGTCAAGGTAGGCGAGGAAGCCCCCCGGCCCATTCTGATCGAGGAGGACGTCACCGAGGAAGTGGTGCTGGCCCCGGCCGCCGCTCCGGCTCCCCCGGCTGCGCCCGAGGTTGCTCCGGCTGCGCCGGCTCCCGCTCCCGCCCCGGCCGCTCCGGCGCCCAAGGCTCCTCCGGCTGTTCCCGCTCCCAAGGCTCCGCCCGCTGCGGCGGCCCCGGCGCCTCCGACCGCTCCCGCACCTGCAGTAGCGGCCCCGGCTGCTCCTCCGGCGCCCAAACCTGCGGCCGCCGCCGAAGCCGAGCCCGAGGGCGAAGAGATCGTCCCGGCCAAGGAACCGCCCAAGCAGGTCAGGTTCAAGTCTACCTGGAGCGTGCAGTTCAACCGCGTCCGGGCCGTCCAGACCAAGCTCAAGGATCTGGGCCTGTACGACCTCAAGATTGACGGCGACCTGGGCCCCGTCACCCGCGCCGGAATAAAGGAATACCAGAAGCAGAACAACCTCCCGGTCACCGGCCTCATTGACCGCGCCCTGCTCGACTCCATGGGAATCGAGTAGCCGCACCGTAAATGGTGGGGGGGCCGTTCCCAAGCCCCCCCGGCTCGCATCAGGAATAGCCCGAAGCCGGGTCGGCAGCCTGTGCCGGCCCGGTTTTTTTCGCTCCTCGCCCGTCCAAGATCCTGCCCGCGCCTTCCCTTTCATCGGCAAGCCACGATTCC
>JBFMHL010000085.1:0-7862 GCA_040753055.1 Thermodesulfobacteriota bacterium | reverse complement strand
GAAAAGCCGCTTTTTCAAAAGGGGTTTTCACCCCTCCCCCGCAAAAACTTTTTCGCTTTTCTTCTTTTATCTTTTCGTCATCTTTTCGCTTTCAAATATCGAACAACCTTTACCGCTTCGATGCCGGCGAAGAGGATGGCGGTGAGGAGGTAGAGCCAGAGCTGGAAGCGGTATCCGGCATCCCATCGGCGGTCTTTGGGGGAGTAGCAGGTGCCTTTGTAGCAGAGGGCGGGGGTGGAGTCGCCCGTGGCGGTGTGGTCGTAGGTGTAGGAGTCCACCTGGGCGGAGCCGGTGCAGGGGCAGGTTTCGTTGCTTTGCAGCTCCAGGACGTGGAGGGTGTAGGAGGTACCTTTCCCGCCGCCTTTTTTCTTAGCCCATTTGTCCAGGACCTGGGCGGTGACGGGGGTCATGGAGGCGCGGCGGGAGGGGGCCATGACCCAGTCCAGGCCGGCAAGGAAGCCCCAGAGGCCGGAAACGGCCATGATGATGAGGAGGAGGTGGACGCCTATCTTTTTGAAGTCGGTTTCGGGTTCCAACGGGTGCCTTTCTTTCGGACGTTCGGTGAGAGGCCGAGTTGTATGGCGCTGCTCATTCAGGGTCGGGTTATCTCTGCGCCCCGCGAGGTTTTTTCACAACTCACATCAAAATAGTTTCTCCAGGGGTCTGTTCTATTTTTTTAGGGGCTGTTTCCTTTTCCATTGAAGGCGATTTTTTCTGCCATTATGGGCCGCAAGCAGTAGTCCATGCCTGTAACGCTTCGGTGGGGTAGCTTCGCGGTCGGCGCGAGAACGCAAAGGCAGCAGGGAAAAGGAAACGGTTCAAGCAAGGGGATACCGGGCGGAAGGAAAGGGGTTTCCCGTGCCGGGAGGGTCCATGCAGCAATTTCATGGCTGCTTCTTTTTCTCTCCCGCGGCCAGGGCGGCCTTGATCTTGGTGATGGCATCCGTGCGTCCGAAGGGTTTTCCCAGGACATCAACGGCTCCGGCGTCCAGGGCCCGGGTGCGCGTGGAGGGCTCGTCGAGGAAGGTCAGGATCAGGATGTTGGGCGGTTCCGGGGAAAGGGTCTTGATGCGTTCCATGACCGAGAAGCCGTCCAAGAAGGGCATGAACAAGTCCAGGATGAGGAGGTCGGGCTCTATGCTCAGGTATGCGTCCACCGCTTTCCGCGAGTCGGTGATGCTGCTTACGTTGGTGAACCCGGCCTCTTTCATGTAGGCGAAAAGCAGCCGGACGATGTACTGGTCGTCGTCCACGATGAGGATCTTTGCATCCGTCATGTTCTCCGCCGTTGTCATTTGCCACCTCGCTGCAGGCGTCTTCCGCCGGGAAGGGCTCGGGCCAACGAAAGTCACGGGCGCAAAAACGATACTCTTCCATCGAATACGGGTACCGGCCGGGGCGGGGCACGGATTCGCCGGTTTCCACCAGTGTATACTAGAACAGGGCGCACAGAAAAGGGGGAAAAGAAGCCTGAGGCGGTTTCGGGGTTTGCCGAGAGGTTTTCGGGGGGGCATTCCGGCCGTTCATCCGCTTGGCGCGGCCCCGGCCCGTGCAGGGAAAAGTTTTACGGGAAAGGGGGAGGATGTGTGGGGGAGGGGGAAAAAGCCGCTTTTGCAAAAGGGGTTTTATCCCCTCCCCCACAAGTCTTTCCTGCTGTCAGGCAGTTTTCTTTTGCCGTGGTCCTTTCGCTTTTACGCGATGTTCTCGATCTGGGCCATGATCTGGTTGGTGTCGAAACCCTTGAGGTGGATGGCGCCCGACCGGCAGGACGCCACGCACAGCCCGCAGCCCTTGCACAGGGTGGACTCGATCATGGCCTTGCCGCTCTTCTCGTCAAACTTGGGCGCCGAGTAGGGGCACACGGACACGCAGATTCCGCAGGAGGAGCAGCAGCTCTGGTCCACCTGGGCCACGGTGCCGGCAACGTTGATGGTCTCTGCGGCCAGCAGCGTCACGGCGCGGGCCGCCGCGGCCTGGGCCTGGGTGATGGACTCGTCCAGCGGCTTGGGAGCATGGGCCAGGCCGCAGACGAACACGCCGTCGGTGGCGAAGTCCACGGGACGCAGCTTGACGTGGGCCTCGGCGAAGAAGCCGTCGTCGTTCTGGGGCACCTTGAAGAGCTGGGCCAGCGGGTTTTCCTTTTGGGGAACGACGGCCGCGGCCAGCACCAGGAGGTCCGGGGAGAGCGCCATACGGCGGTTCAGGACAAAGTCGGTGAAGGTGACGCTCAGGTTGTTGTCCTTGCGGGCCACGTCCAGCGGCTCGTCGGCGTTGTAGCGCACGAACACGACGCCTGCGTTCCGTGCTTCGCGGTAGAGGTCTTCCCGGAGGCCATAGGGCCGCATGTCGCGGTAGATGACGAAGACCTTGCACTTGGGATTGAGCTTCTTTACGGCAAGGGCGTTCTTGATGCTCTGGGTGCAGCAGAGCTTGGAGCAGTAAGGCCGCTCCTTAACACGGGAGCCCACGCACTGGAGGAAGGCCACGGAGCTCAGCGTTTTCAGGGACTCGGGCTCCTTGGCCAGGCGGGCGTGCATGGCGAGCCCGGTGATGACCCGGTGGTCGGTGCCGAAGAGGTGCTCCTTGGGCTTGAGCTCGGAAGCGCCCGACGCGATGATGGTGACGCCGTGCTCCAGCACCTGGGTGTCGGCGCCCTTCACGGCCACGGTGGTCTTGAAGTTGCCCACGAAGCCGTCCACGGCCTTGATCTCGGCGTTCTTGAGGACCGTGATGCCGGAGTTCTTGGTGACGTCGGCGATAAGGCCGGCCAGGTAGTCGGAGACCTTCTCCCCGCGCCAGGTTTCATGGAGGGAAAGGGCGTTCCCGCCCAGCTCGGCGTTCTTCTCCACGATGAAGGTATGGTAGCCCTGGGCGGCCAGGGTGCGGGCGCACTCCATGCCGGCCACGCCGCCGCCGATGACCAGGGCGTTCTGGTTGATGTTGAGCATGGGTTCGGGCAGTGGGGCCAGGAGCGAGGCCTTGGCCACGGCCATGCGGACCAGGTCCTTGGCCTTGTCGAGCGCCATCTCGGGCTGGTCCTTGTGGACCCAGGAGCACTGGTTCCGGATGTTCACCATCTCGAACAGGTACTTGTTCAAGCCGGCATTGGTGAGCGTCTCCTGGAACAGGGGCTCGTGGGTCTTGGGGGTGCAGGCGGCCACCACCACGCGGTTTAAGTTCTGCTCCTTGATGACCTGGGCCATCTTGTCCTGGGTGTCCTGGGAGCAGGAGAACATGTTCTGGGCGACATAGGCCACGTTGGGGAGCGTTTTGACGAACTCTTCCAGCTCGGGCATCTTGATGACGCCGGCGATGTTGGAGCCGCAGTGGCAGAGGAACACGCCCACGCGGGTGAGCTCGCCGCGGATGTCGCGCTCGGGCGGGACCTGGACGGTCTTGGTGAGGCTCTTGCGGGAGGCGGCCAGCATGCTGCCCGCCACGCCCGCCGCGGCCGAGGAGTCAATGACCGAAGACGGGATGTCCTTGGGGGCCGCGAAGGCGCCGCAGACGAACACACCGGGCCGTGTGGTCTCCACCGGCGTGAACGACGAGCCGGAGGCGAATCCGTAGCGGTCCAGGTTGACGCCCAGCTTCTGGGCCAGGTCCGCGCCTTCCTGGGTGGTGCCCAGGCCCACGGAAAGGACCACGATGTCGAAGTCCTCGGCACAGAGCTTGCCGGACTCGTCCACATAGCGGATCACGTGCATGCCCGAAGCTTCGTCCCAGTCCACGGTGGTGACCTTGGATTTTACGAAGCGGACTCCCATCTCGTCCTTGGCGCGGTTGTAGTACTTCTCGAAGTCTTTGCCGAAGGTGCGGATGTCTATGTAGAAGACCGCCGTGTCCAGGAACTCGTGGGAGTGGTCCTTGGCCAGCATGGCCTCCTTGACGGCGTAGGTGCAGCACACCGAGGAGCAGTAGCCCTTGGCGCCCAGGTGCTCGTCGCGCGATCCGATGCACTGGAGCCACGCGATCTTCTTGGGCTCCTTGTGATCGGAGGGGCGCACCAGGTGCCCGCCGTAGGGGCCCGAGGCGGAGAGGACGCGCTCGAACTCCAGGCTGGTCACGATGTTGGGAAACTTGCGGTACTGGAAGGTATCGTGCTTTCCCGGATCGTAGGCAGCGGTGCCCGGGGCGATGATGACGGCGCCCACGTTGATCTTCTTGGACTTCTTCTTGTCCTTGTAGTTGATGGCCCCTGCCGGGCACTTCTTTTCGCAGACGCCGCACTTGCCCTTGGTGAGCTTGTTGCAGAAGCGGTCGTCAATGGCGTACTTGAGCGGCACCGCCTGGGCGTATTTTACGTAGATGGCCTTGCGCATGGCCAGCCCGCCCTCATACTCGTTGGGCACCTTGCTGGGGCATTTTTCCGCGCACAGACCGCAGGCGATGCACTTGGAAACATCCACGTAGCGCGGGTACTGGGTGAGCGATACGGAGAAGTTCCCCGCCTCGCCGTCAATTTCGTTCACTTCGGAAAGCGTCAACAGCTCGATATTTATATGCCGGCCGACCTCGACCAGTTTCGGGGAGATGATTCACATCGCGCAGTCGTTGGTGGGGAAGGTCTTGTCCAGCTGGCTCATCATGCCGCCGATGGAGCTGGTGCGTTCCACCAGGTAAACGTAGTAGCCGGAGTTGGCGAGGTCCAACGCCGCCTGCATGCCCGTGATGCCGCCGCCCACCACCATCACCGATCCAACCGCGTCCTTGGCCATTTCAAGTCTCCTTTGATCTTACGGGGAGCAACAATCATTTCTATTCGCGTTAATCCTGCAGTGGGGCGCAAAACTTGCCAAGCCTTCGGCCGGCAAGAAACCCAATGGAAATCTTTTCCGCTCCCGCTAATATTTCGGCCCGCCCGCCTGCGCGGCGCCGCTTATGAGCTTTTGTTAACCTCTACTTCCGGAAGGAGAGGAGCCCCTCCGCAGGCACGTTGTGCAGGGAAAGACCCGCCTCCGCTACATCCGCGCCCATGGCCAGAGCCAGGACCTGGGGAAGCACCAGGCTGGGAAGGGGCTTGCTTCCGTTGCCCTGGACTGCCTGGGTCTGGACCACGTCGAACTGGAGCTGGCAGTAGGGGCATCCCGTGGCCAAGAAGTCCGCGCCGGCCGCCTTGGCGCCCTTGACCTTGCGGGTCATGGCCGAGCGGGCCAGATCGTCGTTGATCCCGAGCTGGGGCGCGCCGCAGCAGGCGAGCTTCTCCTGCCAGTCCAGGGGCTCGGCCCCGGCCAGGGCCAGGAGCCCGTCCATGAGCTTGGGCGCCAGCGGGTCGTCGAACTGGGTGATGCGGCTGGGCCGGAGCGCGTGGCAGCCGGTGTGGGCCGCGATCTTGACGCCCGTGAGCGGGGCCGTGATGAGCTTCTTCAGAGTCGCCTCGCCCACCCAGTCCCTAAGCACGGTGAACAGGTGCCGGATGGCGTACTTTCCCGTGTAGGAAAGACCCAGCTCGGCCAGCTGGCGGTTGATGCGGGCCAGGGCGTCGGCGTCCTCCAGAAGGGCGCGCCGGGCATGGACCAGGCCGCCGAAGCAGCACTTGCACAAGACCAGCATCTCCAGCTCGTTGGCCTCGGCCAGGGCCAGGTTCTTGGCGGCGGAAAGCAGCCAGGCGTCGCGGTCTGCGTTGCGCATGGGGTAGCCGCAGCAGTTGAACAAGGGAAAATCCACGACGTCCACCTTGCACCGGGCCAGCACGGCGCGGGCCGACGTCTCGTACTGGGGCACGCGGGCCGGAATGTTGCAGCCGATGAACAGGGCGTATTCCATGGGGCACGCTCCTTTTATAGCTTTTTCATGATCGCCGTCCGGCTGGCGTGTGCAGAAGCGCTTGGCGCTGATGTCACCGCCGGCTCGATACCGACAATGGTTTGGATGATCGCTCTATGGCTTGGCCGGCACAAGACCGGCGGTTTTTCATTGCCGGTTGCCTAGCCCGCCTTCTTTGCGGCCAGGTTCTTGAGCCCGTAGATCACGTCGGTGACGTCCACGTTCTGGGGGCAGTGCTCCTGGCACTGGTAGCAGGTGAGGCACTGCCAGACCATGCCCGCGCCGGAGGCCATCTCGGAAAGCCCCATGCCCACGGAGGCCATGAGCTGGTGGGGAACCAGGCCCAGGGTCTTGCCCGGGTCCTCGCATCCCTGGACCACGGGACACACGCTGGTGCAGTTCTGGCACCCGAAGCAGGCCGCGAAGGTGGGATCCATCTCCGCCGGACGGTCGCCGGTGAGGGGAACAGTGGCGGACTTGTCCATGAGCCTTGCATAGTTGCCCTGGAGCTTCGCCATGGACTTCTCCGCCGAGGCGGAGAGGCGGCCGTTCAGCGCGGGCTTGCGGAGTCCCCGGAAGAAGGAGAGCTGGGTCTGGACCAGGGGCTCGGCAACGCCTTCCCGGGCCAGCAGCTCCTCGCGCACCCACATCCACATGTCGCGAAGGTCGAGGCCCGCCGGGCACTTGGCCGTGCAGCGGTCGCAGTTGGTGCAGAGGTACACGCCCTGGGAGAGGGCTGCCAGCTCGTTCGCGGAGAGCTTCATGCGCCAGGAGAGCTTCTTGAGCGCCGCAAGCTTCTCGGAGGGCAGGATGTTCTTATTGCCCTTCACCTGGAAGGCCATCATGGCCGAGCAGTTGAGGCTGCAGGTCCCGCAGTGGGTGCAGCCGTCCAGCTCCATGATCCGCCTGGTCATGACATTGGCCGGGGCCGACTGCTTTCCCATGACCGCATTGGCGAAAAGGCTCACCGGAGTGGCCAGCATGTGGAACATCTTGGTGAAGGGAAGCAGCGCCAGGCCGATCAGGCAGGCAAGCACGTGGATCCAGTAGATGGCGTTCACGCCGGACTCGGAGGTGAGCGCGGTGAGCGCCGGCCCCACCACCTTGGCGGTGACATAGCCCGCGGGAGAGTACTTGGTGGAGACGTGGCAGGAGGCGCAATAGGACTCGTTCACGCCCCTTCCCTGGATCAGGACCGCCGGGTCCACGGGCCTCTTCACCTCCGGGGCATACAGGCCGTAGTGTACGTTCCAGTAGGCGGTGAGCGCCGCAACGTCCTCGGCGTCGTCGTCGGGGTTGAGGCCGCCGTAGTTCGTAACCATGTCCATGAACACGTCGTGGCTGGCGATCTTCACGCCGATCAGAAGCACGCCGGAGAGCAGGATGACCCCCACCAGCACGATGGCGTAGTGGTCGCCGAAGCGATTCACCATGCGTTGGGGCTTTTTGATGTAGCGGCGGAAGACCGCGATGCCGAGGCCCGCCAGGGAAAGCACGCCGCAGATGTCGCGCAGGAAGAAGACGGGATTCAGGTCCGCGAAGTCGGTTCCCCAGATGGGGGCGGACAGGAACTTGCCCAGGGCGTGGAAGAAGATCAGGAACAAGAAGGGCAGATACAGGAGCATGTGCATGATCCAGCGGGTGCGGCTTTCCTTGAGCACCTTCCACTGGAAGATCACGTCCACGAAAAAGGCCTTGCAGAGCGTGAAGAAGGAGCGGGAGAAGATGGACCTCCACACGCCGAAGATGCCCGCCTTGACCCGTTTCACCACCCCGACGGGGTGCTCTTCGGGGCCGAGGCGGCGCGCGAACCAGGAAAGCACCTTCAAGGCGAGCCCGGCCGCAAACACGGCCAGCGCTATGTAAACTAAGGTTGCAAGGGGTATGGAAAACAGTTCCATGGAAAGATTACCTCCTTTTACCGGTAAGCGGCACGGCCCCGGGGCCGGACTTCTACCCTCAAACGACGTTTCGTATACAGGCGAAAGCCTTTTGTCAAGCAAAGACGATGCGGGCGGAAGCAGGAACGGGGGGCTGCCGGCAGTTGAAAAAAAGGTCCCCGCTTTCCCGGACGCCCCGGTCGGACCCGGCGATCT
>JBFMHL010000084.1:0-13021 GCA_040753055.1 Thermodesulfobacteriota bacterium | reverse complement strand
CTCAAAACTTTTTGAACTAGGTGAAAAGGCAGCCATTCGAGGCTCACTGCCAATCTTGAAAAGCCTTCAGCCGCCAGAAAAGCCGACAGAGCTATTTTCTGCTCCCGCTACTAACAGCCGGGTTCCTCTCCAAAACGTGGGGCGGCGGTTTCGTAGGATGCGCGGGCCGGGCGCGGACGGCCGGGGCAAGGCTCCGGCATATGCAGGGCGGCCGGCATTCAGGCGAAAGGGCTTTGCGAGCTTGGGGAGTGGTGGCGGTGGGGCGATTTTCCGATCGCCTGTTTATTATCTGCCACATTATGCCAGGGTATTTCAACGGGGATCGGAGTGAAACGGAACACACCCATGCCGCATGCAACGGAGGGAAGCGCCCCTTTCCCCCGTCAAGGCACGGGAAATCCCCTTCGCACCTGCGAAAAGCAGCGGCGCAGAGCCCATACTATGGTTTTCTTTTGGAAAGGGTTTGGGAAAACCTTTTCTTTTTTCATAAAAGAAAAGGCTTTCCCAACATCTTTCGTCTTTTATCTTTTGTCTTTTATCTTTTGTCTTTTTTTCGTTTCCCTTTTCCTTCGTTCATCATGTTCTCGATGAGCCGGCGGCTTTGGACGGTGTAGGCGCGCCAGGCGTCGGGGTCCATGCAAAAGACCTCGAGGGTGACGGTCCGGTCGTAACCGGCAGTTTTGAGCGCGGCGAGGGTTGCGCGCCAGTTGATGTTGCCGGCGCCGATGGGCATGTGCGCGTCGGTTTGGCCGCGGTTGTCGGAGAAATGCAAGTGCCCGATGCGTTCGGAAAACGCGGCGCAGAAGTCGGAGGTGCTGCTCTTTCCGATATTGGCGTGGCCCGCGTCCAGGTGCAGGCAGGTGTTGGGGACGTTGAGGAGGGTCTGGAAGGCGGCGACGGTGTCGAAGGGGGCCAGGAAGTTCTCCACGCCCAGGATCAGGTTGTGGTCCGCGGCCATGGACGCGATGTCGGAGAGCGCTTCCCGGTTCAGGTCCACCATTTGGCTGCGCATGGCGGGCGGGCAGGCATAGCACACATGGAGGTTCATGAAGGTTGCGCCCAGGGCGGAAAAGACCTTGGCGCAGCGGGTGAGCTCGGCCAGGCATGCCCTGCGCACGCTTTTTAAAGGAAAGGCCCAGGGGAGCGAGGGGTCGGTGTGGCCCGTGATGAAGAGGTTGCGGCGGGCCAGGATATCCCGGACCAGGGGGACGTCCACGTCGCCTCCGCAGGGGCCTTCCATGGTGAGGTCCACGAAGGAGAAGCCCAGGTCCGCAATGGCCTCGATCTCGCCGGGAACGGGATTCATGGGGTTGTTCATCAGGCCGAACTGCATGGGGAGCCTCTCGGAATGGGGGCTTTCTTCGGGAGGGCGTATGCCGGGGATCAATTAAGGACCCGCTCCCGGAAACACGTTCACCCGGTTGCGGCCTTCCTGCTTGCTTTTGTAGAGCATGCGGTCGGCGCGGGCAAACAGGGTTTCCACCGTATCGTTTTTCTCCGCTCCGGCCGCGCCGGCGGATATGGTGACGGGAATGGCCGCGCCGCCGGATTCCAGGCGCGATCTTTCCACCAGCATGCGGAAGCGTTCCGCCACCTTCGCCAGCATGGGCGCGTCGGCGTTGATGATGACGGCCAGAAACTCGTCCCCGCCCCACCGGCCCACGGTGTCGAAGGCCCGCAAGCTGTGGGAGAGCGTTTTAGCCACCAGGACGAGGGCTTCGTCTCCCTTCACGTGGCCGTTTTTATCGTTCACCTGCTTGAAGCGATCCACGTCCATGACCACCACGCCGAAGGGGACGGAAAGCCTTTCCAGGCGTTTCAGGCCGGCCCCGATCTGCTCTTCCAGAAATCTCCGGTTGGGGAGCCGGGTGAGGGCGTCGAGGAGGGCCAGCTTCTCCAGCTCGTCCAGGCGATTCAGGAGGTAGCGGGTGCCCTCCTGCTCCACGAAAACCTTGAGGACTCCGGACGTCGCGCCGGATGCGTCGCGCAAAGGCATGGACCGGATGGAGACGGGAAAGCGGTGGCCGTCCTTGTGGTAGGAGTAGATCTCGCCCTCATGGGGCAGGCCGTCGGCCAGGGTTTTCTTGGTGATGCAGTCCACCGCGCACAGGGTCTTGCCCGTCTCGTCCACGTGCAGGAGGATGTCCTCGCTGCAGCTCTTGCCCAGCACTTCCCGGGCCGCATACCCGGTAATGCGCTCCGCCGCCTTGTTCCAGAAGACGATCTTGCGCCCCCGATCAACCACGTATGCGGCTTCGAACAAGCGATCCAGGATTTCGGGGGTAAGGGGGAGGATGCTCTCGTCCACTGGATGAAGGCCTTTCGCGCAGACTACTTCCTGCGTGCTTCTTGGGGGCTGGGGACGTTGCATTCCCCGGGGAGCATGCGGACCATGGTGAGGACGTTCTTGCCGTCAATGGATTGATAGCTTACCGAGTCCATGATGCTGCGGATGAGAAAGATTCCCATACCGCCCTCGGGCAGGGCGTCGAGATCGGTGGGGTCGTACTCCAGCTTTCCTTCCGGAAGCTTTTCCATGCCCCTGCCGTAATCGCAGACCTCGATCTGGAGACGGTCCGGATGAACCATGAGGTTCACCTCCACCGGTTTGCCTGAGCCGCGGGAGTAGGCATGGATGATGACGTTGTTCACGGCCTCCACCACGCAGGTCTGGACCTCGTGGGCCTGGACCTCGGTGAAGGCCGCGTGCACGCAGATGCCGCGTACGGCCACGCCCAGAAGGCAGACGTTCGCCAGATCGGCATCAATGCAGATGGTGGCGCAGCGTACGGTCATGGGCTTCCCAATTTACTGAGCCAAAATGCCGGCCAAGGCAAAGGCAGGGCTGCTTTGCTCCGGAACGGTTCGTTGCTCGGTCTTTGAAACAAGCTGCCGGGTTCTTTTCAGTATAGCAGAAAAACCGCTCAAGGCACATCGTTCGCCGCCGGGACCGCAGCCTTGGTCTTGCGGGAAAGGAGCGCCTGCTCCATGAAGCCGTCCAGGTCGCCGTCCAGGACCGCCTGGACGTTTCCCACCTCCATTGCGGTCCGGTGGTCCTTCACCAGCTGATAGGGCTGGAGCACATAGGAACGGATCTGGCTGCCCCAGGCAATGTCCTCCTTTTCGTCATAAACCTTCTGGCGCTTCTTCTCCTGCTCCTCCTTTTCCTTCTGATACAGGCGGGCCTTCAGCACCTTCATGGCCAGATCGCGGTTCCGGTGCTGGGACTTCTCCTGCTGGCAGGACACCACGATCCCCGTGGGGATGTGGACGAGGCGGACCGCGGAGCTGGTCTTGTTCACGTGCTGGCCGCCCGCCCCGCTGGCGCGGAAGGTCTCGATGCGGAGATCCTTCTCCGCGATCTCGATCTCGATCTCTTCGTCGGCCTGGGGGAAAACCGCTACGGAGGAAAAGGACGTGTGGCGTTTGCCGGACGCGTTGAAGGGAGAGATGCGCACCAGGCGGTGCACGCCCTCCTCCAGCTTGAGATAGCCGTAGGCATAGGGCCCTTCCACCGAGAAGGTGGCGGACTTTATTCCGGCCTCGTCGCCGGGAAGGGTGTCAATGATTTCGGTTTTGTATCCCTTCTGGTCGGCCCAGCGCAGGTACATGCGCAAAAGGATCTCGGCCCAGTCCTGGGCATCGGTTCCTCCCGCGCCCGCGTTGATGGATACGATGGCATCCTTTTCGTCATCGGCCCCGGAGAGCATGCGGGAAAGCATCTGGCGGCGGATGCCGGCCTCCACTCCGTCCAGCTGCGCCGCGGCCTCCCGGGCGGTTTCCTGGTCGTTCTCCTCGGAAGCCAGCTCGCCCAGCACGCGGGCATCCTCCAGCTCGGCCGCAAGCTTCTGGTAGGACTCCACCGCCGCGGCCAGCTGGGTCCGTTCCTTCAGCACCTTTTTTGCGCGGTCCTGGTCCTCCCAGAAATCATCTTTGGCCACGACGGCGTCCAGGGCCGCCAGGCGCTCGGAAAGCTTGGGTACGTCAAAGATAGTCCTTGAGCTTTGCAATTTGCTCCTGGATATGACCAATTCTTTCGTCAAGCTCGGCAAGCATGGCAGACCTCCTGGACTCTGAATCCTGTGCACGGTTCGGGCGGGCTCTTTCCGTCCCACCAGACAATAAAGGCTGGCGGCCCTAATGTAAACGGCAAAAACGCCGGACGCCAGGGCGGTCGGACAAATCGCGGTCCCCGGATTTCCGGGGGAACGCGCGAAAAATCCATTGACCCCACGGGATCGGCGTGCTATTTGCCCATCTTCGTAATACCTCAGGGGATGTAGCTCAGCTGGGAGAGCGCCGCGTTCGCAATGCGGAGGCCAGGGGTTCGAGCCCCCTCATCTCCACCAGAAAAGCAAAAGGCCGGGAGCAATCCCGGCCTTTTTTATTTTGCCAACTGCTTTTTAAGACAACTGCCTAATATTCTTGGGGGAACCCCCTCCCAAAGAAAGCCATAGTTTGAGCGGAAGCCGCCCTCTCCCAAAATTCTTTTTCTGCCTGTAGATTCTTTTTCTTCTAAGGCACTTCGGCGTAGCGCATGCGGCGTTCGATGATGCCGGCCTTGCGGCTTAAGGCGCGGGAGTTGGGATGGCTGTCGTAGTACTTGGGCCTGGGGAGCATGGAAGCCAGACGCGCGGCCTGGCTTGTGGTCAGCTTTCCGGCGCTTTTGTTGTAGTAGTGCCGGGCGGCGGCCTCGATGCCGAAAACTCCGTCGCCCCACTCCACCACATTCATGTAGATCTCCAGGATGCGCTTCTTGCTCAACACCTGCTCGATCATCACGGTGATGACGGCCTCCTCCGCCTTGCGGATCTTGGAGCGGCTGGAGGACAGGAAGAGGTTCTTGGCCAGCTGCTGGCTGATGGTGGAACCCCCGGCCACGATGCGTCCCTTTTTCCGGTTCTTCTCCCAGGCGTCCTGCATGGCCTCCCAGTCGAAGCCCTCGTGCTCCAGGAACTTGGCGTCCTCGCTAGCCACGATGGCGCGTTTGACGTTGTTGCTGATCTTCTCGTAGGGCACCCAGATATGGAAGATCTCGGCCTTGGGGTTGGTCTGCCGGAGCCGGGCCAGCTCCCGGGTCATGAAGGCGCTTTGCTGAGGATTTACCCGGCAGTACCAGAGCACCTTGCCGAAAACATAGAGATGGTAAAAAAGGAGAAGGAAAAGGCAGAGAAGCACCGTCCGAAAGACGAGCTTCCGAAAAAAACGGAGAAGGCGCCGGAAGAAGCCGGGCCTTTCCTCAATTGCAACAACCTGTTTTTCTTTCTTTTTACCTGCCATTGCCGGGCCCTGCAAAGGTTCATCC
Organism: Thermodesulfobacteriota bacterium; assembly: GCA_040753055.1. Classification (GTDB taxonomy): domain Bacteria; phylum Desulfobacterota; class Desulfobacteria; order Desulfobacterales; family Desulfatibacillaceae; genus JBFMHL01. The sequence continues at coordinate 7,716 of JBFMHL010000084.1, read as the reverse complement.
TATAGACCCCCGCAAGCCGGAGACATTAGAAGCGACCCGGCCCCGCGTCAAGCAAAAGCAACCGTCGGCGTTTGAAAGCCGACGGTTGCGTCCGGCCCTATCGCCTTTGCCAAACCAGGACCATGTGGTAGGATGCACTCCGTGCCGGACGCAGCCAGTTGCGCCCGGAAACCCCTTGTTTCCGTCATCGCGATCCCAAGGAAAGGTTTTTTTTATATGAAGCTTGCCGATATCCTGCCCAAAGAAGCCTGGGCAAAGCTCGAGCACGAAATCCAGGAAAAGTTCGGACTCATGGGAATGGTCTACGACAAGGACGGCTTCACCTTCACCGGCGACCACGAGTTCGTGAACCGCCTCTGCCCCGCCATCAAGGACAAAAAAGACGCGCTGGCCGCCATCTGCTCCATCGCATCCCAGAACATGATGGCCGAAGCGGAGAAGACCCAAAAAGCCGTCATCTCCGAGTGCGACGCGGGAATGGTCCGCGTGGCCGTGCCCATCTTCGTGAACGGAACCTTCATGGGAACCGCCGGCGGCTGCGGACGCAAGCTCCCCGACTCCGACATCGAAACCTTCCTGGTCTCCAAAACCACGGGCCTGCCGGAAGAGGACGTGGAAACACTGGCGGGCGATGTTCCGGAGATCACGGAGGACCAGGCCCGGGAGCTGGCCGCCTTCATCAAAAAGAGGCTCGCGGAAATGCTGAAAGCTTAGGAGAAGCGATCCAGTAATAAAAAGAAAGGCATTTTGCGAAGGAAAGGGAAAACCCCTTGGGGAAGAGTTGGATTATCCTTACCCCGAGGCCGCGTTGCCGCACGGGGAGAAACTTCTTATGCTCCGCCCCCGGCAACAGGTTGCCGCACCCGCCGCGTTGTCAGCTTTCTTCTCGACGCTGCCTGTTGCCGGGCAGGCTATCCCATAGGGCCCGTCGTCGAACTGCCAGATTTGCCCTACGTACACCCCGTTTTCATACTTGGCCACATTCTTGCCTTCCGTGATCACGAGGACAGTGAAAAGACCCGTGCGCGTTCTGGTCATGGCCAATCCTCCTGATGGGAGTTCTTGGAACTTGATGACTTCTCTACGGCCGGAGGGGGTATTTTGCAGCGGTTGAACCGCATGACTCGGGGGGGCTCTGAAGGCCTGGCCGCACGCTTCTCCGCGGGCAAACCGGGCGCGTGTCCCATGTTTCCATTCCTTAGCACGGGAAACGGAACATGCCACCCGGAGGGGAAAATTCTCCGGGAAAGAGGAATGCGGGCTCAAGCGCGGCTGCCTTGTGGTTCCTGCCCATAATGACAACACACGCCGTCTTGAACCGGAAAAGAAAACATGCGAAAGTCGCACTATCACCCATAGAAAAAGTATGTTGAGATAAGTTCCCTCTGCCCTTTTGCCTCTGACAGGAACCGACCATGCTGGTGGAACGGCAACTTGCTCCGGCGCTTTTGATGATAGGCGGAGTCCTGGTTTTTCCCGGCCTGTCTCAAAACCCTTCCCACGTCTCCATCGGGGGGATGGTGGCGGGTAGCCTCTTAGGGGGCGCGGGCCTTTTCCTCTCCGGGATCATGGTCCTCGCGAGCGACCACGGAAAGGTGCTCAAAGGCCTGGTCCTGTTCTTCCTGGGCCTCTGCGCGCTCTTCCTCGCCGGCGGAGATGTCTTCGTGGCGCTTGGCGCGGGCAATGCGGTTTCCGTTTCCGGGCGTATCTTGATCGGCGCATCCGGCCTTGCGCCCCTGGCGGGTGTTGTAGGGGGAGTGGTACGCGGGCTTCGCTAGCCGGCCCCTGACCGGTGGCTTTCTGTCCGGACCCATGAGGCGGGCTTTCCCGGGCTGCCGGGAAAACCATACCCGGAACGGCCGCACAGAAAAAGCCGTCGGCGCAGGGCCTTGCCCTTCATTCCGGCCATTTCGCGCGGCGGGCGAGCCACATGCCAAGACGCCGCCGGACCCGGGCCGGGATCGCATCCAGGAGCTCGACGATCAGCCTGTTTCGCCATCCGGGCACGACGACCACCTGGTTATGTTCCAGCGCGCGCAGCGATGCGGCGACGACCTCGACTGCCGGCATCCAGGCCCAGCCCGGGATATGCGCCGTCTCGTCCTGCATGCCGGCGTGGAACTCGGTGCGGGTGAAGCCGGGGCACAGCACCTGGACGCGCACGCGCGAGCTCCGGCTGGCCAGCTCCAGATCGAGGCTCCGGGTGAAGGAATGGAGAAAGCTCTTGGTGGCGCCGTAAACCACGTTGCCGGGCATGGCCGCAAAGGCAGCCAGCGATGAAACGCTCACCACGGCCCCGCGGTCGCGGGCCATCATGCCCGGCAGCACGGCGTGAGTAAGGAGGAGGGCAGCGTCCACGTGCACGCGGACCATGCGCTCCCAAACGGCCACGTCCATATCGAAGAAGCGCCCGGTAATCCCGAACCCGGCGTTGTTTACAAGCAGCTCGACCGGCTCGTTTGCCAGCCGGGCAGCCAGGGCCTCCAGCTCGGCCCGCGCGCCGAGGTCGACGGCCAGCGCCTCGGCCGCGATGCCGTGGTTGGCCGATAGCGTGGTAGCGAGCTCCTGCAGCCGCTCGCGCCGCCGGGCGACGAGGAGCAGACCGTATCCCTGCCCGGCCAGCTGCCGGGCGAACTCGGCGCCGAGCCCGCTGGAAGCGCCGGTGACGACTGCCAACCGCCCCGGCGTATCGACTGCCGCCGCACAACCGCATATGTCCATGGATGCCCCCGCTGGAGGGTGTCGCTGCCATCCTCGATCCAGGATGGCAGGGATGATCTGTCCATCGGATTCTAACTTCTTTGATGGTCCAGTCAATGGGGCAGGCCAAGGGATAGGGAATTCCCTTGTTCCCGGATACCGAATTTCATAAGATGCAACGAAAATCGCGGCTGATAAAGCCCGCGCACCACTCCGCATCGCCCGTCATTACAGGAGATACTTCCATGACCAATCCCTCCACGTTGGGCAACAGCAGCCTTCGGGTCGGCCGCATCGGCCTCGGATGCATGGGCATGTCGGAGTTTTACGGCGGAGCGCGCGACGAGGCGGCCCACATCAAGACCCTGCATGCAGCCATCGAGCTTGGCGTCAACCACTTCGACACCGCCGACATGTACGGGGCCGGGCACAACGAAAAGCTGCTGGGCAAGGCCTTTTCGGGCCGTTGGGACAAGGTGACCGTGGCGACGAAGTTCGGCGTCCGGCGGGGGGAGAACGGTGAATGGCTGGGGCTCTGCGGCCGGCCGGAATACGTGAAGGAAGCCTGCGAGAAAAGCCTCAGGCGCCTGGGCATCGAGGCCATCGCCCTCTACTACCAGCATCGCCCGGACCCGGAGGTGCCCGTCACGGAAAGCGTGGGCGCCATGAAAAGGCTGGTGGAGGAAGGGAAGGTGCGCTTCATCGGCGTGAGCGAGTTCTCCGCCGAGCAGATCCGCGCAGCCCATGCGGTGCATCCCATCACCGCGCTGCAGACCGAGTACTCGCTCTGGACCCGGAACGTGGAGGAGGAGGGGATCCTTGCGGCCTGCCGGGACCTGGGCATCGCCTTCGTGGCCTATGCGCCGCTGGGCCGCGGCTTCTTAACCGGCGCGATCCCCGGCAGGGAGGCGCTCGACGCGAGCGACTGGCGGCTCGAGAACCCGCGCTTCAGCGCCGAAGCCTTGGCTGCGAACGCACGCTTTGTCACGCTGGTCCGGGACATCGCCTCCCGGAAGGGCGCGACGGAAGCGCAGGTGGCGCTTGCCTGGGTGCTGGCCCAGGGCGAGGACATCTTCACAATCCCCGGCACGCGGCGCATCGAACGCCTAAAGGAAAACCTGGGGGCCGGGAAGGTGCGGTTCACCGCCGAAGAGCTGGCGGAGATTCGAAGCCGCCTGCCGCAAAAGACGGCCGGAGAGCGCTATTGAAGGCGCCCGAGGCGCTATCCCGCCAAGCCTTCGCACGGGGCGGGCGGGATCGGTAATCCCAAGGGAGCTGCCTGCCCTCCGGTAGCCGTCCGTGAAGAGCCTCCTGCCCTTCGGGCGCCGGAAACCAGTTGCCGGTGCCACCCGCGTCAAAAGCTGTTGCACAACTCTGGGGCACGTTTTCGGATAAGGCGCGGGAAAGACGAAAAAGCGGAGCAACCAGTTTGTAGTGAGCATTTTGAGAAGGCGAAGGAATGCAGCACCAGGGCGTCAGATGGGGTTGTGAAACAGCTTCTATAAGCCAAAGGTGACATCATATGAGGAAAAATAGTTCTATTACATTAGCAATTATTGCAATATTTTGTATTTTTTCTTGTGCCGGGTGCGATTCTTCAGAATACAATACCAGCGGTATAACTATTATCGTGCCCACCGATTATTCACAAGCAAAGCATTGGCTGGAAGCCCCTTCCACGCCCGACAAGACGGTGGACGTTTTTTACGTATATCCGACCGCCTATAGCAAGGCCTCTCCCAGCGACCCCAATTTCTGCGCCGTCAATAACGCGAAAATGATGCAGGGTGCAAAGGCCGCCTATCAAAGGCAGGCCGTCGCCTTCGCCCCCTACGCCAACATCTACGCGCCCTTCTACCGGCAGGTGGACGCAGCGTATCAGCTGGCTCTGCCATTTGCCCAGCAGGACGAGAACATTCAAAAAGAGCCTTTGATTGACGTCACCGCGGCATTCGAATACTTTTTGCAGCATTACAACAACGGGCGCCCGTTCATCCTGGTCGGGCACTCGCAGGGTTCGGCCGTGCTCAAGTTTCTCCTGTCTGGCTACATGGAAGCGCACCCGGATGTTTATCAGCGGATGATCGCAGCCTATGTCGTTGGACAGTCCATCACCCCGGAATACCTGGCCGAGAACCCGCACCTGAAGTTCGCCACGGGCGGCAACGACACGGGAGTCATCGTCTCCTGGAACACCGAGGCCCCCGTCCTCGCCATCACGAATCCCGTCACGCAGCCCGGCGGCATCGCCATCAATCCGATCACGTGGACAACGGAAGAGGTTCCGGCAACCGCCCAGCAAAATCGTGGCTCCCTGCAGCTGAACCCGGCAACCGGCGGGACCCCGGTGCTGGACGAATATGGCGAAATCCTGCGCGTGACGGGCCTTGCCGATGCCTGCGTAAACATCGCCAGGGGCGTTGTGATCTGCAGCACCGTCAACGAGGCCGACTACAATGCCAACGGCATCTATCACACCTACGACTACCCGTTTTATTTCTTCAACGTGAGGCAAAACGCCGCCGACCGGATACAACAATACTTTACCGAGAACGGCGGGAATTGACGGCTTTTTTCAGCCGGACAGGTTGGGTGGTTCCGGCCCGGCGGGCGGAGCCATCCAGCCTCTGCCTCCGATGGGAGATCAGTGCCGTCCGCAATGCCAGCTGGGGATGGACTCCCGGCGCTTCAGACGGCCCAGGCAGGGGGACACCGGCAAATAGCTGCCGGTTACCAAAGGGCAAAAGGTCCGCCCCGATGTCCTGATATGTCAGGTCCGCTCAACCATCATCGCCCGTGTTAACCCTCTGGTGCTTCGCACCCCGGCAATTCTTTCCGGAGCAACCCAAGCTTGTTATTTCTCGGCCTCCGATGGGGTATCTGTGCCACCCGCGCCTCTTGTGCTTCGCAGCTTGGCACCGGATTGCTACAGTTGACGCTACCTCCTCGGCTGGCCATATTTGGTCAAAACGGGTATCGATACCATCTGCAGGTTCAAAGCCTCTCGTCGCTTCAATCTTGAGAAGTGGCATCGTGGTTCTGGAGAGCCCGTATCTCTGAAGTCAAGCTGTCCAAACACATGGCAGCCGGCTGGCATCCATTGGTGTATGAGCTCTCGTTTGGCTCAGGGTCACCCATCCTACAGGGTTACTCGGCCCCTAAGAGCTCTCTTTGTACATCGGCATTTGCAGATGCACCGAATATAGTTGGGTCACTTGCAATTTGTTCACCTGCATCGGTGACAAGAATAAGTTTTGCCCTAAGGACATTCGCATTATATATTGCACGAAGTTTGCTTCCAGCTTCTCCCAACGCTTCATCGGATGCTAATTGCAATCTTATTGAATCATTCGGCGGGACGAGAACGTAACTACGATCCTCCAAGGTCGGTAGGAATCCTTCAACAACGACATCTCCGCCATCTTCCTGGTATTTATTAGAGAAGTTTACAGATTCGGCGCTTAATAAGGTAGTTAACCGAAGCAAATAATCTCTTCGTTCAACGTCATCATTTACGACTCGTAGTAAAGCATAAGGCTTAACTACAAGAGGCTTTCTGCCTGAATTAAATACTTCTGCTCTAACCGATAACGCTGTGGCAGGATTCATAGATTTTTCCAACTCACCAAGAAGGCCTGTCAATAATCTAATTTCACGATTAGAGGCTTCTGACGCTTTTTGCATATAATAAACAATATTTTTCCCATTGCCAGCGGCAAAAGAATAGGCCAAATTTTCCATAAATCCCACTTCTGTCTTTGTTTTGGCTGCATCAAACGGAAAGACAATATTTTTTTCTCTCATATAAAGAATATATCGAAATTTATCTTTAGCTAGTTCTGTGACGAGATTGCAATTTTTTAAGACACTAATCTGTACTGGTACATTCTCAAACTCTCCTCGTAACGCCATACCAAACAGTGATGAGCAAATAATTTCTTCTTGCATAAATGGAACTGCATCCAGCTCTTTTAATGTAAGTTGATTTTCACCCTGACAAATGTGTTCATTTGATTTCAGCCAATCGTCAATCAAAGTAAGAGCTCGTTCTAAATTCAATTTTAGTTCCTCTGTTTTTTTATAATCCTTAGCAAGTTTTTCAAACGATTCAAATTTGCGATATTCCTTAAACCATTTTGAATCATTTGTAATATTTCTCAGCGCATCTGAAGTTGCGACTTGCTTATCTGCTCCTGTAAACCCAAGCGCACTAACTGTAACTAGGGGCTTTGGACGCGCCAACCACTCAGAAAGTAGTGCACCTCCAATTCCTGATATAATAAATGATATCGTTGCTGCGGCCACTAAAGCTGCAATAGAGAATTTTTTTGGGGCCATATTATCCTCCTTTTCACTTTGGCTTAATATCAATGCCATTATCCATAGTCCTGTCGTATGCGCCAAGCTAAACGATGATGAATTTCAACAAAGATAGGCAATGATTGACACCACTGGCTTAGAAGCTGTTTCATAACCCCATCTGACGCCCCAGGGCGGCGTTCCGGGCCTTCTCAAAATGCTCACATACCAACCGTATGCTCCGCTTTTTCGTCGGCCCGCGCCTTGCCCTGAAACGTGATCCGGGGTTATGAAACAGCTTCTAACTTATTGACTACAATACGAAGCGCCTCAAACGACTCAATCTCCGGGAATTCCGGGCGATTCCAGGGACACAATACTTATCACCTTTTCTATAAGGTCCCAGAGAGGGGGGGAGAGCTGCGTAGGTTGGGTGGTTCCGGCCATCAGGTCGGGTTCACCCAACAACTATCTTGGATTGATTTTTACAAACCCAACAAGCACCTATCAAATGAAAGCCGTCGTCAGCAATTGTTGGATGAACCCTCGCTTCGCTCAGAACCACCCAACCTACCGTGGAATACTACTCAACTATGTCTTGTATTTACGTCTAATAGCACAGGAGCCGGAGAAGGCAAACAAGATAATAAGTTCTGCAGAATATGCAGTGTGCTGCGAGGGAGCCGAGAGCCCAGGTGACGGTTTCTTTTGGAGGGG
>JBFMHL010000083.1:0-15616 GCA_040753055.1 Thermodesulfobacteriota bacterium | reverse complement strand
GATGCCTCACATGGACGGTATTGCGGTCCTGCGGAAGCTCCGGTCGGAAAAGCCGTTGGACGGGACCTATGTCATCATGGTGACGGCCCTGGACGACAAGGAGAAGGTGGTCCAGGGCTTCGGGGAGGGTGCGGACGACTACATCGTGAAGCCCTTTGACGCCCAGGAGCTCAAGGCCCGTCTGATGGCCGGCCTGCGCATCGTTACCCTCACCAGGCGCCTGGAGGCCCGTGTGGCGGAGCTGAAAAACGCTCTGGACCACATCAAGACCCTTCAGGGAATCATCCCCATCTGCATGTACTGCCACAAAATCCGGTCCGAGACGGAGTGCTGGCACCGCCTGGAGGCCTACCTGGCGAACCACTCCGAAGCCACCTTCAGCCACGGCATCTGCCCGGATTGCATGGAGAAGTATCATCCCGAGGTGGACCTGTCCCGCTAGCGGGGCGGGCCCAGCGGCGCCTACTCCGGCGATGGCACCAATTCGTTGACCGCTTCCAGGGCGGCTGCCAGGCGTTTTTCCGAAACCGGCACCCGGGTCCCCATCTCCTGGGCGAAGACCGAGACCTTGTACTCCTGCACCAGGAAGAAGAGCTCGGTGACGGCCCGGACCTTTTCCTCCGAAGGTTTTTTCGAAAGCTCCCCGGCGAGCCGTACAAGCTCCGTATCGAAGGGGGCCGTCTTGGCTTTCTTCTGCCGGTCGCGCTCCGGGTTTTCGGCTGCGCGCCGGGCGCGCACGGAAAGGGCGTTCAGGTAACGGGCCAGGTCCGCGAAGTGCTCTTCCGGGTAAAGCTCGGGAAAGCTACCCGGAGCAAGGGCCCGTGCTTCGCTTCGAATTTCGGCCAGAATTTCCTGGAGCACCCGGTTGGCTCCGGCGCGCAGGAAAAGGGCTCCCAGCTCGGCGGCCAGGGCCTGCATGGCGCCAAGGACCGCGGACGCGGATTGTTTGCTTTCCACGGCCCGGGGAAGCAAAAAGGATACGGCAAGCCGGGATTTTTCGGAAAAGTCTTTCTGCGTGCGGACGTTTTTCAGCAGCCCGGAAAGTAGCGCCCGGAAAAGGGAAACCGAAACCTCGCCGGGGTCCAGCAGGGGCAGGGAAGGGCCCTTCCGGGCAGGCGGCAGGAGAAGCGCCTTCTTGATCTGGGAGCAGTCCCGGGCGTTGGCCGCTTCGAAAAGGGCAGCCAGGCCCATAGGGTGCCGTGCCGCTGCCGCATCGCGGCTTATGAACAAAAGCAGATCGGCTCCGGAGCCGCTTTTAGCGGGCGAAATGGCGGGGTAGGCAAAGGGGCCCATGTCCGGGTTGCCGGAGAGTGGCACCGCCTCGGGCAGGTCGCCGAAGGTCCAGGCGGTCAGGTTCCTTTTCTCGAAACGCTCCCGAGCGGCGGCGATGAGGTCCCGGGCCGCGTTCTCCCGGTCCGCCTCCACGCGGGCGGAGAGCCTTGCCACGTCCCGGTCGGCGTCCAACACTTTTCCGTCCGGCCCCAAGGCGCAGAGTCTGGGCAGGAGGTGGGGGGGGATGGCGGAAACCGGCCAGGCCGACTCGGGCACGTCCACGCCATAGAGCTTTTTCGCGGCCCGGGAAAGCTCGGCAAGGAAGGGGGCGCGGTGGCTCTTTCCGCTCATTTCCGCAGCCAGGCGCTCCACGGCGGTGGCCGCCGGGACGAAAGCCACCCGGAGCCTCTTGGGCAGGGCGCGGATGAGGGCCGAGATCCTTTCCGGCAAAAGGCCGGGAATGGCCCATACGAGCTCGTTGGCCAAGGCGCAGGAAACCAGGCCCGCGGGAATGCGGACCGAAGCGCCGTCTCGTTCCTCGCTGGGGGTGAAGCGGTAGCGCACGGGGAAGTTCCGGCCCGCGATCTTGATGCGGGAAGGAAAGAGCGACAGGGTCTCCGCGTCGGGAAACTGCGCCAGAACGTCCGCAAGGCTCGCGCGCAGGAAGGCCTCGCCCCCTCGTTCGCGGAGGATCTTCCGTAAAGAGGAGACGCTGGCCACCTCGCCCAGCCGTTCCCGGTAAAAGGAGCAGAGCGCCCCATCCCCGGCGTAGAGGTCGCGGCGGCGCAGGCGCTCCTCCATGTCCAGGGCCTCCTCCTTCACCTTGCGGTTGTGCAGGGCAAAACCCAGGACCTCCTTTGCCTCCCCCTCCACCAGAGCCTGCTGAAAGAAGATCTCCGAAGCCTCCTGCGGGTTCACCGGCCCGTAGGGCACGACCCTTCCCTCCACGATGGGAAGGCCATAGAGGCTCAGGCGGCAGTCTGCAACCACCTCGCTCCGGGACTTGTCGAAGCGGGGGTGGGAGTAGGACTTCTTCACCAGGTCTCCGGCCAGGTCCTCCAACCAGGCCGGGTCAATGGCCGCCGCGGTCCGGGCGAAGAGCCGGGAGGTTTCGTAGAGCTCGGCCGCCACGATCCACTTGCCGCCGCGGTTGTACAGGCTGGAGCCGGGAAAGATCACGGCTTCGCGGCCCCGGGCCGCGGTGTAGACGTTCTTTTCCTTCTGCAGTGCCACCTGGGAAAGGTAGCCGGAGCAAATCGAGCGGTGCAGGCTCGCGTAAAGGTCCGCGTCCATGAGATCGAGGGCGGAGAAGGGCTCCTCGCCCAGGAATCCCTCCTCGTGGAGGATGCTCCGGATTTGGGAAAGAACCTCGCGCCATTCCCGCACCCGGATGAAGGACAGGTAGTTCTCCTTGCAGAAGCGCCGGATTTCGGAGTTGCTCCGCTGCCTTGATCCCTCGAAGAAGCAGGCGGAAAAGAGGTTCAGGATGGTCACGAAGTCGGATACGGGGTCGAAGAACCTCCGGTGGCATGCGTCGGCCAGCGTCTCCTCGGAAAGCGGCCTCTGGCGGGGGTCCACCACGGACAGGGCCGCCGCCACCACGGCGGCGTGGTCCAGACATTTCTCCCGGTGGGCGGACAGGAGGATGCGGGAGATCCGGGGGTCCAGGGGAAGCCGGGCCATGACCCGGCCGGTTTCCGTCAAAACGACCCCTTCGCCGTCTTCCCGGGGCCGCGTTGCGGAGAGCTCGGCCAGCACCGCGTATCCGTCGGCCACGGCCCGCGGCGGCGGGCTGTCCACAAAGGGGAAGCGGGCCGGGTCCGGAAGCCGGAGGGCCAGCATGCGGAGGATGACCTCGGCCAAATTGGCCCGCAGGATCTCCGGGGGCGTGAACTCGGGCCTTTCGAGAAAGTCGTCTTCTTCATAAAGCCGGATGCACACGCCGTCGGCCACGCGGCCGCAACGGCCCTTGCGCTGCTCGGCCGAGGCCTGGGAGATCTTTTTCACCGGCAGGCTGTTGGCCCGCGTCCGGGGATTGTAGAGCGAGATGCGGGCCAATCCCGTGTCCACCACGTAGCGGATTCCGGGAATGGTGAGGGAGGTTTCGGCCACGTTGGTGGAGACGATGATCTTGGTGCCGCTGACCGGGGCGAAGGCCCGGGCCTGCTCGGCCTCGGTGAGCCGGGCATAGAGCGGCAGAATCGTGGCATGGCGTAAATTTTTCCCCGCCAGGGCGTCGCAGGCCTCCATGATGTCGTTTCCCGTGGGCATGAACACCAGAACGTCGCCGCCGGGTCGGCCCGAGGAAAGGATCTCCTCCACGGCGGAGACGGCGGCGGAAACATGGTCGCCCTCGTCGCCGTCTCCCGTGCCTGCGGAAAGGGGCCGGTAGCGCACGGAAACCGGATACATGCGCCCGGAAACCTCTATGATGGGGGCGTTTCCGAAGGCCCGGGAGAACTTTTCGGTATCTATGGTGGCCGAGGTGATGATGACGCGCAGGTCCCGCCTCCGGGACAGGAGGTTTTTGAGGATCCCCAGGATGAAGTCAATGTTCAGGCTGCGCTCGTGGGCCTCGTCCACGATGACGGTGTCGTAGAAGGAGAGCAGGGGGTCGGTCTGGGTTTCGGAAAGGAGGATGCCGTCGGTCATTACCTTGATGAGCGGCTCCTCGGCCCCTTTTTTGGAGAAGCGGATCTTGACGCCCACCAGGTCGCCCGTGTCGTCGGAAAGCTCCTCGGCCATGCGCCGGGCCACGGACAGCGCCGCCACGCGCCGGGGCTGGGTGCAGCCGATGACCCCCGTGAGGCCGCGGCCCGCGGCCAGGCACATCTTGGGAATCTGGGTGGTCTTGCCCGAGCCGGTGGCGCCGGTAACCACCACCACGCGGTTCTCCGAAACGGCCCGGATGATTTCGGGCGCCTTGGCGCTGATGGGCAGGTTCTCCGGGAACAGAAGATCCGGGACCAGGGCCCGCCTGCGGCCGACTAGCTTCCTCGAACCGGCGATGCGGCCGGAAAGACGCGCCAGCGCCGCCTTGGTCTCCGGGTCGCGGAGGTCCTTTTGCAAAAGCCGGGAAAGCTCCCGCGAAAAGACCGGCACGTCCCGTGCCATGCACCGGGCAACGGCCGCCCGCAGCCGCGCAGGGGAGTCCTCCTTCCGGGGGCGTTTTTTTTGGTTTTCCTCTTTCATGCCCTGCTTCATAGAGAAAACACGAGGCCCTTGCAAGCAGCCCCTCCCCCCAAATTGTGGTTTCTTCCGAAACGAGCTTTTGCTAAGGTCCGGCCATGAAATTCATCGCCGATCTCCATGTCCATTCCAAGTACTCCCGGGCCACGGCGCGGGACTGCGACGTCTTCTCGCTGCACCACTGGGCCCAGAAAAAAGGCATCACGGTGGTGGGCACCGGGGACTTCACCCATCCGGCCTATTTCACCGAGCTTTCCGAGAGCCTGGTCCCGGCCGAGCCCGGCCTTTTCCGTCTGCGGGACGACCTGGCGAAAAAGGCGGACGAGGGCGTGCCCGCGTCCTGCCGGGGCGAGGTGCGCTTCATCCTCTCCGTGGAGATCTCCAACATATACAAGCACGACGGCGCCACCCGCAAGGTCCACAACCTGATTCTCATGCCGGACATGGAGAGCGCCCGCAAGCTCTCCGCCCGGTTGTCCGCCATCGGAAACATCCGCTCCGACGGGCGGCCCATCTTGGGCCTGAGCTCCCGCGACCTTCTGGCCCTCATGCTGGAAACCTCGGAAGAGGGCATCTTCATCCCCGCCCATGTCTGGACCCCGTGGTTCTCCCTTCTGGGGAGCAAGTCGGGCTATGACGCCATATCCGACTGCTACGGCGATCTTTCGGAGCACATCCACGCCCTGGAGACCGGGCTTTCTTCCGATCCTCCCATGAACTGGCGGGTGTCGGGCCTGGACGGAAGAACGCTGGTGAGCAACTCCGACGCCCATTCCCCCTCCAAGCTGGGTCGGGAAGCCAACCTCTTCGACACGGAGCTTTCCTACTCGGCTATGGCACGGGCCCTCACCCTGGGTCCGGCCGGCGGCTTTGCCGGGACCGTCGAGTTCTTCCCGGAGGAGGGCAAGTACCACCTGGACGGCCACCGCAAGTGCGGCGTCACCTTCACGCCCGAGGAAACCCGTGCCCACCGCGGCATCTGCCCGGAGTGCGGAAAGCCGCTGACCCTGGGGGTCCTGACCCGGGTGGACGCATTGGCGGACCGGCCCGAAGGGGAACGGCCCGCCCGGGCCGCGGGCTTCGTGAGCCTGGTGCCCCTGGCCGAGGTGATGGGCCAGATCTTCGGGGTGGGGCCGGGAAGCCGCAAGGTGGAGGCGGCCTACGAGCAAACGCTGGCGGCCCTGGGGCCGGAGCTTTCGATTTTGAAAGACCTCTCGGAAGAAGAGCTGGACAAGGCCCCGCCACCCCTGCTCTCCGAAGCCGTTCGGCGCATGCGGGAGGGTCTGGTCACGCTCGCGGGCGGTTATGACGGCGAGTACGGCGTGGTGTCTGTTTTCGCGCCGGGCGAGGCCGAGCGCCTTCTGGGCCAGAAGGTCCTGTTCGCCATGCCCGCCGGGGAGAAAAAGGCCGGCAAAAAGGCAAAGGCGGCCGCTTCACCGGAGGCCGAATCCTGCCAAACGGTTCTTTTTCCGGTGCCCGCGCCCGCCAAGCAGAGTCGGGAAGCGCCCGCACTGAACGAGGAGCAGCTGGAAGCGGTACGGGCCGGGATCGGCCCCATACTGGTCAAGGCCGGGCCCGGAACCGGCAAGACCCGGACCCTGGCCTATCGGGTGCAATACCTCGTCGCCGAGCAGGGGGCCGCGCCCGAGAGCATCGCGGCCGTCACCTTCACCAACAAGGCCGCACGCGAGGTGCGCGAGCGCATTGCCGCCCTGATCCCAGGCGCCGGCTCCCGCGTGTTCACCGGCACCTTCCACGGCCTGGGCCTGTTCCTCCTGTCCCGCCGGGCGGAGGAACGAGGGCTGCCCGCTCCGCGGGTCCTGGGCGAGGACGAACGGGGCTTCTATGCCAGGCAGGCCATCGCGCGCGCTGGGCAGGGCAAGCTCAACCCCGACAAGGCCCTTTCCCTCATCGCGGCCGCCAAGGAGGCCCTGTGGACCCCGGAGCTGGCCGGGGTGTCCCCGCTCTTTTCCGAGCCGTGGCTTCCTTCGATTTTCTCGGCTTACCAGGAGATCCTGGCTGTCCAGGGCTTGTGCGACTTCGAGGACCTTCTGTACCGCAGCGTCCGGATGTTGGAGTCCGAGCCCCTGGTGCGCCGCAAGGTCCGGGAAACCTTCCGCCACATTCTAGTGGACGAGTACCAGGACATCAACCTGGCCCAGCACCGCCTGCTCTCCCATCTCGTTCCCGAAGGAGGAAGCCTTTTCGCCATCGGCGATCCGGACCAGGCCATCTATGGTTTCCGGGGCGCGGACCCGCGCTACTTCGCCTCCTTCGGCGCGGACCACCCCCGTGCCCGGGAGGTCTCGCTTGTCCGCAACTACCGCAGCGGCCAGGAGATCCTGGACCTGGCCGCCGCCGTGCTGGCCGGAGGAAACCCAGCCAAGGCCAGGCCACTTTCCGCCGTGAGCCCCGAACCGGCCTCCATCTATGCGTACCGGGCGCCCAGCGCGGCGGCCGAGGCCGAGGCCCTAGCCCACACCATCGAGTCCATGGTGGGGGGCACCTCGTTTTTTTCCATGGACTCGGGCCGCGTAGGCTTCGCTCCCGAGGAAGCCCAGGTGTCTTTTGCCGACTTTGCGGTGCTCACACGCATTAACGCCCAGGCCGAGGCGGTCTGCGAGGCTCTGGATCGGCTGGGGGTTCCCTTCCAGCGGGCCGATTCCCGGGACCGGGCCAAGGAAGAAGCGTCGCGGCGCATTCTGTCGCTCCTGGCCGCGGGTTCGGGAACGGCCTCGGACACGGACATCCTCCGCATCATCTCCCTTTCCCCCCTGGGCCTTCCGCCCCAGGCGCGGGAGGCTTTTTCCGCCTTTGCCGCAGGAAGGAGAATGACCCTTTCCCATGCCCTGGACCACGCCCGGCGGCTCCCCGTGCCGGGCATGGACATGGCGGCCCAGCGCGTCCTGGTGGAGACGCTCAAAGGGTTGCGCGACCTTGCCGAGAAGAAGGCGGGAAAGGGTCTTGCGGAAAAGATCCGGGCTCTGGCCGCGGCGCACGGCCCCTGGATCAGCGAAGATGCGCTGACGCTATCCCGGGCCGTGGCGGAGCTTGCCTCGTTTGCGGAGGCCTACGGCGACGATTTCGCGGCCCTGGCCTCCGACCGTGCGCTGGCCACGGATCCGGACCGGCTGGACCTCGCCGCGGACAAGGTGAGCATTGCCACCGTCCATGCCGCAAAGGGTCTGGAGTGGCGGTGCGTATTCGTCCTGGGCTGCGAGGAGGGGGTGTTTCCCCTTGCCGGCGGGCGCTTCTCGGACCATGATTCGGAGGAGGAGCGCAGGCTGTTCTATGTTGCGGCCACGCGGGCCCGGAGCTTCCTTTGCCTGCTTTCGGCCGGGAACAGGACATGGTTCGGGAAAAAGGAAAGCTTCCCTCCTTCTTCGTTTCTCTCCTCGATTCCGGAAGAGGCGCTCCTGCCCCTGCCCAGGCCCGAGAAACGCAAAAAAAAGGCTCCCGCCCAGCTTTCCCTTGATTTTGGATAGCTTTTGGGTTTGAAGCGCTGCATGAATTGACATAATCGCATAAATGACGTAATTTTCTTCCGTTAGGCTGCGCTAGGGAACCCGCCCCCGGAAATCTCTCAGGCCGCCCGAATATACAGGCCACCCACAAACCAAGCGAGCCCATCATGATTGATACAATCTGCGAAGAAAGCTACGAAGACGGCAACGTGATCTTCGAGGAGGGAAGCTCCGGGGACTGGATCTACTACGTGGAGTCCGGAGCGGTGGAGCTTTCCCGCCGAGTGGATGGGAAGAAGGTGGTCATCTCGGTTCTGCGCAAAGGGGAGGTCTTCGGAGAGCTGGCCTTCATCGGCGGTTACCGCAGGACGGCCACGGCCATCGCGCTCGGGCCCACCATGCTGGGAGTCATGGACAAGGAAGGTTTGAGCCAGGAGTACAACCGGCTTTCCGACTCCTTCCGCCTGCTGGTCCGCAGCCTGGCCACGCGGCTCAAGATGACCACGGACTCCTGCATCGGCCAGATCGAGTGCAGACGCGATCCGCGTTTCGAAAAATGCCTGGCCCTCACCTTCCGGGACAAGAACGCTCTGCGCAAGGCCCACAGCGCCAACGTCAGCGGAACGGGCATCTTCATCAAGACGCCCATCCCCCTGGAGCCGGGGACCGTGTTCCCCCTTTCCATCAACGTGCCGGACGACGAAAACACCATCAGCCTGGAAGCCGAGGTCATGTGGGTCCGCAAGGAAACCGACAACGAGGAGGTCCGGCCCGTGGGCATGGGCGTCCGGTTCGTGCGGATTACGGACGAGCAGAAGAGGCGCCTGGAGATATGCATCAGGAGCTAACCGGCCCAGCCCGTGGCAAAGGGAAATTCGTGGGAAAAGCCTCTCGGAACCACTTCCGCCGCCTGCCCTTATTGCTGGCGGCGGCTTTCTTTCTGATGCTGCCGGCCCGTGGGGCGCAGGCGGACATCTATCGCTACATTGACGAAAAGGGCGTGCTCCACTTCAGCAACATGCCGGACAAGCCCCAGTACCGCTTCTACATGAAGGAAGGCGCGGGCGAGAGCCCGGGGCCGGGCGAACCCTCGTTCCAGGCGGCCGATCCGGACGCCTTCGATAACCTCATCGAGGAGGCGGCCACCGCCACCGGAGTAGACTTCGACCTCATCAAGGCGGTCATGAAGGTGGAGTCGGCCTTCAACGTCACGGCGGTTTCCGAGGACGGTGCCAAGGGGCTCATGCAGATCATGCCCGCAAACTTTTCGGCCCTGGGCATCACCGACCCCTTCGACCCCCGCCAGAACATCCGCGGCGGAGCCGACATCCTGGCCGAGCTCCTCAAATCCTACGATGGCTCCGTGTCCCTCTCCCTGGCCGCTTATAACGCGGGCCTGGTGGCCGTGAAGAACCACAAGGCCATTCCTCCCTATCAGGAAACCCAGAACTTCGTGGCCCGGGTCATGACCGAGTTCCAGAAGCTCAAGGCTGGCCGGGAAGGGCGGGCCATCTGGCGCCGCGCCGGAGACAAGTCCGAAACGGCCTCGGTGGTGACGAAGCCCGGCAGGATCCCGAAAACAACGAAAAGCGTGACAAGGAAACCCTCCACCGCCGCCGACCCCTCCGAGCGGGACGGCCGGCAGGCCCACATCATCACACTCACCCCCGACGGCATCCGCGAGACCATCACCCTGCGTTTCGACGACTGAGGGTGCCGCCCTTCACACTTGAAAGCCGGCAAGGGATTCTTACAGTAAAAGGGAAGAGCCCGCGGAAGCGGGAGGGTGCGAGTGTATGGCCACTCTCCCGGGTGCCCGAAGCAGGGGGCCTTTTAAACCTCAAGCTCGGCCCGGCGTCAGGAAACAGGTGCTCCTTCCTCCGGTGCGCAGCGCTCCAGGTCGGCTTTTTTCTAAGGCATCCCAAAGGCATTCACCCTAGAAGCTGTTTAATAACCCCGGGTCACGTTTCAGGGCAAGGCGCGGGCCGACGAAAAAGCGGAGCATACCGTTTGTATGTGAGCATTTTGAGAAGGCGAAGGAACGCCGCCCTGGGGCGTTAGATGGAGGTATGCAACAGCTTCTTAGGAAAACGCCGTTCTTGGCAACAATGCCAGAGCGATGGGCTTTGGCCCCGTAAGGAAAAGTTCCGTCACGGATTCAGGTTTGCATATCCGGCTGCCTTTACCTTCTAGAAGCATAGGCGAAAGAGGAAAGGAGTCATGGACAGGCGCGAGTTTTTGAAGCTGCAGGCAGGCGCCGCCCTTCTGGCCGCCGGCGCGGCGTCGGGTGTTCTTTCCCCCGGAAAGGCGTTTTCCCAGGCAAACCCCGATATTGCCGTTGTCGAGGGTGCGCCGGGTGCGGCCACCCGGGCCTCCGTTGAGCTTCTGGGCGGAATGGGCCGCTTCGTGAAGAAGGGCGACAGGGTCGTCATCAAACCCAACATGAGCTTTACCGAAGGGCCGGACTCGGCCTCCACCACCCATCCGGAGGTGGTGAGCGCCCTGGCCCGCATGTGCCTGGAGTCGGGGGCTTCGTCGGTTCTCGTATTGGACAACACGCTGTTCGATCCCGAGAGCTGCATGAAGAAAACGGGAATCCGGGACGCCTGCGCGGAAGTTTCCGGAGGACTGGTCCACGCGCTTTCCGATGACGCGTTTTTCCAGGAAAAGAAGATTGAGAACGGGCATGTGCTCACGGACGCCCTGGTGATGAAGGACGTGCTCCGGGCGGACAAGATCATCGCCGCGCCCGTGGCCAAGTCGCACTCCGGGGCCGGGGTGAGCCTGTCCATGAAGGGGATGATGGGCCTGGTTCTGGAGCGGGGCATCATGCACCGCAAGGGCCTGCACGAGTCCATCGTGGACCTGTGCACCATCATTCCCGCGCATCTGGCGGTGGTGGACGCAACCCGGGTGCTCACCTCCAACGGGCCGCGAGGGCCGGGCAAGGTGATCCGCCCCGGAAAGGTCATCGCCTCCGCGGACATGGTGGCCGCAGACGCCTATACCGTGGCTTCCTTTGAATGGTACGGGAAGATGTACAAGCCGCGCCAGGTCCGCCACATCCGCATGGCCCACGAGCAGGGGCTGGGGCGCATGGACGTGGAGAACCTCACGGTGAAAAGCCTGCGCTTATGAGAGCCTTCCGGAGGGTGGCGCAAACCGCCTTTTTCATCCTCTTTGCGGCGCTTCTCGCTGCCGGGACCGTGCTCCATCTCGCGCCCGAATCGCAAGGTGCATTCCTCCGGCTGGACCCTTCGCTCACGGCTATTGCCGCGCTCGGCAGCCGGGCGTTGACGGTTCTGGGGTTGCCCGCGGCTTTGGTGTTATTGTCTGCGCTCGTTCTGGGAAGGGCCTTTTGCGGGCATGTCTGCCCCATGGGCGCCACCGAGGACTTTCTGGACAGGGCTGCCTCCCGCAGCCGAAAAGGGCGTTCCCTGCGCCCCGGCTCCGTTCGCTATGGAATCCTCATCTTCCTCGTGGTTGCCGCCGTATTTGGGGGATTGAACCTTTCCTACGGAATCTCCCCCCTGTCTCTCGCCACCCGATTGTATGCGATGGTCCTTTTCCCCGCCTTGGCTTTTCTTTTCCGGCTGGCGCTCGACCTCTTCCGGCCCCTGGCGCAGGACCTGGGTTTTCAGTCCATCGCCTTCGCCCAGGTGCGGGAACCCTTCTTCACCACCCAGTTTTTCCTGTGGGCTCTCTTTGCGGCCCTGTTTGCCGCAGCGCGCCTGACCCCCCGGTTCTTCTGCCGGTTTTTTTGCCCGGCGGGTGCCATGCTCTCGCTTCTTTCCCGGAAGCCTATCCTGGGCCGGCGGGTTTCGCAGGACTGCACCCGCTGCGGCAAGTGCGCCCGGAGCTGCCCCATGTCCGCCATCCCGGTTGCGGAGCCCGGCGAAACCGTCTTTTCGGAGTGCATTCTCTGCGGAACCTGTGAAAGCTTGTGCCCGGCGGGCGCCGTCTCTTTCGGCGTGCGGGCGGGCAGGGGAGGGCGCGTCTGCTCAACGGACTTCTCCCGCCGGGGCGTGCTTGCGGCCGGGCTAATGGGGGCTGTGTCTGCGGCCGGCCTGGCGGGAGCGAGCACTCTGCTGGCCGCGCCCGCCGCCAGGCCCTTTTTGCTCCGGCCTCCGGGCGCGATGCCGGAAGACGAGTTCCTGGCCCGCTGCGCCCGTTGCGGCCAGTGCGCCGCTGTCTGCCCCACCAATACATTGCAGCCTGTATGGACCGCGGCGGGGTGGGGAGGCGTTTTTTCCCCGGCGGTCACGCCGGACCTTGCTTTTTGCGATCCCAAATGCACCCGCTGCGGCGCCTCCTGCCCCACGGGCGCAATCCGGCCGCTTTCGCCCCAGGAACGCATATGGGCGCGAATCGGAACGGCCGGGGTGGACCGG
Organism: Thermodesulfobacteriota bacterium; assembly: GCA_040753055.1. GTDB lineage: Bacteria > Desulfobacterota > Desulfobacteria > Desulfobacterales > Desulfatibacillaceae > JBFMHL01. The sequence goes on along the minus strand of JBFMHL010000083.1, from coordinate 3,300 downwards.
AAACGTTGCGTGGCTTGGGCCGGCCGGCAGGCCTGCATGGCCTGCGACGAGGTGTGCCCTTACGATGCCGTGAGGTTCTCCAGGCCCGAAGGCTATCGCTTTGCGGTCCCCCAGGTGGCGGAGAAAAGCTGCTCTGGCTGCGGGGCCTGCCAGCACGCTTGCCCGGTGCGCGGGCCCGCGGCCATCCGGGTGTCTTCGAAAGACGCGCTACGCCTTTCGGAGGGGTCTTTCGTTGAGGCTGGCAGGAGACGGGGCTACGACCTTCGCCTGGTGGCCGAGAAGCAGGAGGATACCCCTGCCGGGGCCGTTCCGCCCGAAGAGCTGGCTCCCGGCTTCGATCCATAGAAGCTGTTGCCTACCCCTTCTTTTCCTCTTCCTCGCCCATGCGGTTCTTCAGGTAGATCCACCCCGGCAAGATGTCTTCGGTCAGGTGGCCCACCAGCGGGCTTTTCACCGGGTAGCCCAGGTTGAACTCCCGGCCCGAGGCGAACAGGTTGCTGGCAGCGGCAAGCAGGGCGGGGACAGGCATGCCCACGGCGATCTCGTCGTCTCCGGTCTGGGAAAAGGCCCGGTCCCCGGCGCCGGGGATGACCACGTGCGGCTTGCCGGAGAGGTAGGGCAGGAGAGCGCCCTTGATGCAGGACTCCCCGTAGCCGTTGAAGGCGGAGACCAGCAGGTTCTTTCCGTCATAGGAAAGGGCCTGGATCACGTGGGTGATCTGGGCGGGGTTGCCGTAGATCATAACGGAGTCGGGGACGAAATCCAGCGCCGAGAGAGGGGCGGCCAGGAGGCCGCGGTGCTTCGTGATGATGGCCTGGTTCTCCGGGCTTGCGATCTCGGCGAAGAGGCCCTGCACGGCATACTCCGCCTCCAGGTCCTTGCGCCACTTGTTCAGACGCTGGCTCTCGATGAAGTCGGAAAAGGAAAGGGGAATCCACCCCTGGGCAAGCGTGCTGGCCAGGCAGAAGTTGTCCTTCGCGGTCATGGCGATGCGGCCCTTGTGCTTGCGGGCGAAGGTGAAGGCCTGGCAGAGGCTCCACTTCTGGCCCAGGGCGGAAGGCGTGAGGTAGCCTTCCGGGATTTCCTCGCCGTCCTTTACAAACTTCACCCCGATGGGCAGAGTGGCCAACCGGAGCCTGTCATACAGCACCTTGCCCGCCTCTTTGAGTTCACCAAGCCTGCCGTTCATCCTTGCGTCTCCTTGTCGAACGAGGAAGTTTCATGAATTTCATCACCTATCGGGTTTTTCCATGTAAAGATATCTTCTAACGCGCATCCTTGTGCCCGGTGATGCGGTCTCGTACGGCCTGCTTGCGTCTTCTTTCATAGAGGATGCCGGCCAGGGCGGACCTGGGGTCGAAGCCGAAGTTGTAGCGGGCGAACGTCAGGGTGAGGGCCTTGGCATCGGCCGCCATCTGCTTCCGCGAGACTTTGCGGGGATGGCGTTTTCGCAGGTCGGCCGCCTCCTCGTAGGTTTTTACCCGCACCATCCGGCCGTCTCCGTTCGGGACCACCAGGCCCGAGCTCACCAGCATTTTGTAACGGCGGTCCGTTTCTTTCACATCCGGACCGCAGATGAGCGCGCAGGAGCTGCACGTGAGCACATAGGGGTCGGCCAGGTCGCGCACGTCCAGGTTCCTTTCCGCAAGCTCCGAAAGGGCCTGGTTTTGCAGGAGCTCGTCCTCGGGAAGCTCCTCGTAGTTGGGAAGTTCGCGTTCCAGCACATCTTCGGCGTACAGGATGGACGAAACCTTGCGGATGATGTCGTAGCGGGGGAAGGAGTCTCCTCGCGTGGACACGGCCCGGGAGAAGGCGCGGCGCACGGCGCGGCTGTTGTTGGGGTCCGGCGGCCCGCCGATCCATTCCGGAATCCAGTGCTTGCCCCAGGTGGTCCATTTCTTGTCCCGGGACAAGGCATGGAGCCCGAAGCAGGCTGTGGTGCACAAATGGATGTTGTTGCGCCGGCCCCGGGGATGGAGAGTGCCGTTCAGGAGGATGTACTCCTCCCCGGCGGCCTCGAACATGGAGGAGGGGCAGGCCGCGGCGCAGCGCTTGCACTGCTTGCACTGCCCGTCAATGAAGAGGCGCGGAGGAAGCGCGGGGTCGCTCTCCAGGTGGGCATCGGTCAGCACCGAGCCGAGATATACCGCGGCTCCGTGGCCCGGAACCTTGACGTTTCCGCTCCAGCCCTGGGCGCCGATTCCCGCGGCGATGGCCCCGAAGCGATGGGAGAAGGTGGCGTTTTGCATGCTTTTGAAGGGGTCCAGCTCCCGGCGGTAGGTGTTGTTGGGAGGCACCTCCACGGCCCGGTATCCCTGGGAGCGGATGAGATGGGCCAGGTTGCGGCAGATGCGGTGGATACGCTGGTTTCCGGCCAGTTGGTCCAGGTTGTGGGGCACCAGGGACTCCTTGGACAAAAAGGCCTCGATCGCCGCGACATTCATGGGAAGGGCCAGCGCCACCACGGACCTGGCGCCGGGCAGGGTGTAGGAAGCATCCAGGCTGGGGGGGCCGGAAAGGCGCTCCGGGCCCGCGATGCCCACAGCCACGGCCCCCTGGCTTTTGGCAAACTCCTTGATTTTGGCTTCCAGCATACCCATGCAAGGCCTCCTTGGGGAAAATGCCAGGCAGGCTGAACACCGTTTCCCTGCCAATTCGGTTGACATTACACGCTCGTGTAAATAAGATGACTCAGGCGCCATGAGCTTGTCAAGGAATAATTTACACGATCGTCTAATGAGCAAGCGGCACGATATGGTGAAGACGGAAAAGAGGCTTGGGAAGCCGCAGGAAGAAGAGCCGGAAAAGGCGGACGGACGCGGCGCGGCCACCCGCGAGATGATTCTGGCCGCAGCCAGAGAGGTCTTTTCGCGGCACCCCTACCACGCGGCCAGCATCCGCATGATCGCGGCCCAGGGTTCTTTTTACCACGGCCTCATCCGCTATCACTTTCCCAGCAAGGCAGCCATCTTCGAAGCCGTGGTGGAAGAGATCTGCAGCGAGCTTTTGAAGCAGAACCGGGAATGGCTCATGGAAGCCGCGGGGCTTTCCCCCGATCAAGCCCTATCCCTTTATCTCGACCGCTTCATTGCCTATCATCGGAGCCGACCCGAAACCTTCCGCATCGTGGTGAAGAATCTGAGCCAGGAGGACGGAGAGGAGATTCCGGGCTATCATCATCTCCGGGACCTCTTGTCCGGCAGCCGCGCCGACTTCACCAGGCTCTTCGCCGGGCTCTTTACTGAAAGCTCGCTCACCTGCTTTTTGGAAAGCTTCAACACCCTCATCATCCATTACCTG
>JBFMHL010000082.1:6645-17346 GCA_040753055.1 Thermodesulfobacteriota bacterium | reverse complement strand
CCCGCCGGGGGGGGGGGGGGGCCCCCCGCCCGCCCCGCGGCGGCTGCGCCGCCACGGGGTAAGGATCCGCCGCTTTTTCCAAAGGGCTTTTCCCCCCTCCCCCAGCAAAATCCTCTATCTGCCCTTCCTATGGCACTCCGCGCACTGGACCGGGCCTTTCTTCTCCTGCTCGTGGCAGCCCTTGCACCGGTCGTGGAAGGCTTTGCGGAGCAGGCGCGTGTCGTTTCCCTTCGCGTGGCAGTCCGAGCACATCCTGTCCTCGGAGGTTTCGGTTTCCGACTTCACCCCGTTTTCATAGACGTGGTGGCAGGCCCCGCAGTCCCCGATCCCCGCCTGCTCGTTGTGCAGGTCGTGGGGAAAAAGCGGCAGAGGGCGTGTGCGCTGGGTGAAGGCGGGATCGCTCACCCGCGTCATGTCGTCCTGGGCGAAGGCCGGACAGGCCGCCCACAGGCAGGCGGCGACGAGAGCCGCGGTGATCCATGCATATCGTTTCATGGCCCGACCTTTCACTCCGGTTTTTCCATGCACTCGTAAATGATGTCGCCCAGGAACTTCACTTCCATGCCCAGGCCGTAATGGTGGATGATGTCCTCCAGGCCGCCGTGGCAGTTGTGGCAGGGAGCCACCACGACCCGCGCCCCGCGCGCTTTGGCGGCGAAGAGCTGCTCGGCCTTGATGCGGTTTCCCACCACCCGCTTCTGCTTGAAGGGCGGCCCGCAGTTGATGACCCCGCCGCCGGCGGAGCAGCAGTAGTTGTGCTCCCGGTTGGGCGTCATCTCGATGAGCTTGTCGCAGGTGTGGCCCACCACCACCCGGGCCATGTCCGCCAGCCCGCGGCCCCTTACCACGTTGCAGGGATCGTGGAGGGTCACGGGAGTCTCGAACTTCTTGGCGATCCTGATTTTCCCGCTGGTCAAAAGCTCGTGGTAGAACTCGATGGCGTGGATCACCGGGATGGGTGGCATGCGGTAGCCCAGGGCCCGGTTGCCCATGTCGTAGACCGAGCGGAAGGCGTGGCCGCACTCGCCCATGACGATGCGGGACACGCGCAGGCGGATGGCCGTGTCGAAGTGGGTGCGCTTGAGGCGGGCCATCATCTCGTTGTCGCCCGTGTACATGCACATGTCCGAGTTGTCCCATCCCGGCGTTCCCGGCATGGTCCAGTCCACGCCGGAGGCATTCAGGATCACCGCGGCCTGGTAGATGAGCTGGGCCCGGAACTTGGGCTCGGGCCCGATGACCGAGTACATGATGTCCGAGCCCTCTTTCTCGATGGGGATGCGCAGGTTCTCCATCTCCTCCCGCGCCTCCTCCTCCTGCCACTGGAGGCTGTCAATCCACTCGTCCTCCTTGACCCACATCTGGTTCATGGCGGCCGAGTGGCTGTGGGCCGTGTCCTGGATGTACTGGGGCACCACGCCCAGCTTGTGGCAGATGCGCCGCACCACCAGCATCATGTAGGCCACGTCAATGCCGAAGGGGCAGTACATGGCGCAGCGCTTGCAAAGGTTGCACTCGGTAAAGGCGATCTGGCAGGCCTCGCGGATGAACCCGGTGTCCACGTTGCCCTTCTTGGCGATCAGCTCGCCGATGGTGCGGGATACCTTTCCCGCCGGAGACCAGCCCGGGTCCAGGTCGTGGGAGAGGCAGAAGTGGCAGGCGTTCGCGCACATGCCGCAGCGCGCGCAGATGGAGGCATAGGTGGCGAGCCTGGCCCCCGCCTCCTTTTTCAGCACGCGGTTCACGGTTTCGCGGATTTTTTCGGGAGTGAGCCGCTCCACCCCCTTCTGGATTCCGATATCCGTTATCTGGGTTTCGCTTTGCGGGGAAAGCTCGTTCATCGTCGGGACCTCGTAAGCTTGAGCGCTTGGCATCTCGTCTTTAAAGTATCCGTTTGCCGCCTTCCGGTCCGCCCCTACCAGTCCTTCGCGTGGCGCACCGCCCCGAACTCCGAGCCCATGTACGCGCGGGTGAAGGGGAAGAAGAGCATGTGGGAAAGCCGCGTAAAGGGAATGGCCGCCAGCAGGGCCTCTCCTGCGAGCATGTGGAGGATGCCCGCCGCGCGGAATCCGGGGAGCTGGTGGAACGCCCAGAACCCGGTCAGGAACGGGGCGGCCACCAGGGCCAGGACGGAGTAGTCGCGCCAGGTGGAGAGCCCGCGCACCTCGGGCGTGGTGAGCCTGCGCACCAGGAAGAACACGCAAGCGAAGATCACCAGGAGCGCCATGAAGTCCGCCGCCCCGTCCGGGATGTGGAGCCATCCGATGTCCACGGAGTCGGTGACCAGCACCACGTGGGCCAGCACGAAGACGGGGGCCGCGATGAGGCAGAAGTGGAACAGGAAGCTCACCATGGTGGTGGCGGGCCGGGCCTTCATTCCGGCGGTGCCCAGGGGCGTGAGCCAGTGCAGGATGGAGCGGGCCCCGTACCGGACGCTCATGTACTCGTAGACCATGTTGTCCCTTTTCCGGGCCAGGAGCATCATGGTCCCGACGCGGAAGAGGGCCCCGAAGATGAAAACAAGGATGGATGCCCAGGCCAGGGGGCCGGAAACCAGATAGTAGATCGAGTGATACACCTTATCCTCCTTCGGCCCGATCCGCATGGCGCGTCGGGGCCCGTCTCTCGGCCCGGCTGTTAGGCCCGCTCCACGATCCGCACGTACTTTTCCCCGTCGCCGCCCTTCAGGACGCCGCGGATCAGGACCTTGCTCCCGTCCAGGGAAAAGGCCGGATCGAAGACCTTCGAAAAACCGTCCTTCACTACACGCCCGTCCACCAGCACGGCCTCGCTGCCGTTCTTCTTCACCCGCGCGGCCACCCGGAATCCGTCGGCGGAGAATACCGGCTTCCAGGCACGGTCGAAGGCACCCGGCCAGACCTTGCCGTCCACCGCCACGAACCATTGGCCCTTGTCCTTGCCCAGGCAGGCCAGCCTTTTTCCGTCCGGCGAAAAGGCCAGGTCGCAGGCCAGGTCTCCGAAGGTGGGTTTCCAGGCTTTGCCGTCCACGGCTGCGGTCCAGCGGCCGAAGCGGGGCGCCACGATGGCGGCCAGGCTCCTCCCGTCCGGGGAGAAAGTCGGCCGCCAGAGCTGGACAAAGCCCTTGCCCCAGGCCTGCTGCCCGTCCCGGAACAAGCTCCAGGAGCCCGCGGCCGTGCGGCAGGGGGCCCAGACCGAGCCGTCCCCCGGCTGGAAGCAGGGCTCCCACACGCCGGAAAAGGTCTTGTCCCAGCAGGTTCCGTTCACGGCGATGCTGTAATCGTAGAGGCTCTGCCTCACCTGGGACGCCACGTGACGGCCGTCCGGAGAAAACACGGGAGCCCAGGCGTTTACGAAGCTCCGGTTCCAGACCGTACCGTTGACGCACACGGAGTAGATCCCTTCCTGGAAGCCGTAGATGTCCGCCTGGGCCAGCTGCTTCACGGCCACCACCGCGGCGGCGTCCCCGGAAGGGGAGACGGAGAGGTTGGTAAGGTCGCAAAACCCGTTCTCCCAGGCCGATCCGTCCTTGGCGGCCTTGTACAGGCCGTCCTGTTTCACCGCCGCCAAAATGCAGGAGCCGTCCCGGGAGAACCTGAGGTCCCATACGAACTCGAAGGACTCCTCCCAGGGGGCGCCGTCCACCGCCACGGTCCATTCTCCGTCGCGGGAAACGATCACGGCGAGCCTTCCGTCCGGCGAGAAGCGCGGGTACCAGGCCTTGTCGAAGGTCTCCTCCCAGAGGGCGTCGTTTACCCGCACTCCGAACTCGGCCTCGCCCGTGCGCACCACCGCGGCCACCTTCTCTCCGTCCGGGCTCGCGTAGGGCTCCTCCACGTAGCCGTACTCGCTCCGCCAGGCCCCGAGGTCTGCAACCGTCCTCGCTTCCTTGTCCCAGCTTGTTCGTTCGCCTGCCTGGACCATGTTCATTGTTCCTCTTGCTACGCTCCCGGCTTTGCGGGGATTGTCCGAGGTTTATTTTCCGGCTCTTCCCGTCAGGCTTGCGGCCTGCCGCCGTGGCCTCCGCCTTTTTTTTCGCCCCCGTCGCCGCCGGCCCCGGAGGACAGGGCAAGGAGCCTGCGGATGGCGGAAAGCAGGTCGCCCGCGTCCGGGGGCTTCCGGATGTAGATGTCGGGCGCGGGAACGGCCTGATCCGAGCGGAGGCTCAGCATGCTCAAGAAATGGCGGAAGGAGGACTCCGGCACGGCGGACAGGAGGAGCACCGGTATCCGGCAAAGCTCCCGGTCCTCCTTGAGGGTGCGATACATGCGCGCGCCCCCCTCGTCGGGCATCATGAGGTCCAGGATGATGAGGTCCGGCCGGACCGTCCTGGCCGCCTGGATTCCCTCTCTGCCGTTCTTGGAGGATACGAGCCCGAACCCGTTGGTTTCGAGAAGGGTGGACAGGAATATCCGCATGTCCAGCTCATCCTCCACCACCAGAACCTTCTTTTTCATGTTCCCGGCTCCCTACTCCAGCCTGTCGGGCCTGTTGACGCTGGCCACCGGGCATGCGGAGCGCAGGACCACCTGCTCCACGGTGCCCCCGATCTCCGCTTCGTCCTCGGGCACGTCCCTGGTGTGGTGGGCCATGACGATGAGGTCGCCGCTCTTTTCCCGGGCGAACTTCAAAATCTCCACGTGGGGCGTTCCTTCCCGCACCTCAAGGTCGTAGTTGTCGAAGTCGTCCAGCTGCTTTATGTAGCTTTCCTCCATGCGGGCCCTGGCCTCGGCGACCTTTTCCTCGATGCGCTTCTGGTCCACGGCCGCGCCCTGGGGAAGCTCCACGCAGTGGAAGAAGTGGAGCCGGCAGCCGATGGTCTTGGCCAGCTTCTGGGCGTAGAGGAAGGCGGAAAGGGATGCCTTGGAGAAGTCCGTGGCCAGCACGATGTTGGAGAAGTACCAGAAGCAGGTGCTGCAGGGCCGCGCCACGATGAGCACCGGAGCCCGCGAGCTTTTGGCCACCTTGCGCAGCGTGCGGCCCACGATGTCGCGGAACCGGGACGCCGCGGTCTCCTCGCTCCGGGTATTGGCACCCATGACGACGAGGTCCGCCTTCTCCTGCCGGGCCAGGCGCAGGATCTCGGTGCAGGGCATGCCGATCTTCACGGTCAAGTCCACCTCGCCCTTGGCTTCTGCAAGCTGCTTGGCATAGGTGTTCCGAAGTTCCTCCCGCACCCACTCGATGTAGTCCGGGTCAACGCTCACCTCCTGGCCCGTGCGGTAGTCCACCGCGACCTGGCTGTACCCGCGCGTGGGCTGGCCCAGCACGTGGAGCACGATGAGGCGGGCCGAGTATTTGTTGGCAAGGTCGAAGGCCACCTTGGCCGCGTTGTCGCAAGACGGCGTGGCTGTAGTGGCGAAAAGGATGGTCCGGTACATGGGTCACCTCCTCATGGCGCATGCTGCAGGCGCGTTCATAAATCCGAGCTCCCAGGCCATTCCGTCCAGGAACTCGAAGAGCGTGTAACTGGTTTCGAAGCTCATCTCCGTAAAACGGTCGCCGAAGACCACGTGGGAAAGCTTTCCCAACCCAAGCGGAAGGCCAAGAAGCGAGTCCACGTGCTCGAAGCGGATATCCACGCGCTCGGCGCCGCGGAAGCCGGCAAGCTGCGGGTAGATCTCCACGCGCGGCCTTCCGGGATACCCGATGAGCTCCACGGACTTGAAAAACTCCAGGCGTTCCGGGCCTCCGTCCGGGGCCGGCCCTTCTCGGGAGCCGGCATGCTCGGCGACCAGGGGGCCGAAGAGCTCGTTGAGCCGCACAAGCTCCGGGTTTTCGGAGAGCGTCCGGAAAAAAGCCCCGAAGGTGAAATCCTCCGAAAGCTCTATGGTCATCCCCAGGCAGGCAAGGAGCTCCTTGCCGGGCTCCGGCCGGATGATGGTGCCGTGGCCAGTCAATGCCAGGGGGTCCATAAGACGATCCTCGCCTTTAGCCTCTTTTTTTTTTGCGCCCGCTCCGGAGGCGGGCTTTTCCTTTGGCCGCAAGGAGCGTTTTCTCCCGCGGCAGGGTTCCTGCCCGGGATATGGCAGGAATCGTGCCGCGTCGTCTGCTTCTATAATTTAACAAGCAATATCAATTAATTATAATAAACAGCGCCGGGAACCCGGCCGGAAAGTTGCACACTTTCGTTGCATCAGTGAAACATTGCCCGCAACACCTGCGGTGAGCCCCGGGGAAGCCGGAGCGAGCAAATGCGGGTTCGTGCCGTTCGTGGAAGGTTTGGCGGGCGGCGCGTTGCAGCACTGTTGCGGTCTATTGCAGGAGATGCGGCGGGCGGCCTTCCGCCCGCCGCTGAGGACTTAGGGATAGGCGTGGGTTCCCAGGATCACGGGGATGTTGAACTTGGCGGAGAGCTTGAGCTTGATTTCCTCCGGGTCCATGGGGCAGTTGCCGTGCTCGTAGGCCATTTTGATGCAGGTGCCCAGGTGGATGGCGTCCACCGTGCGTCCTATGTTGGCGAGCATGGCCATGATCATGGAAACGCGGGGCGCGATGAGCCCCGGGCAGTCGCCGCAGTCGGTCATGGCCGCGATCTCCACGGGCTCGGCGTGCCGGGCGAACTCGCCGTTGCTCTCGTGCACTCCCTTGTAACACTTGGCGCAGGCGATGCAGGTATGGTCCTTGATCTTCTTGCAGTAGAAAATGACGACGGTCTTCATGCGCGCTCCTTCCGTCAGGGGTTTGGCCTCGGCGTACTTCTTCCGGGCGGTCTTTCGGGAAGGGCGTTTGCATCGGCCGTGCCGATACGATTTGGAAAAACTATCTTTAATGAAACCGAATAGATGGATATTCTTAACCCAGATCGCTTGGGGAAAAGGTTGCAGGGCTGCACTACGGACTTGCAACATGCGCCGGCTCTCCTGGGCCTCCGGCCGCAAAACAAAGCGATCGAAAACGAGAAGAGAAAGAATTTTGCGGGGGAGGGGGGAAAACCCCCTTTGGAAAAGCGGCTTATCCTTACCCCGGGGCGGCTGCGCCGCCCGGGGACCCTTTTCTCCCCTCGCCCCGCACCCCCTCCCTCCTTTCCGTAAAATTTTTTGATCCGAAATCAAGGATGCCTCCATGAGCTTTACCACCTGTATTTACAGAGAAATAAAAATCTGTTTGAAAAAATATCCGGACCGCCTCGAAGGGCGGAAAAAGGCTTTCACCCCGGGGAAACATCTTTCCTATCAGATACGCACGAGCGGCGGGCTTTGGCCCCTTTAAGGAAAAACTCCGCTACGGATTCAGGTTAAAGCTTCCGATACCGTCGTTAGGGGCGTTGAGGGCTTTGCGCCGGGGGGAAAGGGGAGCAAATGATACGGGAGAAGAATTTAGTATATTTAGATATATATAATACACATATTAAATAAAATAAAAATAACTTTATGAAGTGATATGCCTGTCTATAAAATTATTAATTCATATAGAAAAATATTTGTTAAAAAAATATTGACGCGTCCCAATAATATTTATAAGAAAAATACATAAACTATAATTACAATAAAAGGAAATTCCCATGCGAACGGTAAAAAGTTGTTTATGTTGCGGAGCTGTTTCCGCCCTTATCCTCCTATGTTCCCCCGTCCATGCCGAGATGTACCGCTATGTGGACGAGAGTGGAACGGTCCGCTACACCGACGATCTCTCCCGGGTGCCCACGGATCAGCTCGCCCAGCCCCCGGCCGCCCTTCCCGCACCTGCCGCGCCGGCGGCTGCCGCCAAACGCTCCGAGACCGCCGCAATTCTGGAGCTGCGGCCGCCCCTGGGAATTCCCGAGTCTGAGCTCGTCGAGCTGGCCGCCCAAAAAGCCCGACTGATGGAGGAGATCCGCTACGTGGGCGACCGCTTCCGGGAGGCCCGCCGCAACGACAGCGCCGAGCGGGAGCAGGAACTCCGGAAGGAGCTTCTGCATTTGAACTCGGAGCTGGACACCCTCCGCCGGAGCGCGGTCGAAAAGAACGGCGGAACGCCTCCGCCGGGCTGGGACGACTGACCGTCCTGCGTCCGCCCTTCCGGTCCTGTCTTTCTTATGTGCGAAGCTCCACCCAAGAGGTCAGAGCCAGGTCGTCGGACTGGATCATGAACTTCTGGGCCAGGTTCACGTCGTAGTAAAGCTCCCCTCCGCAGTGGATGAACACCTCGTCTCCCCAGATGGCGCCGTATACGTCGGCCGCGTTCTTGAGCTCCACCATGGCGTAGGGGGCGTAGATAAAACCCTTGAAGTCGCTGTTGTGCTTTAAAATGATGTCCTGGTCCGAGTTGGAGAAGATGGTGAAATCCGTCGGCTTCCCCGTGATGTTGATGTCCGAGCTGTTCTTGGCCTCCATCTTGCCGGTGAGATAGATGTTCACCGGGCCGGCGGAGGCGTCTATGTTCAGCGTCGAGCCCATCTTCAGGGTGATGTCGGTGAAGTAGTAGTTCCCCGCCGTCAAGGTGACCGTGTCGTGGTTGCCCAGGGTAAGCGAGCTGGGCACTGGTATGCTGGCGTTGTCGCTGTGCGCCGGGTCCGCGTAGTAGTTGATCTTGTCTTCCACGTCCCCGCCTATGGCCCCCAAGGGGTCGGGGTCAACGCGCGGCACGTCCACGCCCTCTTCGCCCGTGATGATATAGGCTCCCCGCCCGTCCAGGGTCGCCTCTGAGCCCGAGGCGTCCGCTCCCAGGGCCACGTCCCCGTCCACCATGGTTCCGTTTTTCAGGTACACGGTCCCGTTGGAGCCCACGTCCGCCTCTCCGGTGGAGTCCGAAGGGCTGGGGATGGGAATGCCGTTGGCGTCGTAACTGTAGACGAAGGCGTTGGCCCGGATATCCACCTCGCTGTCGCCAAAGGCCGCATAGGTGATGGGAAACTCGGAGTCGCGGGCAAAGGTTGCCTCGATGGTGCTCTTGGCGCCGTTGGGCCCGTCGCCCGAGCTTCGGAACATGAAGGAGTCCGGCCCCGTCATGTCCACGGGGGCGAGCGAGAATGTGTAGCCGGCGGGAAGGGCGGAGAACAGGTTCGTAAATGCCGAGTTGGTGGTGGGAAGCTGGAAGCTTCCGTTCTTGAGCCCCTGCTCCATTTTCCCGATGGCGTACTGGACCCCCGAGTCCGCCTGGTAGAAGGCCATCTTGGCGAACTTGTAGTTGCCCGCGATCCGGAGGTCCGTCGAGGCGATCAGGTAGGCCGTGGTGGTGAGCAGGGTGATGATGGCGAGAAAGGCGATGGCCCCCACCAGGGCCATGCCCGAGTCCTTGGCCCTACGGTTTCCAGGGTTTGTTTTCATTGGGTCTCCCGGGTTCTAGGGAAGGCGTTCTTGTAATCGCAGCCGCGGCATTTTCTAAGCCAGCAGGTTGTACGGCGTCACCAGCGAGCGGAGCGTCACGGTCCGGTAGCCTTGGTTGTCCGCATAATGGGGATCGGGCTGCTCCGTGCGCGTGGTGATGGAGATCCGCACCTGCCGTATGTTGGCCGGGGTCGCGGTGGCGTTGCCGTTCTGGTCCAGGTAGTCGTAGACAAAAGACTCCACATTCTCCGCAAAGGGAATGGGGCCGGTGCCCAGGTCCTTGTAAATAATGCCCGCCTGCTGGTCGAAGGTGTAGGTGATGTCCTCGAAGGCATCCAGGGTATCCCCGTCCGAGTTCAGGTCGGCAAGAATCCGAAGACGGCCCGCGGTCACGGGAAGGCCGGTAATGCCTGCGCCCGTGGGGTCGTATCCGGCGGCCTTGACGTCGCGGGTGATGGCCTCCATGGCCATCCGTCCCCCCTGGAGCATCCCGGAGCACATGTCGTGGGTTTTGTACACCCGGTTCTGCAAGAGGAAGGTCTGGGCCACCAGCGTGAGCAAAAGAAGGCCCAGCCCCGTGGCAACGATGAGCTCCGTCAGGGTGAACCCCGCGTCGTTTTGTGTTCTGGTCCTCATATCGTTCCTCTGAATCCGTGAGGGACTCTTTCCGTAAAGGGGGCAACGCCCATCGTTCGGGCACTCTTGCCAAGAATGATGTTTTCCCGAGGGTGAAAATCTTTTTCCGCCCTTGGGGGCGGCCCCATGCGGCCCTTCGGCCGTGGCCTTTCTTGTATCCGGACGGCATGGGACCGCTCTCGGGCTCGGGTTTCCTATCGGGTCACGATGGCGTTCATTGTGAGGTTGCGCGAGTCGTTGTTCCAGGCCACGGTCACCAGGACCTCCTTCATGCCGGGCTCCGGCGCATCCACGTCCACCGCCACCGTCCGGCGGTAGTCCGGGAAACCGGCGATGGAGCCGTAAGTTTCCGCCGTGATCTGGTCCGCAGCGGGCAGGTTGTCGTAGCCCGTGAAGACGGCACGTTCCAGCGCGTCCTGGGCAAGCGTCGTGGCGGTGGTCACGGCCTTGCTGTAGCCGTTCTGCTGCATGATGCTGACCGTGAGCGCCATCATGCCCAAAAGCCCCACCGTTAGAATGGTCATGGCCAGCAGCACCTCGATCAGGGTGAAGCCATTGTCCTGGTGTTGTCTATTTGCTCTCATCGCAGCCACATTTTCCCCTATGCCCGCATGTGTCAGCTTGCGTTGAAGGAAACGATTTTCACCCGCCCCACCGTGTTCACCGACACCGCCTTGGAGCCCTGGCTGTTGAACAGGATCACGCTTCCGTTTGCGTCCGCTGCCCCGCGGGAATCGAAGTGGATAGTGCTCTGGCTCGGGAGCACGCGGATGTCCGAGTAGCTTGTGGAAATGGTCCTGGGCGCTACCTCTCCGGTTTCCTTGATCCCGTCCCGGTC
>JBFMHL010000082.1:0-6635 GCA_040753055.1 Thermodesulfobacteriota bacterium | reverse complement strand
CAGATGGTGTAGGAGCCGTCCCGCCGGAAGCTTACGGTCACGTCGCAGGCATTCTTCACGGCCTGCATCCGGGCCTCCACCATATCGAACATGAGCTGGCGGGAGGCGCCGTTCAGCCGCAGCCGGGGCATGTAGGAGACGATGCTGGGTACTCCGATGCCCAGCAAAATGGCGGCAATGGCCATGGTCGTGACGACCTCGATGACCGTAAAGCCCCTGCCGCGCTTTTTCGTGACGAAGAATTTCATGGTGTCCTTCCGCAAAGGTTTGAAGGGTGCCTCCATGTGGCGGCAGAAAGGCGCGTTTACCCTCAAGTCGCGGGCGCCGCATCACCGGATACCGGAATTGCGCGGAAACAGGGAAAGGGCGGCAGAGCCGTAGACCCGGCACCCCACAGGAAAACATTGGCAAAAGCCATGCCAGGCAAAGACAATGGCAATCAGACTTATAAAATTTAATGATATAAATATATTGCGGCTGGAGCGGGGATCCGGCGGGAGCAGAGAGGAAGTGGTTTTCCGGAAAACATGGAATTTTTTCAGGTAATCCCGGAAAAACTACAGGGGAGAAATGGGAAAGAGCTGCAGCTTTTCCGGCGCTACGGGGGGCCGGACGGGAAGAAGGCTGTGAAAAAGAGTTTTGCGGCGGAGGGGGGAAACCCCTTTTGAAAAGAAAGGCTTATCCTTACCCCGAGGCGGCTGCGCCGCCCGGGGAGCCCTTTTCCTCAAAACTTCTTAGCGCGCATCCAATAGTGCTGCTTTAGAGTTAATATGTTGTAATTAATACTAAAAAAATTTGCGGAAGTAGTTGAGGATGCGTTCTAGTCGGGTGAAGGCTTGGAGGGGATGTCGTACTTTTTCAAAAGCTCGTAGAGCCTTGCCTGGGAAAGACCGGAGACGTCCACCGCCTTGCGCACGTTCCATCCCGCGAAGGAAAGCAGGCGTTTTAAGTACTGCTTCTCCTCCCGGGCCAGCATGTTCTGCCGAAAGTCCTTCCAGGACTCCATGTCCGGCCCTTCGACGCCCTGCTCCAGGGGCGCGCCCTCTACCGGGCCCACTTGGCGCTGGGCCACCTTCACGCGGATCTGGTGGGGCAGATGGCGGGAATAGAGAACCGGGCAGTCCAGGGCGTGGGTAAACGCCCAGTCCAGGCTGTTCTTGAGCTCCCGCACGTTTCCGGGCCAGTCGTAGAGCTCCAGGGCATCGTGGAAGCAGGGGGAGATGCTCTTGGGGGGCAGGTTGTTCTTCCGGCACAGGGAGCGGATATGCGCCTCCGCCAGCAGGGGGATGTCGCCCTCCCTTTCCCGGAGCGGCGGAAGCTCGATGATGACGGCCTGCAGCCGGAAGAGCAGGTCCTCGCGGAAGAGGTGCTCCCGGGCCATCTTTTCGAGGTCGCGGTTGGTGGCGGCGATGAGGCGGAAGTCGCTGTGCTCCTCCCGGATGTCGCCCACGGGCCGGAAGCAGTGGTGCTCCAGGACCCGCAGAAAGGTCTTCTGCATGGACAGGGGCAGTTCTCCCACCTCGTCCAGGAAAAGGGTCCCACCATTGGCATGCAGAACAAGGCCCGGCTCGCTGCGGTCCGCTCCGGTGAACGAGCCCTTCTTGTGGCCGAACAGGACGCTCTCGATGAGGTGCTCCGGCAGCGATCCGCAATCCACCACCACGAAGTTTCCATCCCTGCGGCTGCTGTTCTTGTGGACGGCGCGGGCAAAGAGCTCCTTTCCGGTGCCGGTTTCGCCCGTGATCAGCGTGTTGGCCTGGCTCATGGCGGCCCGGGCCATGGCGATGAGGCTCTTGGAAAGCCGGGGGCTTTTCCCGATGATCTCCTCGTGGGAGACGGAGCGGAAGGCGATGGGGGTCTGGCCCTTCTGCTTCCGGTAGTCTAACACTCCCGTCACGGCGTTTTTCAGCGCGGCCAGGGAAACCGGCTTCTTCAAATAGGCCCAGGCATCCTTGCAGATGGCGTTCTCCGCGCCTTCGTGGCTGGCGAAGCCGGTGATGACCACCACTTCGGGCCGGGAGGCCGTTTCCCGGATCTCGGACAGGCGCTCGAGGCCCGAGCCGTCCGGGAGCCGGACATCCAGGAAGACCAGATCGAAGCGCTCCCTGCGGGCCATCTGCACACCTGCCTCCAGGGTATCGGCGTGGACGGCCTGGTGGCCCAGGGAGGAAAGGATGCCCAAAAGCGTCTGGCCGATGCGCCGGTCGTCGTCAATGACCAGGATATGGGCGGAGGCGTCGTCGTGAAGCTGCATGGCAGAGGATTCCCATCTTCGATTCATGGAGGGCCCCGGTCCGGGACCCTGTTGTTCATGTCGCCCCCCGGCGAACGGGGCCGGGAAGAAAGCTCCGTTCCGCGGCATGGCCGGGCTGCATGGGGCCGCCCCGAAGGGCGGAAAAAGGCTTTCACCCCGGGGTAAACATCGTTCTTGGCAAGAATGTCCGAGCGATGGATTTTGGCCCCTTTAAGGGAAAAAAGCCGTCACGGATTCAGGTCTTCGTCTTCCCGGGCTTCGTCCGCTTTTTCCGGGTGCAGTGGAAGATACACGCGAAAGGTGGTTCCCCGGCCCTTTTCGCTCTGGACGGTGATGGCCCCTCCCATGTCCTGGACGGTGCCGTGGACGATGGCCAGGCCCATTCCCGTTCCCTCGCCCGGCTGCGAGGTGGTGAAAAAGGGCTCGAATATCCTTTCCAGGTTGTCCGGGTCAATGCCCGAACCGGTGTCGGATACGGTCAAAAGAACACTTTTTCCTGGTAAAGGGTTTCCGGATGATAAAGCGGGGTTCTCCGGGGTGTCAATACACTCCAGGGAAACCACGATCTGCCCGAAGTTGTCCTTCATGGCCTTTATGGCGTTGGTGCAAAGGTTTACGAGCATCTGGAAAAACTGGGAAGGCGTTCCCACCACCCTTGCCCCTCCGGCCTCCAGCCGGCTTGTGATGACCAGGGAGGAGGGCGCGGTGGACCGGATGATATCCAGGGCTTCGGCCGCCACCGGCTCGACGGTGAAGGGCCGCGACTCCTTATCCTGCCAGCGTGCGAAGGTCAAAAGCTTGTCCACCAGGTCGCGGGCCTGGCAGGAGGCGTCGTAGGCCAGGTCCAGCGGATGGTAGGCCGGGCCCGCTTTCTCCATGAAGGTCAGGGCGAACTCGATGTTGGGGATGATGCTCATGAGCATGTTGTTGAAGTCGTGGGCCACGCCCCCGGCCAGGGTGCCGATGGCCTCCATCTTGTTCTTCTGCCGGAGAGTTTTCTCCATGGCGTCTTCCGTGGTCACGTCGCGCATGGCCAGGATGGCGCCTATGATCTTGCCTTCCTCGTTCTTCAGGGGGCTCGCCAGCACCTCCATCCATGCCTGGGAACCGTCGGGCATCACGTGCAAATGGCGGTAGCCGCCGGGACGGCCCGTTTCCATGACCGCGGAAAGCATGCAGGAGCTGTCTGCGTCCGGGCAGGCGGTGTCCCGGTCGTGGAAGAGCTTGTAGCAGGAGATCCCCAGCACGTCCTTGCGGTCGCGCTGGATGGTGTCCAGGAAGGGCTTGTTGGCGTCCGTGACCATCCGGTCCCGGTTCAGAATGTAGATGTCCTCGTGCATTCCGCGCAGGATGAGCCGGTAGTAGTTTTCGCTCTCCCGCAGGACGGCCTCCACCCTCCGCCGCCGGGCCACGTCCAGCTTCAGGGCCTGGTTGACCTTGAGGACCTGGGAGGATTTTCTCTCCAGCTTCTCCATAAGCGAGTCGAACTCGCCCGCCACGAAGCCGATCTCATCCTTGCGGTCCATGTCGAGCCGCTGGGAGAGGTTTCCGGTCTGCGCCACGGAAACCAGGTGGTCTGACAATCGGCCCAGAGGGGCGACGATGCGCTGGCGGAGGAACAAAAGCAGCAGGAGAAGTATGGCAAGCCCGGTGGAGATGCCGGAGATCATGGCATAGCGGCCCGTTTTCTCCCCCATGTCGAGAATGCGGGGGGTGAGCGAGGCCGTGACCGCCAGTGCGGGCTTGCGGTCCAGCCCTTCCATGATGGTGCGCACCCGCAAGGTCTTGTCTGCGGGGTCGGTCTCTATGATGCTGCCCGTCTTGACGGCGGCAACGGCTGCGGCCAGGTCCGGGTCGGGAGGGGACACGGTGAAGTTCACCCGCACCTGCCGGCTCAGCCGCCGGACAAAGTCTTCGGTGAGGAGGGTGCCCATCATGAGCGTTCCACGCACCGGGCCCCGGCGCTCGCTGGTGAGCACGGGGCGCGCGGCCACCAGCATGGGGCCTTTCTCGCAGCTCACGATGCCCGCAACACCCGTGGAGTACTCCCCCATGTCGTCCATATGGGGCAGCAGGAACGAGTCCGCCGGGAACGCGTCATGGGGGAAATCCTTGAAGCGTTGCTCCTCCATGCTCTTCAGGTCCACGGCCCGGCCCCAGACCACCCGGTTTGCCTTGTCGAGGATGTAGATGAGGTTGAAGTTGTTGTCGGTGAAGGTCTCGTCCACCAGGTTGGCGTCAATGTAGTCCTGGTTCCGGTTCTCCACGAACTCGTAGGTGTCGGTCCAGGCGGCCCAGTCGTTGGCCACCGTGTCCATGTGGCGGATCTCGTTCTTGATGGCGAAAACGCAACGGTCCAGGTCGGTCCGGGCGCTCTCCTCCTCCAGCAGCCGGAAGCCGGGCAGCACCACGCGGCTCTGGATGACGTACTCCGTGGCCGAGAACACGGCGATGACCACCAGAACCACGATGCTCAGTTGGTACTTGATTTTCATGGCGGTCCCGATTGCCGGAGGTCAGGTTCTACACGCAACGGAAAGGCTTTTTCCCCTCCCCGGCACCCCAATCCCGAGTTTTCCATAAAAGCGGCGACAGCGCTTTCCCACAGGAAAACAGAAAATATTCAAAAAGTGAATGAGGATTATAGAAAGAAGGCACGGAAGTTTTCAGTATTCACGACAAACCGACAGATTTCAACCCGTCATTTCAGGGCGCAGGGTCCGGTTTGGGATAAAAGCGTGAAAAAGTACCCTGTCCGGATAGATAACATTTTCGGATTTCGTCACGATGGGGTATAGTGTTTGCCAGTCGTAAAATTTCCCCTTGCCCCGGCATGGAAAGGAACCAGGAATGCGTATCGAGGTGGGTTTGGACGTGACGGGTTTCGAGTCGGCTTCCCGGGTCACCGAGGATCACCGGGCGGTGATGAAGAACTATGCTTCGCCGCTTCTTTCCGGCCCGCCTCCTTCCGAGGACCTGCTGGAGATGATCGTGCACATGTTCACCGAGGAGGAGGCCGCCATCGTCCGGCACTTGCCCCCGCTCCGTCCCCGCACCGCCGAGAAGGTGGCCATCAAGGCGGGCGTCACCCCGGCCGACGCACGCAGGGTCCTGGACCACCTGGCCTTCACCAAGCACCTGATCCTGGCCGCGGGCAGCCCCCGCAAGTACTCCATCCTTCCCGTGGTCCCCGGCACCTTCGAGATGGCTCTCATGACCCCGGACATCTCCACCCGGAACGCCTGGCACAAGAAGTTCGCCCAGCTCTTCGAGCGCGTCTTCGAAACCGGCTTTTTGAAGGACTATCCTGGCTCCAAGGCCCTTGTGCGCTACCTGCCCGTCCAGGCAGTCTCCAACACCCTGCAAAAAGCCTGGCCCTCGGACTACCTGGAGGAGATCCTGGACCGCTACGACTTCTTCGCCGTGGGCAACTGCCAGTGCCGCCTGGCCATGCACTACAACGATCGGGGCTGCGACAAGCCGCTCTTCGCCTGCTCCTCCTTCGGGCCTATGGCAAAGCCTGTGGTGGCGCGCGGCCTGTTCAAGGAAGTGAGCAAGGCCGAACTCATCGCCATCAAAAAGGACGCCGAGGAGCACGGCTGCGTCTCGTGGATGATGAACGCGGCCGGCGACCCGCGGGGCGACGGCTCCTGCTCCTGCTGCGGCTGCTGCTGCCACGCCCTGCGCATGGTTTCCGAGTTCTCGGTGCCGGGCCTGATCGCCACCCCCCACTTCATGCCGGACCGGGACGACGCGCTTTGCAACGAGTGCGGCCTCTGCGTGAAGCGCTGCCCCATGAGCGCCTGGTTCAAGGTGGAGAAGAAGGTGCGCTTCAACGCCACCCGCTGCATCGGCTGCGGATTGTGCGTGACCGCCTGCAAGCAGAAGGCCCTGACCCTGCACCCCGTGGACGAGGCCCGGAAACCGGAATCCAGCTACCTGTCGCTCCTTACAAAGATGCTGCCGGGATTCACGAAGAACTCCGTGGCCGTGTTCGCGAAAAGACTTTTTCAAAGATAAAAGCTAAGAGAGAAGAGAAAAGATGTTTGGGGGGGACCTTTCTTTCATGGAGAAAGGAAGGTCCCCCCTCCCCCCCTCCAAAGAAAGCCGTAATATGGGCTCATAGCTGAAACCAGCCCTGCCAGTGTGAATGCCCGGCAGTGCCGTATGATTTCCCTTCCGGTGAAAAGCTTTAGAAGCTGTTTCATAACCCCATCTGACATCCCAGGGCGGCGTTCCGGCCCTTCTCAAAATGCTCACATACAAACGGTATGCTCCGCTTTTTCGTCGGTCCGCGCCTTGCCCTGAAACGTGATCTGGGGTTCTGAAACAGCTTTGCGCAGCGAAAAATCCATACTCCAAAAAGTTTTGAGGAAAGGGG
>JBFMHL010000081.1:0-41549 GCA_040753055.1 Thermodesulfobacteriota bacterium | reverse complement strand
AGGAAGAAGTTGACGAAGCATCCGGCGATGAGCAGGAGGAAGCCGGTATAGACCACCGGTACGCCCGGGTCCTTGGTCACGGAAAGCCCCGTGTAATAGAGAGGTGTAGCATCGGACACGGTGATGACGAAGTCGCCTCGCCGCATCTTGTCGTAGCCGGGGTAATCCATGGGAAGAAGGATTTTTTCCGGCTCCTTTCCGGGAAGGAACAGGCTCAACACGAACACCGGCCCGAGGTCCATGCCCCGCATGGCGAAATGGCTTTCAAAGGACTCGATGCGGAACTCGCCCTGGCCAATGGGGAAGGGCAGGCGTTCTCCCACCTTGGCCTTCACCGGCACGCCCAGGCTGGAGCCCCGCTCCGTGAACATGAGGGCCGCCTCGGCGATGTCGCGCACTCCGTAAGAGGCCTGGAAAACGTTGATGCCGCGGTAACGCAGGGGATGGTTCACCAGGAGGTCCTGGGAGAAGGCGTCCTTTCCGTTCTCGATGACTGTGAGCCGGGAGAGATACTCCTTGGGCTCGCCGGAGTCGTAGTAGGTGACGGAAAAGGAGTCGCAGCGAAGCGCGAAGGGGAGGCTAGTCGTGCCGGCCTCGTCCTTGAGCTCAACCTGATTGGAGGTCTCGCCTTCGCCCAGGTTCATGGTTCCGGAAAAGCCCCGCATCGAGCCCACCAGTCCGCCCAGGAGGACCAGTACGAAGCCCAGGTGAATCACGTAGGGACCCAGCCGCGTCCAGCGCCCCGACTCCGCGTAGAAGCCAAAACCCTTGTCCTGGTCTTCCATGCGTACGCGCCGGAAGCGGCGGCCCAAGGCCTTCTGCACCTTCTGGCGGAGCTCTCCGGGGTCGCCGGACAGGGCGGCTTCCACCTTGAAGTCGGCGTTTTTTCCCAGGCTTTCGAAGCGCCCCGGGTTGAAACCGGGGGTTTTAAGGCGCACGATCTTCCAGGTGGAAGGCAGCCTTTTCAGGCTGCAGACCAGGATGTTCAAGGTGAGCGCCCCCAGGAGCAGGCGAAACCACAACCCGTGGTAGAGGTCGTTGATGCCCAGCATCTCCAGATAACGGGCCCAGGTCACTCCGTACTGGCTGACATAAAAAGCCTGGTCCTCCCCCTGGGCGATGAGCGTTCCCAAAAGGGAGGCGGCGGCCAGGACCAGCAGGAGGAAAATGGAGAGCTTGACCGACGCGAAAAAGTCCACAAAGGCAGCAAACGGGCTTTTTTCTATTTTTTTTTCCGGCATGCGCCACCATTTCGACGAGCACCCGAAAAACCGTGCGGGGCTCATCTTCCTTTCCGGCGCGTTGATAGCAAGAAGAGGGAAAAAACACAACACGCGGTGATGGAGAAAAGAAGGAAGAAGACGGCTACTCGAACAGGCCGGGGTTGGGGTGGCGGGTGATCTGCACGGCTTCGGAAAAAAAGTTCTCGATCCTTTCCCGGAGCTCTCCGGGGCTTTTCGCCGCCCGCAAGGACTTTCCTAGATGGTGGCCGAAGGGGAAGTTGGCGCAGAAGTAGGGGGTGAGCGCCTTGAACAGGGAAAGCGCCGTTTTTTCGTCAAAGCGACGGGCGCAGGAGTCGGCAGCGGCCAGGCAGGTCTTTTTAAAAATATCCTGATTTTCCTCGATTTTTCCAGTCCAGGCGGCAAAGGTCCAGGGCCGGGCCGCAACGATCCTCCCCAGGGCCACTCCGTCGCAGCCTGTTTCTTCAAGCATCGCTTTACAAATTTCTTCGGAAAACACGTTTCCGTTGCCGAATACGGGAATGGAGACCGCCTCCTTGACCATGCCGACATACTCTCGTCGGGGCGGGCGGGTGCGCAGGTCCGGGACCACTCTGGGGTGGAAGATGAGGGCGTCCGCACCGTTCTCCTCGAAGAGGCGGGCCATGGCCACGGCGCGTTCGGGGTCCTGGGAGAATCCGGTGCGAAATTTGACGATAACCGGGATGGAGACTGCCTTGCGCACGGCCCTTACGATCTCTGCGGCCTTGCGCGGAGCCAGCAAAAGGGCGGCGCCCGCTCCCTGCTTGCGGATGGCGGCTACAGAGCATCCGCAGTTTATATCAACCCCGAAAAAGCCTTCCTCCTCGATGCGCATGGCGGCTCGGGCCATGATCTCGGGTTCGGAGCCGAAGATCTGGCACACCAGGCGGGGAAGCTCCTCGGGTCTCCAGTGAAAGGCGAGGGAGGAGGCGGGATTTTCCGCGGGCACCAGCCGGGCGGCGCACATGCCGGTATACAGGAGCCCGCACCCGCCGAAAAGGTCCACCACCTCCCGGAAGGGACCGTGGGTGATGCCGGCCATGGGCGCCAGGATGAGCCGGTTTTCGATGCTTTTGTTGCCGATTGCAAGCGGCCGGTTGAGGAGGGATGCAAGGTCCATGAAATCCGGAATCAAACTTCAAAAGGCCGGCGCCGGAGTGCCCGCAAAACGAGAAGTCTTACTCGAAGGGGGGGATGCGGGTGCGGGGGAGGGGGGAGCTTGCTCTTGAAAGGGCTTTTCACCCCTCCCCCGCGAAAATATTTGTTAATTCCTGCTTTTGCCCTCATTCCGGTTTTCAGCAGACCGGGACGATCCAGCCGAAGGGATCTTCGGCGCGGCCATACTGGATGTCGGTGATGGCATTGTAGAACCTTTGGGCCATGGGACCCACCTTGCCACTGCCGATGGTGATGACGGAGTCCTTGTAGCGGAGCTCGCCCACGGGGGAGATGACCGCTGCGGTTCCGGTTCCGAAGCACTCGGTGAGCCTGCCCATGGCATGGGCCTCGAAGATCTCGTCAATGGCCACCTGGCGGGTGGACACGGGGATGCCCCAGTGCTTGGCCAGGTGGATGACGCTGTCGCGGGTGATGCCCGGCAGGATGCTGCCGTTCAGCGCCGGCGTGACGATGGCGTCGTCAATGACGAAAAAGATGTTCATGGAGCCCACTTCCTCGACCCATTTGCGCTCCACGCCGTCCAGCCACAAAACCTGGGTGTAGCCGTGCTCGTGGGCGCGCTGGCCGGCCAGCAGGCTGGCGGCATAGTTGGCTGCGGTCTTGGCTTCCCCCACGCCTCCGCGGACGGCGCGGACGAAGCTGGTGGTGACCCAGATCTTCACCGGGCTGAAGCCCTGGGGATAGTAGGCGCCCACGGGCGAGAGTATGACGAAGTACAGATAGGTGTTGGAAGCCCGCACGCCCAGGTAGGGGTCGGTGGCGATGATGGTGGGCCTGAGGTAGAGGCTGGTTCCCTCGGAGGAGGGGACCCAATCCTTATCCACGGTCACCAGGGCCTTGAGGCTTTCCAGGGCGAAGGCCTCGTCCAGCTTGGGGATGCAAAGCCGCAGCGCCGAGTTGTTGAAGCGGCGGAAGTTCATCTGGGGCCGGAACAGCTGGATCTTGCCCTTCTCGGTGCGATAGGCCTTCAGCCCTTCGAAGATGGCCTGGCCGTAATGGAAGACCATGGTGGCCGGGTCCATGGGCAGGTCGCCGTAGGGCACGATGCGGGGATCGCTCCAACCCTTGTCGGGCAGGTGATCCATCAGGAACATGTGGTCGGTGAAGTGCTGCCCGAAGCCCAGCTTGGTGTCTTCCGGCCGTTGCTTCAGGGCGATGGTTTGCGTCATGTGGATTTCCATGCGTTTCTCCTTGTCCGATTGATGCGTATCGCTTTGATCCGGTATGGGGTTCGGGAGTTCGACCCTCCCGGTTTGGTTGCCGTTTTTGCTTCGGGGCCGCATACCAGCGGATGATAGGCCATGGCGGTTTCCAGGGACCGGTGGAAGCGGCAGCCGGAAAGCTCGGTCAGGTGGAACTCCACCTTTTCCGCCGGACACGGCGAAAAAAGCCTTCCTGCGGAAACCGAGCCCGCTTCGTTCACCAGCACGGCCCAAAGGGAGGCGAAGGGCGTGCCCGCAAGCGGAAACACGTTGCCGGTAAGGGCGGCTATCTCGGACGGCCCGTTTTTAAGCTCCGTGGCGAACACGCACTGCTTGCGGTCGTATGCCCCCAGGCGCGCGTCGGACACCAGTCCCTGCGCGGAGACGACGGCCTGGCGGACTCCGCGGGCGGTGCAGAAGTCCTGGAGGGCCCGGAGGAGGTCCGGTTCCCCTTCCAGGGTCCCGAAGAAGGTCCTGGCGCGCCGCAGGTTCTTTTTATGGGGGCTGTCGCAAGTCATGGCTTTTTCGCTGCACGATCCGTTCCCGGGTTTTTCTGCGGGCGAACCCTTAAAGGCTTCAGTGTATTCCCGCAATTTTGCTTTTTCAACAGGTTTTGCACGGTTTTTTAGGATGCGCAGAGGTCCGGGGGAAGAAATCGGAGCATAGGGGAAAGGTGCGGCGAGGGGGGAAGACAAGGGAATACGAGATGGCAGGCAGCTTTCCGAACCCCCCGCCTCCTCTTGTCCCGCGCACTGCTTGACGGAACTTTGGCCCTTCGCTATGTATGCAGGGTTATGGATACGGCAAGGCAGCGGCGCGCGCGGCCTTGCCCATAGAGCAGCGGAGTTTTTGCATCGGCGAAAGGATCGGCAGATGGAAGAGAAAGCCCAGCTCACCATTGGCGGAGTCACCTACGAGCTTCCCGTGATCGTGGGGTCCGAGGGCGAGAGGGCCATTGACATACGCAAGCTACGGGAGAGGACCGGCCATATCGCTTTCGATCCCGGCTACGGAAACACGGGCTCGTGCCTGAGCAAGATCACCTTCATGGACGGCGAGAAGGGAGTCCTGCGCTACCGGGGCATTCCCGTGGAGGAGCTGGCGGAGAAGTCCACCTTCGTGGAAACCTGCTACCTGCTCATCAACGGCAGGTTGCCCTTGCAGAAGGATCTGAACGAGTTCTCGGTCCTGCTGAACGACCACAGCCTGGTCCACGAGGACATGCAGGCCTTTTTCCAGAACTTTCCACGGCAGGCGCACCCCATGGGCATCCTCTCGTCCATGGTCACGGCCCTTCGGAGCTTCTATCCCTCTTTGGAGGGGCTGTCCCGCTCCGAAGCCCTGAACGTCCAGGTGACGCGGCTGCTCTCCAAGGTCCGCACCATGGCCGCAATGAGCTACAAGATCTCCCGCGGCCACAAGGTGGTCTACCCGCGGCCGGACCTTTCCTATTGCGCCAACTTTTTAAACATGATGTTCGACAGCCCGGTGAAGCCCTACCGCATTGACGACGACCAGGTAAAGGCCCTGAACGTCTTCTGGATACTGCACGCCGATCATGAGCAGAACTGCTCCACGTCGGCGGTCCGCCTGGTGGGAAGCGCCCGCGTGAACCTCTACGCGGCCATCTCTGCGGGCATGGCCGCCCTGTGGGGCCCGCTCCACGGAGGGGCCAACCAGGCGGTCATCGAAATGCTCCAGCAGATCCACGAGAACGGCGGTGACTGCACGCCCTTCATCGAGGCGGCCAAGGACAAGAACAACCCCTTCCGCCTCATGGGCTTCGGCCACCGGGTGTACAAGACCTACGATCCGCGCGCCAAGATCATGAAAGCCATGGCCTACCGGATTCTGGAGAAGCTACACCTGTCCGACCCGCTGCTGGACATCGCCATGCGGCTGGAGGAGATCGCCATCCGCGATCCCTACTTCGTGGATCACAACCTATACCCCAACGTGGACTTCTACTCGGGTATCGTGCTCAGGGCCATGGGAATACCCACCAACATGTTCACGGTCATGTTCGCCATCGGCCGGTTGCCGGGCTGGATATCCCAGTGGAAGGAGGATTCGGACGATCCCAACTGGAAGCTCCACCGGCCCCGCCAGATCTACGTGGGCCCCACCCTCGGCCATTACCTGTCCTTCCACGAAAGGGAAAACGGGTAGCCGGGCGCTTTCGCCATTTTCCCGTCTTGCCGGGAAGGATATGAATCATCGGATTCCAGCCGTCGGCCGGGGCCCTGGTCCCGGCCGACGGATTTTGCCCATCGCAAACCCTGCAGCCCATCTTTCATGCCGACACCTTCTCCATCCCGCGGCAGTAAGGCTCGTTACGCGAGCCTGGTGGCCGTCCTATGCATCATTCTCTGCGGCTTTGCGGCCTATTCCAACACCTTTACGGTCCCGCTCCTCCTGGACGACTCGCTGAACCTGCTGGAAAACCCCAGCATCAAAAGCGTCTTCCCTCTGGGGAAAACCCTGGCCGGCTCGCCCCGAACCGGCATCTCGGGCAGGCCGGTGAGCAACCTTTCCTTCGCCCTTTCCTGGGCGCTGTCCGGGCCTAAGCCCTGGGGCCACCATGCGGTCAATCTGGCCATCCACATCCTTTGCGGCCTGGCCCTCTTCTTCATCATGCTCCGGGCACTGGCGCTGCCGGCGTTCTCACCGGCCTTCGGGGGAAAAATCCTTTTCCCGGCTTTTGCCTGCGCGTGGATATGGACGCTCCATCCCTTGGACATCCAGGCCGTCACTTACATCACCCAGCGCATCGAGAGCCTGATGGCGCTGTTTTTCCTGTGTTGCTTCCTTTTCGCCCTGAAGGGCTTTGCGGCCGGAAAGAGGGCGGGGTGGCACCTCGCATCCGTGGCCTGCTTCTTCCTGGGGGCGGGCACAAAAGAGGTCATCGTTGCCGCCCCCTTTCTCATCCTTCTTTTCGACGCGCTCTTCATCAGCGGCTCCCTGCGCCGGGCCCTTACCGGCTCCAAGGTGCTCTATGCCGGGTTTGCGGCAGGGATCTGCTTTCTTGCATTCATGGTGTCCCGGGGGCAGACCGCGGAGCTCGCATATGCGGGCACGGAGAAGTTTTCCGCCTGGCAGTATGCCTCCTTCCAGCCCATCGTCCTTTGCCTCTATCTGGCCCGAAGTTTCTGGCCGTCGGGCCTCTGCTTCGACTACGGATGGCCCTCGGACGGGACCTTCGGCTGGCCGCTCCCTGCGGCCGGGCTCTTTTTCCCGGCGGCACTTTTGATCCTGGTGCTTCTGGGGCTCACCCTCTATGGCCTTTTCCGCAGAAACGGGCTCAGCTTCGGCTGGGCCTGGTTCTTCGCGGTGCTGACCCCCACATCCAGCGTTTTGCCGCTCTATTGCCTGGCCGCGGAGCAACGCATGTACCTACCCCTGACGGGGGTTGTCTGCTCGGCGGTTCCCGGCGCCTTCCTGGCAGGCCGGGCCCTGGTGCGACGGGCGGGCCTGGAGGGAAAGGCGGCCGCCCGGGCGCGCGTGGCCGGAGCCTTTTTGGTGATCGCCCTGGGGTTGGCCTTGCTGACGGCCTCCCACGCCCGCAACCGGATGTTCTCTTCGGAGGCGAGCCTGTGGGCCGACACGCTGGAGAAGCTTCCCCGCAACTCGCGGGCCGCTACCAACCTGGGAAAGGTCCTTTTCTACCAGGGCCGGGGCGGGGAGGCCATCGCCATGTTCGAAAAAGCGCTGGCCGTCCGTCCGGATCTCATGGTGGCCCGGAGGGACTTGGGGCTTGCCCTGGTGGATGCGGGGAGAATCCGGGAAGGAATCGAGCAGACGGAGAAAGCGCTGGCCATCCTTCCGGAAAATGCGGACAATCTCTACGCCGTGGGCTTCGCCTGGATGGCTGCGGGCGACCCCCAAAAGGCGGTTTCCTTTTTATCCAAGGCCGTGGAAAGAAAACCGGGCCATGCCCAGGCCCAGGTGGAGCTGGGCTCGGCCCTTGTATTGACGCGCGATTTCCCCGGAGCGGAAGCGCACCTGCGCGCCGCGCTCGATGCCGATCCCTCTCTGGCCTCGGCCCATGTGAACCTGGGGCTTCTGTATCTGGCCCTGAACAAGCGAGACCAGGCGCTCGGCCACCTCACGCGCGCCGTATCTCTCGCTCCCGGTTATCTCCAGGCGAGGCTTTCCCTGGGGCGCGCGCTGTTCGAGCTCCGAAGGACGACCGAGGCTGCGGATCAGTACAGCGCTGCCTTGCGCATCGCGTCCGACTCCACCGAGGCCCTGTCCCGAATGGGAGAGATACTGGCGCTCCAGGGGCGCTACCAGCAGGCCCTGGAGTATTTCGATAAAAGCTTAGGCCTTTCGTTTGATGCGAGAACCAGTGCCAACGCAGGCACGGCTCTCCTTCGGATGGGCAGGCCCGACCGGGCCCGCGCCTACTTCCGGAAGGCCTTGGAGGCCGAGCCCGACTACGGCCGGGGCTGGTTCAATCTGGGCTTGGCCCTGGCCCAGTGCGGGGATAGTTCAGGTGCTCGCGTCGCCATGGAGAAAGCCCGCACCTTTGCCCCGGAGCTTTTTGCCGGGGCCGGAAAAGGGGACCGATAAAAGGCGCTCCGGGCTTCCTTGCGGCAATGGAAAATGGTATGAATATCTTTTTATGATGCGCGCCGGAAGAGCCTGCGGCCGGCGCGCGGCGTTTTGCATCGGCATTTTTGTTCGTTAACGGACCCGGCGTGGTATCGCCTCCCGACCGGAGTGTTCATGAAATTAGCCCTGGCCCAGATCAATCCCCTGGTGGGGGATTTTGCCGGAAACGCCTTGAAGATCGCCGGGTATGCAGAACGTGCCCGGTCCGCCGCATGCCACTTGGTGGTTTTCCCCGAGCTTTGCATCTGCGGTTACCCTCCCCGGGATCTTCTGGAGCGGGAGGATTTCTTGCGGGAGTGCGGTAAAACGGTAACCCGGATCATGGAGTCGGTTTCCGGTATCGGGATCCTGCTGGGAGTGCCGGAGGCCACCAACCACGGCCCCGGGAAACCCATCTCCAACGCCGCACTCCTCCTGGAAGACGGCAAGGTGGTGGCTACGGCCCGTAAAAGTCTTTTGCCCAGCTACGATGTTTTCGATGAAACCCGTTACTTCGAGCCCGACAAGAAGGCCTCCGCCTTCTGGTATAAAAAAACGCGTTTGGGGATAACCATCTGCGAGGACGCCTGGAACGATCCGGAGCTTTTTTCGAACCGCCTCTATGAAAGGGACCCGGTTGCGGAGCAGGTGGCCGACGGGGCAGAGCTTCTCATCAACATCGCAGCGTCGCCCTTCTATCACGGCAAGCTCAAGTTCCGGAGGCGCCTCATGGCCCACCTGGCCAGGAAGTACAAGGTAGGCGCCGTGTATGTGAACCAGGTGGGGGGGAACGACAGCCTGCTGTTTGACGGCGCTTCCACAGCCCACGACCGGACCGGCGCCCTTCGGGCCGCGGCCTCCGATTTCGCCGAGGACCTGGTCTTCTTCGACACGGAGTCCGGGGCGGGCGATATTCACCCTGTCTGCGAAGAGGATATCCCCGCCGTGTATGAAGCGCTGGTCATGGGAACGTCCGATTACGCCAGCAAGTGTGGGTTCAAAAGCGCAGTGGTGGGGCTTTCGGGAGGGGTGGACTCCGCATTGGTCGCAGCCGTTGCCGCGCGCGCCCTCTCTCCCGAGAAGGTGACGGCCTTGTTCATGCCCTCGCCCTATACCTCCCGGGACAACTACGAGGATACCGAAGCGCTGTGCCGAAATCTCGGCATCCGCAGGGAGGTCATCCCCATCACCGGCATCTTCGACTCTTTCCTCGCCGGGCTTTCGGGCCATGCGGAAAAGGGCGGGGTGTCGGTTACCGAGCAGAATATCCAGGCCCGGATCCGCGGCGTGTTGCTCATGGCCTTTTCCAACCGCCACGGAGCCCTCCTCCTGTCCACGGGCAACAAGTCGGAGCTGGCGGTGGGGTACTCGACGCTTTACGGAGACATGTGCGGAGGGCTCGCCGTAATATCGGACGTGCCCAAGACGCTTGTTTACGACGTCTGCCGCTACATCAACAAGGAGGGAGCGATCATTCCGGAAAGGATACTTTCCAAGGCGCCTTCCGCGGAGCTCAGGCCGGACCAGCGGGATGACGACGACCTACCGCCGTACCATGTCCTGGACCCCATACTGGAGGCCTATGTGGAAAAAGGGTGGGAGAAGGAGCGCATCGCGGCGGCGGGTTACGACCCCGCAGTCGTCCGCGACGTCATCCGCCGCGTGACCCGTAATGAGTACAAAAGAAGGCAGGCGGCGCCCGGCCTCAAGATCACGCCCAAGGCCTTCGGAGAGGGCAGGCGCTATCCCATCGCCCAGGCCTGGAACGGATGACGGCCTCCGGAGGAGGGAAACAGGTTGCACCGACGCTTCCTTGCAAAGCGTTCGGAAGCGGAGATACTCGGATGAGAAAGGTTATTGCACTTGCTATTCTGGCGGTCTTTTTTTGGGGTTGCGGGGAAAAAGTAGGCTGGAACCTTTCCCGCAAGGAACTGGAAAAAAGGCGGCCCAAGACGGCGGCGGAACAGGCCGAGCCGGAGATCGTTTCGCTCTTGGCCCTGCAAAACAAGCTGCTGATGGCCATCCAGTATATTCACAAGGACCTGATTTCCGTCGGCGTGCCTCCGGACCCGTCCGACGCCTTGGATGCCATCGGGTACGCCCGGGAGTTCGTCCTGCAGAGCAGCCAGCAGTTGAAGAAGATTCGCGACCTTGCCAGACAGAACCGCCGCGAGGTGGACGAGACCTTGAAGGAATATCAAGAGCTCAAGCCGGAAGTCCTGGGGACCCTGGTCACCTTGAAAACCGTCAATGAATCGGAAGTCATCGCAAGCTATGAAAGCTATCTGGACTCGTTGCGAAACTACCTGGACGCGGGTGAGAAAAAGGGAAATTACATACGCAAGAACTTTGATGAAATCCTCCTCGCTTCGCCCGCGGCGTTGCAAGGGCTGGACGCTTTCAACCAGGAGTATGATAAAAGCCTCGCGGACATGGAAAAGGCCTATAATGATTATACAAGCGAAAGAGATACCGCAGTGGCGAAGGCGAGGCGGAATGTTTTCGGCAGGGACACCGTCCCGAAAAAGTGATGGATTTCCGAGGGAAGCCCGCTTTACGAAAAAGAAATCATAACGTTTCCCGATCCCGGCACGGCGCGGGTCCCGCGCATACTAGGTCCGAAACCAGAGGCAATGATTGCCGGCGGAATTGATAGAAGCTGTTTCATACCCCCGGATCACGTTTCAGGGCAAGGCGCGGGCCGCCGAAAAAGCGGAGCATACAGTAGTTTGTATGTGAGCATTGTTCGAAGGCCCGGAACGCCACCCTGGGGCGTCAAATGGGGTTATAAAACAGCTTCCCAAGGAATTGCCGCCGATCCATCCGGTTGAGCGCCATGAAGACCATGATCCGCTACAATGCCGTCTACGTCCTCGCAGCCCTTTTGTTGCCGGACGGCGCTTTTGCATTCCTGCTGGGAGCCGGCGGGTTTGTGGCGGCCCTGTTCTACTACCCCATGCTCCCGGTTGTTGCGGCGGGCGCAGCTTACGTGGCCGTGCGTTTTCGTTTGGACAAGACCCGGACCGAAACGGAGGATGTGCCGACTCCGGAATCCGGTGCCTCGGCCCCGGCCCGGCAGAAGGATCGCCGGCAGGTCATCCAGAAGGACGTTGTTGATTTCTTCTTTGCCGTTTTTTCCCAGCAGGTGGGTGAGACGACCACCTCGGAGATCTCGCTTCTGGAAAGCCGGAAAGAGCGCTTCACCCACGTTTACGAGTTCATCTCCACGCACAAGGGAAAGAAGAACACCCGCCGCATGAGCATCAGCAACATCGGCGAGGATGCCGCGGCCCGCAGCCGCTGCTTTTACGTGATCTACAACACCCACCTGGTGGTCAAGATCCCCCCGGTACCCGTGACCGACTATTCGACGTATATCCGGGAGATCCAGCGGGAGGCCGAGATGGCCAACATTCTCGCTCCGGTGGAGTGCGTGGTTCCCAAGGTCTCCGTCATCATGCGGTGGCTTTTCCCGGAAAAGAGCTCCGAGCAGTACTCCGAGGCAGAGCAGGAAGACCGCTACATCCATTATGCAGGCATGAACCCCAAGGTGCAGGCTTTTCTAAAGATCGGGAGCGGGTTTGCGTTTTTTATGGACCTTTCCACCCGCTTCTTTCTGGCGAATGTCCTGTCCGACCTCCGGGACGTAAAGGACCGCACCAAGACCGAGCTTTCCGCCTGCCCGGAGATCGTGAGCAATACCGACGCCTTTACCGGACGCTATCCCGACTCTGAGATCCAGATCTGCTTCGGAGTCCAGACGGTTTACAAGCTATTCGAGGAAAAGGCCCGGCCGGTGATCCAGGGCGCGGATCGGGCCGTGTTCAAGCTCCCCGATTTTTTTATGCGCAGCATCGCCGGCAACCCGCCGGACGAAAAGGAGATGGGCCTGGACCAAAAGCAGATGGCTGAAATCTCGAGGCTGGCCCGGGAAACAATGGATGAGAATCCCGCGGCCGTTGAAGCCTACCGGGAGTCCATCGCCCGCCATATCAATACCGTGGTGCTGATCCAGAACCGTCCGAAGATCCAGTCGCTCATCCTAAGCTGCCTGAGGCTCCTTTGCACCCTGGGCAAAAAGAAGGTGGCGGCCCGAGATCTAAAACCGGACAACCTGTTCGTGACCGGCGACTCGGCCCATTACCCAGCCTTCCTCACCGATCCGGGGCGCTTCAGCCTGGGGCTGATTGATCTGGAGACATCCCTTTCCTACGCCAGCGCAACCGGACGCATCATCCAGCCGCCGCTGGCCGGGACTCCTCTCTACGCCACCCAGACCCATCTCTTCGACAACGACCTGATCTCGGCCCTCTTGGGGGACCTTCGGCTGGTCCTTGCCCTCCAGGACTGGTACGCCATGGTGGGCATCTGCCACCTCATCGCCACAGGCGAACCGCTCTTTTCCAGGACCGCCCGCACCCTTGCCGGAGTCTCGAAGATCCTCCAGACTTCCCAGGCCACCCATGACGACCCCTTGCATTACGCGCGGGAGTCGAGCAGGGCTTTCTGGCAGTCGGCGGTCTCCGAGTTCAATGAGAAGACGCGCGCCAACCGGAAGATCCTCACGTCGGTACGCATCTCCATGATCGGCGGGCCCTCGGCATTTTTCGCGCCGCACTTCAAGGATGCCTTGGCGTTCTATGAAAAGCAGCTTGCCGACAGGGTGGCTTCCCAGCAGGTGTTCACCGACGAGAAGAGCAGGCGCGTGCTATCCACGGCGAGTTATGAAACTTTGCTTTTACAGAAACGGAAGATCGAGCAGGACTCCGGCCAGGAGAAGGGCGGCAAGGCCATTCTTCTGCTGAGCGGGCTGGCGGACCTCCGCTTCCGGATCACCGCATACGAGACTACGCTGGCCGCCTTTGCCAGCAAGGGCGCCGAGGTGGACGCCCAGAGCCTCCTCACCAGCCTGTTTTTCCGCGTAGCCCAGGCCATGTACCGGAGCGAATGGGGAGAAATCTGAAACCCGAGCACCCGTCACGAACGGGAGAACCTGTCAACCTGCGAGGAGAGAAGCTTCATGCACCTTGTCTGTTCCGACCTGGAAGGGGTCTTCGTACCCGAAATATGGATCAACGTGAGCAAGAAAACCGGAATCCAAAAGCTCTCGCTCACCACGCGCGACGTCTCCGATTACGACGTTCTCATGCGCATGCGGCTTTCCATCCTGGACGAGCATAACCTGAAGCTCAAGGACATCCAGGACGTCATCGCCACCATGGAGCCCTTGCCCGGAGCCCTGGATCTTCTCAACTGGCTCCGGAGGAAAACCCAAGTCATCGTTGTGTCCGACACCTTCACCCAGTTCGCCGATCCTCTGATGGAGAAGCTGGGCAGGCCCACGCTTCTCTGCAACAGCCTGGTGATTGACGAAAAGGGGCGAGTCGCGGACTACGCCCTGCGCCAGAAGGACGGCAAGCGCCATGTGACCCGGGCCTTGAAGAGCCTCAACTACCGCGTCATTGCTATGGGGGATTCCTACAACGACGTGACCATGCTCAAGGAAGCGGACCAGGGCTTCCTGTTCCGGCCGCCGGACAACGTGAAGGCGGAGTTCCCGCAGTTTCCGGTCGCGGAAGATTACGAAACCCTCAAGGGCTACCTGGAAAAGGCCCTGGCCTGACCTCGTCCAGCTTCACAGCGTGCAGGGAGAGTTCTTCCCGTGGATCGGATGCGGGGAAGGGGACCCTATATTGCCAAAGAAGGTCCTTCTCCTTCCCCGCTATTTTTTTTCGTCGGTTCTTAAAAAAGTAGATCCAGGTAACGCGCCATTTCCATGGCGGCCCGGTGCTCCTTGCCGAGCGCCGCGAGCCGGGCCGGAGTCATCTCCTCTGCGTTCTCGAGTTCTTTCAGGAAGTCGTCCCGCCGTTTTTCCGCCAGTTCCTCGTCAAATACGAAGGCCAGATTTTCCGACTCGATGTAGGAGCTTCGCACCGAAAGGTTGAAGGAGCCCACGGCAAGGACCCGGCCGTCCAGTGCGAACTGCTTTGCGTGCAGATAGGGCTGGGGCGCGTTTTCATCCGGGCCGGGCTTGACCGTGAAGATGCGGACCCCGGCGTCCAGGAGCTTCTGCATGTGGTTGAGCGAAATCATGTAGCCGAAGGCAAAGGAGGTTTCCCGGCTGGTCTCCAGGCTGTTGGTGAGAATCCGCACATCCACGCCTCGCCGTGCCGCGTCGGTGATGGCGTCGGACAAGAGGCAGTCGGGCAGGGCCAGGAACTGCGAGCTCAGGTAGGCCTGCTTCCGGCAGGCCGAGAGCGCGTAGACCAGGCTTAAAAGAGTGTTCCGGTCTCCGCGCCAGGGCAGGCTGTGCACGAAGATCAAGGGCACCCCGCCTTTGCCCCGGCCTCCCAGCAGGAGCCCGGTGGGCGCAGCGATGCCTTTTTCCCCTTCCGCCGCGTCGGCGAAGGAGGAGAGGAAGGCCTTTTGGATCTCGTTCACCGCAGGCCCTTCCAGGTAGAGGTCAACGTCGTTCCAGTGGGTGAAGTAGCGGTCCTCCAGGTTCCTTCCCCCCACCACGGCGCATTTGCCGTCGGCGATCAGCATCTTTTCGTGAAGGCCGTGGCTGAGAAGCGGCAGGGCGGGGAGTCCTCCGGGGCCGGTGAAGCGATCCCGCATGCCCTCGGGTATGGCCTTGGCTGCGGCAAGCGGGACCTTTTCCATGAGCACCCGGGAAAGCCAGTGATCGGCCAGGAGGGCCTGGGAAACCTCCCGGGCCGAGGAGAAAAAGGCCAGGTTCACCCCCCGGAACTCGGGGCCGGGCAGCAGGGCGGCCAAGCCGGGAGCCGGGCTTTTTTCTATTCCGGCCCGGGCCTTTCGCGTGAGATCGGCGGCAAGCTCGTTGGCATACAGGCGCAAAGAGTCAATGGGGCCGGTGGACACCTGGGTGTCGGCATTCAGGAGGACGTTCACCTCCACGCCGCGGGCCGCAGCGCCGGTGAGGGCTTCCATGAAGGCGCCGCCCGCCAGAGAGCCGTCGAAGGTATAGGACTCCAGGTTCACCTGTCTGCGGGCGTTCCGCGTAAGGAGGAGCCGGCGCTCCAGCGCTTCCTTTCCCGAGGACAGGCAGGCCACCGAGTTACCCCGGGTGAGAGGGCTCGCGGCGATGGCGGCGAGTCTTTCCGCGAAGGCCGGTGCGCCGATCTCGGGGATGTCCGGGCGGACGGCGAAGGAGATGCTGAAGCAGGCCTCCCTGGTCCCGGAGCATCCCAGGGAATCGAGAGCCGTGATGGGCGCGCGGTAGGCGCCCGTATCCATGAGCTCCGGCAGGGGAACGATCACCTGGTAGCGGCCGTCGCCGGAAGGGGAAAGGACCTGCCCCGGGATGGGTTTCAGCTCGATCTCGCGACCCAGGTCCGTGTGGCGGAAGTCGGCCTTGACCGACCGGACCCGGCCGCTGTCGGCGGTGGAGAACACGGAGCAGGAGAGGGTGATGGCGCCGAGGC
Source organism: Thermodesulfobacteriota bacterium (assembly GCA_040753055.1). Classification (GTDB taxonomy): domain Bacteria; phylum Desulfobacterota; class Desulfobacteria; order Desulfobacterales; family Desulfatibacillaceae; genus JBFMHL01. Next base: position 25,868 of record JBFMHL010000081.1, on the reverse strand, counting down.
CGTTGTTGGGCGCCTGCTCGGGTGTGACGGAAACGTCCTTGATCACCATCCGGCATTCGCCGGCCGGGGGGACGGGCTTGGCATCCGCCGCCAGGGCGGGAAGGGGCCCGCCGCAGAACAGGAAGGCTGCGGCTATGAGAGCATAGATTTTCATGGGGCTTTTATGCCAAAAGAAGGGCGTCGGTTTCAACCTTTATGCGTTTTAGGGGAGCGAATGGCGCATTTTTCTGCCCTTGCGGGCCGCTATCGTCCATTTCTGCGAAGAGCGCCAGGAATGACAGCGGCGGCCGCGAGCGGATATTTCACAAAGCTTCGGGGAAGATCACCGAAGGAAGCTTCGCCTTGCCAAAAGAGGGTATTTTGTGCATGTTTCCCGAAACGGCGGCAGCGCTCTTCCCTGGACAGGGTTCCCCCGCCCGGATTCACTGCAAGCAACCGCGGTGCAGGCGGTATAGAAGGCAAGTGTTCCCTCCTATTACGCAGAGCGGCTTTCTCTTCCATTTGCGCATCCCGAAAGAGGGCTAAAAGTAATGATCCTTCTGCCGGCCAGAAAGCTCATGGAAACATTTTCCCCTACCGTTACCATCCTTTGCATGGAGTGCGATGAATGAGCGTGCGAAAGCTTCTCATCATAGGCGGAGTGGCGGGCGGAGCGTCCTGCGCGGCCCGTGCCCGCAGGACCCGCGAAGACCTCTCCATCGTGATCCTGGAAAAGGGCCCCTTTGTCTCCTTTGCCAACTGCGGGCTTCCCTACTATGTGGGGAACCTCATCAAGAAGGAGGAGGACCTTCTGGTGGCCAGCCCGGAGCTCTTCCGCAAGCGCTTCGCCGTGGATGTGCGGGTGCTCTCGGAGGCCGTGGCCATTGACCGGGACAAGAAGATCGTAAGAGTGAGGGATCTCGCGGCCGGACGCGAGTACGACGAGCCTTACGACGCGCTGGTTCTTTCACCGGGAGCGCGGCCTTTTGCTCCGCCGGTGCCCGGCACCGGGCTGCCGGGCGTTTTTTCGGTGCGCAATATTCCCGACTGCCGAGACATCCTGGACTGGGCCGGAAAAAACCGGGTCGGTGAGGCGGTGGTGGTGGGAGGGGGCTACATCGGCGTGGAGATCGCGGAGAACCTGGCCCGGCGCGGGATACGGGTGGCCATCGTGGAGCGGGAGAAACACCTGCTGCCCCCCCTGGACCCGGAGATGGCGGTTCCGGTTCACGCAGCCGCGAAAAAGGCCGGGGTGGAGCTTCACCTTTCCCAAAGCCTGGCCGGAATCGCAGCGGAGCCGGGAGGAAAGCTCTCCGTTTCCCTTTCCTTGGGACGGGTATTATCCGCCGGAATGGTCATCCTGGCCACCGGAGTGGTCCCGGAGACCGGCCTGGCCAGGGCCGCCGGCCTTGCCCTGGGCGAGTCGGGAGGAATAGCCGTGGACTCCCGGCTCCGGACCTCGGATCCCCATATCTGGGCCGTGGGCGACGCAGTGGAGAAGACGAGCCTGGTCACCGGGCTTTCCCGCCTGGTGCCCCTGGCCGGCCCCGCCAATCGCCAGGGCCGCATGGCCGCGGACATCATCTGCGCCGGGGAAGGGAAGGGGCCGGAGTATCGCGGAACCCTGGGGACCAGCGTGGTGGGGGCTTTCGGCATGACCGCGGCCGCCACGGGCGAGACGGAGAAGTCGCTGGCCGCGGCGGCGAAAAAGGGCGTTTCCATTCCCTATGAAAGGGTTTACGCCCAGGCACTCGATCATGCGGAGTACTACCCCGGCGCAAAAACGCTCATCATCAAGCTCCTGGTGCGAAAGGAGGACGGCCGCATCCTGGGGGCCCAGGCCGTGGGCGAGCAGGGCGTGGAAAAGAGGGTGGACGTCATCGCCGCCATGATCTTCAAACACGCAACCGCCGCCGACCTGGAGAACCTGGATCTCTGCTACGCCCCCCAGTTCGGCTCGGCCAAGGACCCGGCCAACCTGGCGGCCATGATTGCAGGGAACGCTCTTTCCGGCTTCGCGCCCGTGGCAAGGTGGGAGGAAGCGGAAGCCTATGGCGCAGTGATTTTAGACGTGCGTACGCCCTTCGAGTGGAAGCGGGGCCACGTGCCGGGAGCCTTGCACATTCCCGTGGACGAGCTCCGGCAAAACCTGGACTCCCTGCCCGAAGACAAGGAGATCTGGACCTACTGCTACGTGGGGGCCCGTTCCCACCTGGCGGTGCGCATGATCTCCCAGACCGGGAGGAAGGCCAGGAATCTGACGGGCGGCTACGCCATCTACCAGATGATGAAGTCGGTGGAAGACTAGAAGCTGTTTCATAACCCCGTCTGACGCTCCAGGGCGGCGTTCCGGGCCTTCTTAAAATGCTCACATACCAACCGTATGCTCCGCATTTTCGTCGGCCCGCGCCTTGCCCTGAAAGTTGATCCGGGGTTATGGAACAGCTTCTATCCGGAATCGGTCCGGATACAAGGGGAAGAGGAGGGGGCGCCATGCTGCAGCTTGCCGGCCCGAGCTTCGTGGCCCAGGGGCTTTTGGCCAAGGAGAAGGGGTTCCCGCCGTCCTGGAAGGATATGGACGAGCTGGAGCGCCTTTCCGACGAGTGGATCGAGCTTCTCCGTGAGGAAAGGAGCCGCGTGGCCGCGCTGCAGGGGTTCTTTCCGCGGGTGGACGATGCCTTGGACCGGGCTGTCCGCACCGACGCTTCCGAATACATGGACGACCCGGACCTTCCTGCGAAAAAGCGGGTGCGCCAGGTGCGCCTTCTGCACCTGATGAACCGCATGCTGCAAAGCTACCGTCTCTTTCTTTGGCATCTGGTGCCCCTGGCGCGGGAGATTGCGGCCCGGGAAGGGCGCCCCGCGCGCTTTCTGGAGCTCGCCTGCGGGTCGGGAGAGCTCACGTTGGAGCTTTGCCGGCTGGCGCAAAAGCGCGGCCTGCCCCTTGCCATCACAGGCTCGGACTACATGCGCGACAATGTGGAGGCGGCCTGCAGGGAGGCGGAGAAAAGAAACATCCCAGCCCGGTTCATCGTTGCCAACGCCTTTGCCATGGACGACGTGGAACGGGGGGCCTACGACGTGGTGTTCATCAGTCAGGCGGCGCACCACTTCACTCCTGGACAGGTAGCCAAGATGATCGCCCAGGCACGGAGCCTGGGCGCGCGGGCCTTCGTTTCCATAGACGGCCACCGGGGCCTGTCCACGCTTTTTGCACTGGGGGTATTCTCCGGCCTCACCCTCCGGCCCCGGTACATCCACGACGCCGTGGTCTCGGGCCGCAAGCTCTACTCGGAGTCCGAGCTTGCGGCTCTTGCGGAGATCGCGGCCCCGGGCGCCGGGATTCTGGTGCGCCGGTCCCTTCCCAGCCATACGGTCCTGCTCGTCCGCTTCGATCTGGGCAGGGAGCAAAGGGATTAGGGCGGTTTCATTAAAAAATCGTCATGAAATGAGGCGAAAACGCCAAGGACAGGGAAGCAGGTGGAAAAAGGACGCAGGCATGGTGTCGCCACGTCCAGGACTTTTTCCACCTGATGACGCCGCCATCGGTGTTTGCAGCCCATCGCAATAGAATTTTTTAGGAAACAGCCCCTATGCCAGGCGCTTGGCCAGCCTGGAAAGCCCGGACGAAAATCCCACGTAGACCAGGATGGCGATGATGGGAGCCAGGACGGGCAGCTTGGCGTCGAAGGAGATGGTCCACCAGACCTCGCAGCCGCCATCCACGGGAAAGACGTCCACGCGGCCCAGGTAGTTCTTGAGGGGTGAGCCCTTGGAGATGGTGTAGGTGTAGCTTGCGGGCCGGTCGAAGGAAAGCACGGTCTCCTCGAAGGAGGAGGGGCCGATGGTCACCTTGCGGACGCAGCCCTCGCCAAAGGGCTCGGCCGCGTCCTTGCCCGGCGCCACCGGAGCGAGCTTGATTCCGGCCCAGGCGCTCATGAGGGCGGGGCTGGTCACCTGCTCGAAGACCGCATTGGGGCTGGCGGAAAACTTCTGGTGGATGCGCACTTCCTGTCGGCCCGGAAACCGGGCGATGCTTTCCTTGACTACCTTGCCGAACTCGCTCATGGATCCTCCCGGAGATGTTGGTTGCAGCGGCAGGGGCGTTGTACTGGTTTTTCCGGCCGCGTGCAAGAAGGCGCGATTCCTTTTTCCGCTAGCAAAGAGGGAAGCCCTATCGGCAGGCCTCGTGTTTCAGGGCCCATGATCCGGTCGGAAACGGAAAAACCGCGTTGGCCGAAATCCTTTTCCCGATGGAAAAGGAGCGCAGTAGCCGCCCTAAATTGACTTTATGGACCATAGTGGTATAAGATCCCGCCAATTATCGAAAAACTCGGTTGCCGCCGGACATAGGCGCCGGACCTTGCCACATGCAGGGCCTCACAGACCTTTGCAGGGCAACCTCTTGAAGGCTTCCGAGCAGCCCGGGCGAAATCCGTGCGGTGGAAAAAAGGCAGAGAATAAAAGAGCCCCGGCGTTTTTCATCAACCTTTGCATGAGGAAATGAGCATGGAAAGAAGCTGGGTACGGGTCGCCATCCTTCTGGCGGCGCTGTGCATATTTGCCGCGCCTTACTGGCTGCATGCCGACCAAGACATGCAGAAAACCGATTGCGCCAAATATTCCGACGACTTCGACAAGCTGGACCGGGACCGCTGGTACCCGGCTCTGGGATACTCGGAACACCACGGCAAGGCCTTCTGCGACAAGGGGGGCCTCATTTTGCAGACCCCTTCGGACGAACCCTGCGAGATCCAGGTTTACTCCCTGTTCACGCTGGAAGGGGACTTCGACATTTCCGTGGGCTATGAGATCCTTGCCGGGACCGAGGGCCCGTCCTGCCGCATGAACACGGGGCTTGTGCTCACCGCCGACGGAAACGAAGATATCTCCTACAAGGCCCTGGTGGGGGTGACGCCCCCGGGGAAGACCGTTTATCGAGCGCGCCTGGACCGCCTGGGAATCCAGATGGTGGAGAAAAAGAAGTTCAAGGAGTTTCCCGCGCCTGCGGCCGGGCGGATACGCGTTGTGCGGAAGGACGGCAGAATCACCTACTTTGCCACCGAGGACGGCAAGGAGCAGACGGTCTACGAGTTCGAGCAGCCCTGTGACAGCAAGCTCCGGGTCCGCATCAAGCTGACCACCGGATCCAGCGAGGCCATGCAGGATGCCTGTATTTCCGCCGTCAGCTTTTCCGATTTTACGGTCGCTTCCTGCCAGGGAGTGACTCCCGGCTAGGCTCCGGCCCATCCTGCGCCGGCGATGAAGGCCGCCATGGAAACGAAGGAATCTCTGGAATCCGCGCTGTTGCGCCTTTCCTCCCTGTGCCGGGAAGTGAGCGAGGGGAAGTACGAGCGCGCGGACGAGCTTTTCGGGCTGACCGTCCCGGGGGCCTTTCCGAGTCCGCTTCCCCAGCTCGCGGAAGCGTTTGGCCTCATGATGGTTTCGGTGGAGGCCCGGGAGTTTTCCCTGCGGCAGGCCTTGGCCAGCCTGGAGAAGACCGCCGCCGACCTGGAGGAGGCCCGCAAGAAGCTGGCGGCGGAGAACCTGGATTTAAAGGACAAGCTGGTCCGGCTCACCGTGGAGATTGACCAGTGCAGGAAGGAGCAGGAGGTCTGCGAGATCACCGAAAGCGATTATTTCCAGAACCTCCAGAAAAGGGCGGCGAAGCTCCGGGAAGGCATGTGAACCTTGACGACCCCCTTCGACCGATAACGAAGCTCAGGCAGCCACTCGCGAGGCCAGAATTATGGGAAAGATCATCTCCGTCCACAGCTTCCGGGGAGGAACGGGAAAATCCAACATCTCCGCCAATCTGGCTGTGTGCATGGCCATGCGCGGCCTGCGCGTGGGCGTGGTGGACACGGACATCCAGTCCCCGGGCATCAACGTCCTCTTCAAGGTGGACGCCCAAAAGGCGGAGCATACCCTGAACGATTACCTCTACGGGACCTGCTCCATCGAGCAGGCGGCCGTGGACGTGGGCTCCGAGCTTCACACCGAGGACGGAAAGCCCGCCATCACCGAGGGCGCCCTGTTCCTCGTTCCTTCGTCGGGCAAACTCACGGAGATCGCCAAGATCCTGCGGCAGGGCTACGACACCAAGCTTCTGAACAAGGGCTTCAAGTCGCTTTTCGAAAGCCTGAACCTGGACGTGCTTTTCCTGGACACCCACCCGGGCCTGAACGAGGAAACCCTCCTTTCCATGGCCATGAGCCACACGGTGGTGCTGGTCCTGCGGCCCGACCGCCAGGATTTCACCGGGACGGCGGTTACCGTCGAGGTGGCGCGCAAGCTGGACGTGCCCAATCTCTATCTGCTGGCCAACAAGGTGCTTTCCAACATGGACATGGACGATCTCCGGAGCAAGCTGACCCAGGCCTACAAGGTCCCGGTCATCGGCCTGCTTCCCCTCTCCGTTTCCGTGGCCGAGACGGCCAGCTCCGGCATTTTCGTTTTAAAGCAGCCCGGCCACACGGTGTCCCGGATATTGGACGAGATCGCCGACAAGCTGTTGGAAAGGTAACCAAGCTCCGGCCTTCGCCCTCCCGGGCTTCCGGTCCGGATTTTCCCCGCACGTAGAACGCCATACCCCTTTCAAGGAGACGTCATGACGGTGTCGCTCCGAACCCGGGTCATCGGCCTTTGCGTGGTGGCGGCGGTTCTTCCGCTCCTCATTATGCTGGTGGTCACCCTTGTCCTGAAAAACGTCGCCAACGAAAAGATCGGCGGCGAGATGGAGAGGCTGGCCAATGCCAACATTACGCGCATCACCACCGACGTTCTTTCCCTTTGCGAAACCGCTCAGGCACTCGTCATGTCGAGGGTTACGGCCGCCAGCAAAGGGGCGGAGGTTCTGCTGAAGGAGATGGGGCCGGTACGGCTGGGCCCGCAGACCTATGAGGTGGACGAGGGATCCCACAAGCTTTCCGGGAGAGGCCTGCTCCGCGTTCCCGTCCTGCACGTGGGCGAGGCCGGCTTTTCCGCGGCGGAGATTGACCAGAAGCACGAGCCCTACGTGGACGAGTTCAAAGAGCTGACGGGGCTGGACAGCACGGTCTTCGTACGCGTCAACGACCGGGGCGACATGATGCGCGTAGCCACCAACATCCGCGATGAAGAAGGTAAAAGGATCAAGATCGGCACGGTCATGACGGCGGACGACCCCATCGTCGCGTTGGTGCTGTCCGGCAAACCTTACGAAGGCGTCGCCTTCGTCCTGGACCGGCTGTATGCCGCCCGCTACATCCCCTTGCAGGACGAGGAAGGCCGCGTGGCTGGCATGGTGGGGGTGGGGGAGGTGATCACCCAGATCCAGTCCATCCGCAAGAGCATCATAGACATCCGGGTGGGCAAGGACGGCTACGCCTGGGTGCTGGGAACCAAGGGCGATTGGAAGGGAAAATATATCATCTCCAAAAATGGAGAGAGAGACAAGCAGGATGTTTCCGGCGATCTGGCGGAGGCGGGGCTTCTGGCCAAGATAGATCAGGCGGTCCACAGCCCCAGGGGCACCATCATCTACGCCTCGTACATGTGGAGAAACCCCGGAGACAACACGGAGCGCAAGAAGATCGCAGCCCTGACCTATTTCGCGGAATGGGACTGGGTCATCGGCGTGGCTCTTTACGAGGACAACTTCCTGGAGGCCCAGCGACACGTCCAATCCGTCCTGAACCGCCTCATCTTCGCACTGTTCGTTTCCGGTCTGGCGGTCCTTGTGATCGTGCTTATCGGGGCCGGGCTTTCGGCGTCCCGCTTCACGCGCTCCATCTCGCTGGCGGCGGGCGCTTCCCAACTGATAGCGCGGGGCGACATCAAAAGGGCCGAAAAGGAGCTGGCCAAAGCTTCAGCGTCCGAAGCCGTGGAACCGGAAGAAACGGGGCGGGAGGAGACGCAGATGCTCCTTTCCTCGTTGCGCTCCATGAGCCAGGCCTTACTTTCCCTCATCGGAAACGTGCAGCAGGCGGGCATCAAGGTCCAGGGATGCGCCACTCAGATCGCCGCCTCGGCCAGCCAGCTGAACGCCACGGTCACGGAGCAGGCCGCATCCACCGCCCAGGTTTCCGCCACCAGCCGGGCCATCTCCCAGCGCGTTCAGGGGCTCTCCCGGACCATGACCGAGGTGGAGGATGTGGCCCGCAAGAGCGCCGGTCTCGCGGACCGGGGCCAGGCCGGGATCAACCTCCTGTCGGGTTCCATGGAGGAGCTCAAGGACGCCACCCTTGCAGTTTCCGGCAAGCTCTCCGCCATCAGCAGCAAGGCCGCATCCATAGGGGACATCGTAAAGACCATCACCAAGGTGGCGGATCAGACCAATCTTCTGGCCCTAAACGCCGCCATCGAGGCGGAGAAGGCCGGCGATTACGGTCTGGGCTTCTCGGTGGTGGCCCGGGAGATCAAGCGGCTTTCCGATCAGACGGCGGCCGCCGTTCTGGACATCGAGAACGTGGTTTCGGACATGAGCGAGGCCGTGACCGCAGGGAATGTGGAGATGAGCCGGTTCATCGCGCGGGTGGACCAAGAGGTGGAAAACGTGAACGACATCGGCGCGGGCGCCAAAGAGCTCATCGAGGGCGTCCAGGAGCTATTCCCGCGCTTCAGCCAGGTGAGCGCGGCCATGGCGGAGCAGAGCCTGGCCGCCGAGGAGATCTCCACGGCCATGGAGCAGCTGGCGCTGGCAGTGAACCAGACCAAGGACTCTCTGGGGGAGTTCTCCTCAGCGGCCCGGGGGCTTTCCCAGGCAGTGGGAAGCCTGCAGGAGCAGAGTGCTCGCTTTTCCGTAAGCTAACGAACAACAGGAGAGCACGGTGAGCATCCGGAGGCGGTTTTTCCTGGGCATCACGGTTTATGCGCTTATCCTTGCGCTGGGCGCCTACTTCATGGGCTCCTGGTTCGTGCGCCGAACCATGGTCCAGCAGAACAAGGAGGAGGCGCGCATGGCCCTTTTCGCCATGAAGGCCGTGCGCGCCCATGTGGCGGACGTGATCCGGCCGGTCGCCACCGGACTGTTGGGTCCGGACCGCTTTCTCCCCGAGCTCCAGTCCACCTCCTTTGCCGCGAACGCCGTTTTCGGAAAGATCCCTGTGGAGGACAGGGACGGGATCTTCTTCCGAACGGCCTCGCTCAAACCCCGCAACCCGAAGAATGCGGCTTCGCTCGAAGAAGCGGAGCTCATCAATTTGTTGGACAAGAAAAAGGAGGCGGGCGAAGAGCCTTTTTATGAAGGAGAAAGGAATCTGTCGGGCATGCCCTGCTACGTCATCGCCATCGGCGAGGTGAGCAAGGAGCCCTGCATGAAGTGCCACGGCGAACCCTCCGAAGCTCCTGCCGGAATGAAGGCCCTCTATCCGGAGGAAGGCGACCGGGGATACCACCACCGCAAGAACCGGGTGGAGTCCGCGGAGATCGTGGCCATCCCGCTCTCCGACGTAGACCAGAAAGCGGGGCTGGTGCGTTTGGGCGTCCTGGCCGTCTCGGCTGCCGGGCTCGTCCTGCTTCTCATCGGCGTGAGCACGGGCCTGAACATCTTTTTGGGTCCCTTGGAGAAGCTCAGCCTCATCTCCCAGGAAATGGCCCAGGGCAAGCTGGGGGAAGCCAGGGAGGACCTGGCGGCCATTCCCGGCAAAATGTCCGGAGCCGAGACACAGCGCTTGGTGGAGGCTTTTTCCATCATGGCGGAGAGCCTGTCCGAGCTTCTGTTGAAAGTGCAGGAGCAGAGCGTTCAGGTGGCCACGGCCGCTTCAGAAATTGCGGCCAGCTCGCGCCAGATCGAAAAGTCCGTTTCGGGCCAGGCCGTCTCGGCAAGCGAGGTCCTGGCCGAGTCCCGGGAGATCAAGAGCCGCTCCGAGGAAATCACCCGGGAGATGGGCAATCTGGCCGCCGACGCGGACGGCACCGCGCAGATGGCCGGAGCCGGCGAGCAGGGCATCGCCAGCATGAGCAGGACCATGACCGAGCTCAAGGAGGAAACCGGCGAGATCGCGGAAAGGCTCTCGGATATCTCGGAGAAAGCCAAGAGCATCAACGCGCTCACCAACGCCATAGCGGCGGTGGCCCAGGAAACGAACCTGCTGTCGCTCAACGCCGCCATCGAAGCCGAGAAGGCAGGCGAGCTGGGACGAGGCTTTTCCGTTGTTGCTTTGGAGATCCGCAAGCTGGCGGACCGGACCTCCGTTGCGGTGGTCAACATCGAGCGCATGGTTTCCGAGGTGCACGCCTCGGTCCGCTCCGGCGTCACGGGAATGGACCGCTTCGTGCAGTCCGTGGACCGGGCCATCCGTTCCATGGCGGAGATCGGAGGATCCTTTTCGCGGGTCCTGGAAAACGTCCGTGACTTCGCCCCCCGTTTTTCCCAGGCCAACGCCATGGTGGCCGCGCAGAGCAACGGGGCCCAGGAGATCAGCCACGCAATGGAGGATCTCTCCGAAACCGCGCGCCAGACCGAGAGTTCGGTTTCGGAGTTCAACCGGGCCGTAGGCCTTTTACGGGACACGGCCGACGAGCTGAAGAGCGAGGTATCCCGCTTCGCGGCGGGGCCGCCGGCAAAAAGCGGTGATGACTAGAACTCATCTCCTGCCAGGAGAGATTTTCACTGTTTTCATGGGGGGCAAGCCCGAACGCACGCCTTTGGGCTTGGCTCGAAAAGTTTTTAGGAAAAAGGGGAGGGGCAGGGCAGGGGAAAAAGCCCCTTTTACAAAAGGGGGTTGCCCCTTTCTCCCGCAAAAAGCCTTGCTTTCTTATTTTTAAGATAGCTTCCAATCATCTTCCGGTCTGGGGTGACTTTCGTGCCGCTCCTGCTTTGCTTTTCCATTTCCGGGGAAACCTTCGGGCTGGACGTCCGGGAGGTGATCCGCATTCTTCCCCGCGTGCGTTGCGCTCAGTTGCCCGGTGCGCCGGACTACGTCGTCGGCCTCATGGACCTGGAGGGCGGCTTCGTACCGGTTGTGGACGCCTGCCGCCTCATGGGGCGGCAGGCTTGCCGCGAGCTTTTCTCCACAAGGATCGTTCTGGTACGGTTCCCCCTGGGGGAAGGCCGCACGGCGCCTCTCGGACTCATGGTGGAAAATGCCACCGAAATGGTCCGGATGGATGATCAGGCCCTGGCCCCCGCGACCGTTTCCCATCGCGCCGCGCCTTTTCTGGCGGCCATCGGGACCCTGGGGGACCGTCCCCTGCAAATCGTGGACGTTTCCGCGCTTCTGCCGCCGGAAACCGCCGACCTGATCTTTGCCGGGGTTCAAGGGGATGAGCCGGAGGCCCGGGGAGCGGAGGGAGAGCCATGAACGAGGCGCTTTTCTTCGTTTCCCGTAGTTTCGGCCTTCTCCCCGACTCACTAGGGACGGGGGTGGTGTTGGGGGCGGTGAAAAAGCGCATGCAGGAAACCGGCATTGCGGAGCCAGGGGACTATCTTCTTCTGGCCGAGTCCAGCAGGGAGGAGCGGGAGGCTCTGCGCGACCTTCTGCTGGTCCCGGAAACCTGGTTCTTTCGCGATGGCGAGCCCTTCGCCCACTTCGCCCGTTGGGCGGCCCACCGGAAGCTGGATACGAAGAAACCCTTGCGGGTGCTTTGCATTGCCTGCGCCACTGGCGAAGAGGCCTACTCGGCCGCAGCTTCCCTGTTTCTGAAAGGGTTCCGGCCCGAGGATTTCACCATCTACGCCATGGACGCATCCCGGCGCTTCCTGGACCGGGCCCGGATCGGGCGCTACGGAACCGCAAGCCTGCGGGAGAAGGGCGCGGAGTTTCCCCAGGACCTTTTCCTCAAGGACCAGGGTTGCATCCGCGTGTCCGACAGATTACGGAACGCCGTGCAATTTTTCCAGGGAAACGTGTTGCAGACGACAGACGTCCTCTCCAACGCGCCCTACGACGCGGTTTTTTTCCGAAACGCCCTCATCTACTTCACGCCCGAGGCCCAGGCCCGCGCAGCGCGGAATGTGGATGCGGCCCTCGCCCCGGGCGGGCTGCTGGTTTTGGGATTTGCCGAGCCGCCGTCGGTTTTTTTTCCGGGCTACGAGCCCGTATCGCCCGCGCGCAGCTTTTCCGCTCTCAAGCCGGTGGCCAAGGAGCCCAAAAGGACCGCCGGCCGGGAGCTCCGAAGCATCCCCGCCGCGCTGCCCGCTTTTTCCCTTCCGCACAAGGAAAAGCGGCCGCAGCCTGCGCCTGCGGCCGAACGAAAACCCTTGGCCCTCCAAAAAAGTCCGGCTCAAAAGCCGTCCGAGTCCGCGGTCAACGTGGCCGGGCTGCTGGCCGGAGCCTCGAAGCTGGCCGATCAAGGCGATCTCGCGGCCGCCTGGGACGCGGTGACCGAGGTGTGCAGCAAGGATCCGGCAAACCCCGAGGCCTGCTTCCTGGCGGCCCAGGTTTCCCTCGCCCTGGACCGGGACGAACTGGCGGAAACCTGGCTCCGCAAGACCCTCTTTCTTGCGCCCGCACATGTCCGTGCGCTGGGCGTGTTCCGTGTGCTTTTGCTCACCCAGGGCAGGAACGAGGAGGCCGATCTCATGGGCCGCCGCCTTTTCCGCGCCGAACGGACCGTCGGCGCCCCCCGGGAAAGGAGGGATCCGTGAGTCAGGACAAAGGTTCCGCCCGACCCGCGCAGGAAACATGCTATCGCCTTACCGGAAGCTTCGGAGACGGAACCTGCGAGTCGTTGGCCCTGTTCGTCACCTGCGTAAACTGCCCGGAGTTCGCCCGCATCGGGCAGACCCTGTTTTCCCGCAGGCCCGACGATTCCTACCTGGAAACCTGGACCCGCACCGTGGCCCGGAGCCGGGAAGGGAAGAAGGCGGAAGGGGAGGGCTATCTCCTTTTCACGGTCGCCGGCCAGTCCATGGCCGTTTCCGTGGCGCGCCTCCATCGGGTCTTTCCGGCGCGGGCCATCCACAGCGTGCCCGGAAAAGCGGAAACCCCGCTCCTGGGGGTGGTGAACCTGGAAGGAGAGCTGACCGCCTGCCTGTGCCTGGCAAGGCTTCTCGGGCTTGCCGGCGCAAAGGACAAATCCCGCGCCGAGGCCTTCCCTTTGGTTTCCGTCCATGCGGAATGGGGCAACTTCGCCTTTCCCGTGGAGACGGTTTCCGGAGTACGGCGCATTCCCAACAAGGATATCGTCCCGGCACCGGCCCTGGCGGCACTGGCTGAGAACGCACTGGTAAAAGGCATCGTCGCCGTAGACGGCCTTTCCGTTTCGGTGCTGGACGGTGCCGAGTTGGCCCGCGTTGCGGGAAACACCCTACGATGAGTGTTTGGCTTCCATGACCGACTGCGCCGACAAGGAGATGCTGGAGCTTTTTCTGCAGGAAGCCGCCGCCCAGGCCGCCGACCTGGAGTCGGGACTTTTGTCCCTGGAGTCCGGCCAGGGGCGGGAAAATCTTTCCTCCCTCATGCGCGCCGCCCACTCCATCAAAGGCGCCGCCCGCATCGTAGGGCTCACCACGGCGGTTTCCCTGGCCCACGCCATGGAGGACGTTTTCTGCGCGGCCCGAGACAAGGGGTTCGCTCTCATGCCCGACAGCGTGGACCTGCTCCTGCAAGGGGTGGACGCCTTCGCCCGCATGTCGCGGGAAACCCCAGACAGCCTCTGCCCTTACCTGGATCAGGAAAAAGACGCCATCGCGGGCCTGAAGGGCCGCCTGGAGAAGATACCCGACTCCCCGGCCGGGGGCGCGGCTCCTCCCCCGGGGCCCGAGCCTCCCCGGCCCATTCCTCCGCCACCGGCGGAAGCCGCTCCCGCAGCGCCTCCGGAACCCGCCCGGCAGACGTCCCCGGAGCCAGCCAAACCTGCAGCGCCGGAGGACCAGGCTGCAGCTTCCCGCCAGGAAGCCTCGGTCCTCGTCACAGCGAAAAACCTCACAAGGATCATGGCCCTGTCGGGCCAGTGTCTGGTGGAGGCGCTGTCCCTGAAGACCCTTCTGGGGCGCATGAGCACGTTGAAGCAGGAAAGCGCGCAGGTTTCGCGGGTTCTGGAGAACCTCGCCCGCGAGGTGGCCGCCAACGAAGGCTTTCCTTCCCGGAAATCCGTTTCCTCCTTCCTGGGCCTGGTGGACAAGATCGAGCGCTGCCGGGAGTCGCTTGCCGCGGAAACCGATTTCCTGGAGACCGCCGCCACTTCCTGGGAGAACCTGGCCGAGAAGCTTTACAACGAAGCCATTGCGGCGCGCATGCGGCCCTTCAAGGACGGCATTGCGGGTTTTTCCCGCATGGTCCGCGATATCGGAAGGACCTCAGGGAAGAAGCTCGAGCTGATCATCGCCGGGGAGAATACCCCCGTGGATCGGGATATCCTGGCCGGCCTGGAGGCGCCGCTCACCCATCTTTTGCGAAACGCCTGCGATCATGGCATCGGAGCGCCCCAGGAGCGCATCGCCGCGGGAAAACCCGAAAAAGGCGTGATCCGGCTCTCCGCCGGTCACCGCGCAGGCATGCTCCACATTTCCGTGGAGGATGACGGCCGAGGGATTGATCCCGAACGGATACGGGAAAGCGTGGTCCGCAAAGGCCTCATTGATCCGGCCACCGCCCGGAAGCTCTCCCCGGCCGAGCTCTTGGAGTTTTTGTTTCTGCCCGGCTTCTCCACGGCCCAGAACGTCACCGAGCTTTCCGGACGCGGCGTGGGCCTGGACGTGGTGCGGACCATGGTGGCCGGAGTGGGGGGCACCGTCAACGTGGAGTCCAGCCCCGGAGCGGGCGCGCGTTTCTTCCTCAAGCTCCCCCTCACGCTTTCGGTTCTGCGCACCCTGGTGGTGGAGCTCTGCGGCGAGCCCTACGCCTTTTCCCTGAACAAGGTGGAGCGGGTGCTCACCCTGCACCGCAAGGATGTGCAGGTGGCCCAGGACCGCCCCTACGTGACCGTTTCCGGCGAAACCCTGGGGCTCGTTTCCGGCCGCCAGGTCCTTTCCCTGCCGGAAAGCGCGTTTTCCGACGAGCTTTCCGTGGTGGTCATCGCGGGCCCGGCCGGCCGCCACGGAATCGTGGTGGACCGCTTCCTGGGAGAAAAATCCCTGGTAGTCCAGCCTCTTTTTCGAAACCTGGGCAAGCTTCCCAACGTCATGGGCGGGGCCGTGGCGGACGACGGCAATCCGGTGCTCATCCTGGATGTGGAAGACCTTCTTCGTTCCATTGAAAAGACCTTTTCCGAAGAAAAGCCTCTCGATCTGCGCGACCAGATCCGGGCCGCATCTCCCAAAGCCAAGAGGCGTCTCCTGGTGGTGGACGACTCCCTAACCGTGCGCGAAACCGAGAGGCGCCTTCTTTCCTCCCGCGGTTACGAGGTGTCCGTGGCCGTAGATGGAGTGGACGGATTGAACGCGGTGAAAAGCAGCCGCTATGACTTGGTCATCACCGACGTGGACATGCCACGGATGGACGGAATCGAACTGGTTCGGGCCATTCGCGCCGATCCGTCCCTGCGGGGGATGCCCATCGTCATCATGTCCTACAAGGACCGGGAAAGCGACCGGATGGCGGGGCTCGCCGCCGGCGCGGACCGTTACCTCACCAAGGCCGGCTTCGAGGACGAGAGCTTTCTCGCGGCCGTTTCCGATCTGATTGGAGAGTAACAAGACGTGCGCGTAGCCATTGTGAACTCCCACCCCGAAGCGATTTCCGCCATCAGCGCCTCCCTTGCGCTCTCGCCGGAGCACGAGATCACCTGGACCACCGGTTCAGGCGAGGAGGCCCTCATCCGATGCCGCACCGACCGGCCCGACCTCATCTTCATGGGCATGGTGCTCACCGGAATGGACGGAGCCCGTACCACCGAGCGCATCATGGCCGAATGCCCCTGCGCCATCCTCGTGGTCACGCGGTCGGTGGCCGAGCGCGCGGCCATGGTGTTCGAGGCCATGGGACACGGAGCCCTGGACGCGGTCTCCACGCCGGTCATGACTCCGGAGGGACGCCTTTCCGGCGCAGAGGAGCTTTTGACGAAAATCTCCGTGGTCGGGCGGCTCCTGGGAAAAGCTTCCAAAAGCTCCAACACCCACAAGCCCTGGGAAAAGCCCGATAAGGGCAAGGTTCCGCCCATGCTGGCCATCGGGGCTTCAACGGGCGGCCCCAAGGCTTTGGCCCTGCTTCTTTCCGGGCTCCCCCGAAACTTTCCCGCCGCCGTGGTGGTCATCCAACACGTGGACGCCAACTTCGCCGACGGCCTCGCCCGCTGGCTGGATGGCCAGACCAACCTCCCCGTGCGTTTGGCGCGGGAGAATGAAGCGCCCGTTCCGGGCCAGGTCGTCGTGGCCGAGTCCAACCGGCACCTCATCGTGAACGAGTCCGGCCGCCTTTCCTACACCGACGAGCCCACCGACACCGTATACCGGCCTTCCGTGGACGTGTTCTTCATGAGCGCGGCCCGCAACTGGTGGCCCCGCAAAGCCGTCGCGGTCCTCCTGACCGGCATGGGGCGGGATGGCGCCCTGGGTCTTTCCCGCCTGCGGCGCGCCGGCTGGTACACCATCGCCCAGGACGAGAAGACCAGCGTGGTGTACGGAATGCCCAAGGCGGCAGCCGAGCTCTCCGCCGCCTGCGAAATCCTGCCCATCGAAAAGATCGCCGGCGCCATCATGCGCGCCCTGGCGGGAGGGAAAAGATAAAAGACTGAAGATAAAAGATAAAAGATTTCTGGGGGGAACCTTTCTTTCAGGGAGAAAGAAAGGTTCCCCCCAGACCCCTCTCCAAAGAAAGCCGTAAATTGGGCGCGGCAACACGGGGAAACCCGCCGTCCCGAACGTGACGGCATTAGAGCAATTGTCATAATTCCTGTCGGATTGCGCAGGCTGAAACCATCAGCGCGCCCAGCGCCCGCAAAGAACAGACCAGACAGCAATTATGACAACTACTATAAAGGTGAAGACTATCATGGATGCGAAAACTCCGGAGATGGAGAACAAGGTCCGGGTGCTGCTGGTGGACGACCAGTCCATGGTCGCGCGGGCCGTGGAAAAGATGCTGGCGGGCGAGCCCGACATCGAGTTTTCCTACTGCCAGGACCCCATCAAGGCCATCCCGCAGGCGCTTTCCTTCCAGCCCACGGTGGTGCTCCAGGATCTGGTCATGCCCGAGATTGACGGGCTTACCCTGGTGCGCTTCTTCCGGAAGAACGCCAAAACCAAGGACCTGCCCCTCATCGTTCTGTCCTCCAAGGAGGAGCCCGTCACCAAGGCGGAGGCCTTCTCCGTGGGGGCCAACGATTACCTGGTGAAGCTCCCGGACCGCATCGAGCTTCTGGCCCGGCTCCGCTACCACAGCCGCGGCTACACGGCCATGCTGGAAAGAAACCGCGCCATCGAGGCGCTCTACGAGGAGCTGGCGGAAGCCGCCAAGTACGTGGAGCGCCTTTTGCCGCAACCTGTGTCCCAAGGACCCGTCACGGCGGACTGGCGTTACATCCCTTCCACATCGCTGGGGGGCGACGCCTTCGGCTACCACACCCTGCCCGACGGGAAGCTGGCCGTGTTCCTCCTGGACGTGAGCGGCCACGGCGTCGGCGCGGCCCTGCTTTCGGTTTCGGTCATGAACGTGCTCCGGTCCCAGAGCCTTCCCGCCACGGACTTCTCCGACCCGGCGCAAGTGCTGGCGGGCCTGAACGAAGCCTTTGCCATGGAGAAGCAGAACGGCATGTTCTTCACCATCTGGTACGGGGTCTACGATTCCGCGTCGCGGACGCTCTCTTTTGCCGGGGGAGGGCATCCACCCGCGCTGCTCCTGAGCCCGGGCGCGCCCGTGCAGCGGCTGTTCACCCGGAACCTGGCCATCGGCGCCATGCCGGATATTCCCTTCCGCAAGGCAAGCGTCACCATTCCCGCGGACAGCACACTCTTCATTTACTCGGACGGGGTGTACGAGGTGACCCGAAGGGACGGCAGCGTGTGGCCCCTGGACCAGTTCGTGGCCTTTATGGAGGAGCGGGGAAGGGATGCTTCCCCAAACCCCATGGACGCCTTGCTGGCCCATGCCAAGGGGCTTTCCGCAACGGGCGCGCTGGACGACGACTTCTCCATCGTGGAGATGAAGATGCAATGATGGCCCTAGACAGGGTAAAGCAAAAGGGTGGGATTGCTTCCTGCTCTGTGTTGATATGGAACTTATCTTAAGATGAGTTTTTAGAGGGTTTGTGTCCCCGGCCTGGACACCTCTCCTCTTCGCTCCGTTCTCCTCAGTCCTCCGCGTGCGCGGCAAGCCGGCTTCGATCCAACCTGAAAAACAGCAAATTCCCCCAGTTCCCTCTTGCCAAAGAGGAGGAACCTCCGGGCTGATCCTACTCCTCCCCTCTACTTTTTCTCTTTTCCTTTACTCGTCCGCCAGCACCAGCGGCATGGGGCAGTCCAGGGAATCGGACACGGCCCGCAGGAGCTCGGCCTCGTCCGCCGTCACTTTCCGGTCCGCGAACACGCAGGCCGAGCAGGCGGCCAGGATCTGTTTCTTCAAGGCTGGATAGGCCTGGGCCGCGCGGGAAAGGGCGTAGGAGAAGGCGGAGAGGTCCTCGGGCCTGGCAGAGGAAAGCCCGTCTGTCCCTTTCAGGTTGAGCTTGGAGATACCCCGTTCGAACGCGTTCCGCGCAAGCGCCGAATCATCGGTTCCATACCAGGCCAGGCACGAGAGGATCACGCCGATCTCGTCCCGGATCTCTCCGGGCTTGCGGAAGCGGGGCCGCGCGAAGTGTTTCTCCATTCCGAAAACAGGGGCGAGCCTGCGTTTCACCATCGCCGCCACCAGGAACTCGAACACCGAGAGCCGGTTGTCCGCCTTGCTCAAGGACTCCACCAGGGCCGCGAACTCCAGGTACTGGGATTTGGACAGCTCGGTGAGGCTGGCCACCGCGAGGTCGGCCAGGGGAAGGCGCTGGTTTCGGGAAAGTGCGTCCGCCGCGGGCATCAGGCGCGAAATCTCGGCGGAAAGAAGCGGGTCCACTCCCAGGGAGAGTTCCCGGAGTTGAGATTTCCTTACATCCGGGTCCTGGTCCGTGAGCAGGCAGAGGATGACGGCGCGGGCGCCGAAAGGCTCCCGCGCAGCATCGGAAAGGGCAGGAGGCATGCTGGCCATGATCCTTTGGGCAGCGGCCATCAGCTCCGGAGTGAGGGTGCCCACGGCATCCTGGGCTTCTTCCGGCGCAAAGCCGGTAAGCGCTTCCTGCGAGGCTGCCGGCGTAGGCACTGCTTCGCCCGCGAATCCCGCGGTCGCTCCCAGGGAGCCCCAGACGGCCGCTGCCTGTTTCTCGCCGGCGGTGGGCTCGGGCTCTTCGGGCCTCGGAGGCTTTGCTTTCAGCTCGAAGCCCGGAGAAATGCGCCGGATCCTTTCTTCCAAGGGCGGATGGGTGGCCATGGCGGAGATGAAATAGTCGGAGAGCGCGTTTACGAAAAACAGGTGGGACGCCTCTTCTGCATGGGAGGAAAGCACGCGGCCGTGGGCGGAGAGACCTGCGATCTTGGCCAGGGCGCCTGCAATTCCCGAAGGGTTGCGGGTGAACTGAACAGCGGAGGCGTCCGCCAGAAACTCCCGTTGGCGGCTCACCGCCGCCTTGATGAGGCGGGCGAAAAAAACGCCCAGGTAGCCCACGATGAGAAGGCCCAGCCCCAAGATGGCGATGCCGCCGGAGCTTTTGTTGCGGGAGTGCCGGCCGGAGCGAAGCAGGAAGTATCCGGTGAGCCCGATGGCCAGAATTCCGTGCAACACCCCC
Source organism: Thermodesulfobacteriota bacterium (assembly GCA_040753055.1). Lineage (GTDB taxonomy): Bacteria > Desulfobacterota > Desulfobacteria > Desulfobacterales > Desulfatibacillaceae > JBFMHL01. The sequence goes on along the minus strand of JBFMHL010000081.1, from coordinate 6,215 downwards.
ATGAGCCTGGTGTTCAGGCGCATGTCGCCGTTTACTATGTGGGAGAACTCGTGGGCCACGACTCCCTGCAGCTCGTCGCGGCTCAGGTTTTCCAGCGTACCGCCCGTCACGCAGACCGCCGCGTCCCTGGGAGTGAAACCCGCGGCAAAGGCATTGATCCCCTTTTCCCTTGGGATCGCGTAGATGAGCGGAATGGGGGTGCCGGAGGCGATGGCCATCTCCTCCACCACGTTCCGGTAGCGCTTGAGGTGTTCGTCCTTGGCGTCGGCGGGCACTGGCGTGGCGCCTAAAAGCTCCGCCACGCTCTTCCCGCCGCCGGAAAGCTCGGAAAGCTTGTACAGTGTCCCCCCGCCGACAACGATGAATACGCCCGCCATGCTGTAGAGGAAGAGGCGCGGCTGCCACCAGACAAAGGGCTCCATTGCGGCGATGCTCGGGGTGGAGTTCAGATCGGCAAGCGGCTTGATCAGGATGATGATGAGGTAGACCGCCAGCATGGTACAGAGCAACGCCAAGGAGAAAAGAAGGAGGAGAAGCCGGGTCCGGGAGCGGGCCTGGTCCTGGTGCTCGAAGAAGTCCATGGTCTGTCGTTCGGACATGATTGAATCCTTCTGCAAACAGGCCTTTCAGGAGGCCGGCAGCTGCTCCGGTTCAGTTGACATCGGCCAGGATGGGGGGCGGAGGGCACCCCAACAGGCCGGAAATGGCGTGAAGCAGCTCAGCCTCTCCGGCCGTGACCTTGTTGTCCGCGAGAACGCAGGCGGAGCATGCGGTGATGATCTGCGCCTTCAGCTCCGGCTGGGCCAGGGCCGCCTGCGAAAGGGCATAGGAAAAGGCGGAAAAATCCTCGGGCCTGGCGGCGAGAACCTCTTTGGTGCTTCGGAGCGGCAGCTGAGAAAGGCCCTTGCGGAAAGCCTCCCGGGCCTGGTCCGGATCGTCCGTTCCCTGCCAGGCCAGACAGGAAAGGATGACGCCGAGCTCGTCCGCGACCTCGGCCGGCTTGCTGAACCGGGGCTGTGCCGTGGTTTCCTTGACATCGGGCCGGGGGGCGATGTTCCTCAACCTGGCGGCGGTAAGGAAGCCGATGGAGGACATGCGGTTGCCCGTCGCGCACAGGGTGCCCGCCAGGGTGGAGAATCCTTGGAGCCGGGCTGCGGAGAGCTCCGCAAGGGAGGAGAAGGCACGGTCCGCCAGGGGAATCCTGTAGCGGGCCGCCAGCCTGTCTGCTGCGGAGAGCAGGCGGGCAACCTCGGTCGCCAGGACGGGGTCGGAGATTTCCTCAAGCTGGCCCCGGCGCGTTTCCGGGTCGGGGTTCAAGAGGAGGCAGATCAAGACGGCCTGGGCTCCGACGTGCGCGTGCGAGGCTTCGGCGAGCGCGGGGGAAAGGCTCGCCAGCTTCTCCTGCGCGGCTTCCATGATCCGGGCGGCTTCCAAGCCGGCACCGCCGCCCTGGGGGTTGCTGGTAAAACCGCTTTCTCCTTCGTCCGGGGAGGGCTCGAGATCCGCCAGGCCGGGATCGTAATCTTCCGAAAAATACGCGGGGACGATGCGCCGAATCCTCTCCCCGATGGGCGGATGCGTTGCCATGCCGGAGAAGCGCATTCGCGACAGGGCGTTGGCGAAGAAGAGATGGGAAATTTCCTCCGCGCGCGGAGAGTAAATCCGGCTCTGGTCGGAAAAGGTGGAGATCCGGGCCAGCGCATTGGCCAGGCCGTTTGGGTTGCGGGTGAGTTGGACGGCGTCGGCGTCGGCAAGGAACTCCCGCTGCCGGCTGACTGCCGCCTTGATTAGTCGGGTGAAAAAAAGCCCCGTAAAGCCTGCCGCATACAGAAGAAATCCCACCGCGATCAAGGGTGCCGAGAGCTTTCCGCGGCCGTACTTGGCGGAGTACATGAAGAAGGAGCCCAAGAGCCCTATGGCCAGAACCCCGTGCAAGGCTCCGATGAGCCGCGTGTTCAGCCGCATGTCGTCGTTCACGATGTGGGAGAACTCGTGGGCGATGACGCCCTGAAGCTCGTCCCGGCTCAGGTTTTCCAAGGCGCCCCGGGTGACGCAGATCACCGCGTCCTGAGGCGTGAAGCCCGCTGCGAACGCGTTGATGCCCGCCTCCTGCGGGTTTACGTACAGGCCCGGCGCGGGAATTCCGGCGGCGACGGCCATCTCCTCCACCACGTTCCGGAAGCGTCGCAGATTCTGGTCCAGGGGATCCGGAGGAACGGTCTCGGCCCCCAGGAGCTCCGCCACTCTTTTCCCGCCACCCGAAAGCTCGGTGAACTTCACCAGGGTTTCGCCCACGACCATGACCAGTACTGCGGCAATGGAGAAGAGCATAAGGTCCGGCTGCCACAGCTCCACCTCGAATCCGCCCGATTCGAACCGTTTCACCATGGTTGCAACGATGATGGGTTTGACCAGGATGACCACAAAATAGAGGCTCACGGTGGTTCCCGCCAGTGCCAGCAGGAACAAAACCAGAAGGAGGAGGGTCCGGAAGCGGGCCCTCTCCTGGTGTTGGAGGAAGTCCATGGTCTGCCGTTTAGTCATGGGCGGCTCCCTATGGAAAAGGCCCGGCGGAGCCAGGGGGCTTCGCCGGGCCGGATGCTTCCAGCGGTCGTAAGTTTAGGAAAAGGCGACCTTGGGCGCTTCCTTCTCCTTTTTATCCTCGATCTCGAACATGGCCGACTCCTTGAATCCGAAGGCGCCGGAGAAAATGACGGCCGGGAAGGTTTCGCGTCGGTTGTTGTAATCCATGACCGCGTCGTTGTAAGCCTGGCGCGCGAAGGCGATGCGGTTTTCCGTGGAGGAAAGCTCTTCCATTAAGGTGAGCATGGTCTTGTCCGCCTTCAGGTCCGGGTATTGCTCCACCACCACCATCAGGCGTCCCAGGGCTCCGGTGAGCTGGCTTTCGGCCGCGGACAGGCTCTGGATGGCCTGCGCCGAAGAGGGATCCAGGGACGCGGCCTTGGCCGCGGAAAACGCCAGCCCCCGGGCCTTGGTCACGGCCTCCAGGGTTTCCCTCTCGTGCTTGATATAGCCCTTGGCCGTCTCCACCAGGTTGGGGATGAGGTCGTAGCGGCGTTTGAGCTGCACGTCAATCTGGGCGAAGGAGTTCTTCACCCGGTTCCTGCCCTTCACGAGCCCGTTGTAGATGCCCACCACGGCCGCGATCACCAGGATCACGATCACCAGCAAAACAATGCCCATCATGGCCGCTCCTTTCTGTGGCTTTCGGGTTAAAAGCGGTGGCTCACACCCAGGTGGATGCCGAAGTCCGGGCTGTTGCCGTAGACGATGAGGTTTTCCAAAAGACCTGCTTCCACCAGCGTTTTCTTGCCGATGAGGGTCTTGATGCCCAGGGTGACCTCGTGGCTGGGCTCGGAAAAGGGCTCCAGGTCCTTGCAGGCGCCTTCTAAAAGCAGGTACTGGGCGATGACCGAGAACTTCTCCGTTGCCCGCCACTCCAGGCCCAATAATGCGCTCATCTGCAATCTGCGTAGCTCGACTGCTCCCACGGAGTCCGCTCCGTAGTATACCACACCCGGAGCCAGGTAGGCATAGATCGGACCGAAGCGTTTGGCCATGGCCAGGGAAAGACCGATGTCCAGCGGGAAATCGTACTTGATGGGGATGGCGTCCCAGTCGGTGTAGCGCAGGGTGACGGCCCAGGAAAATGCGGGGTTGCCGTTGCCTCCGCAGCTCACGTTGTTCTGCACCGTGAAAGCCACTCCCTGGGAGTACGCGGCATGCCCGCCCCGCCACTCCACCAAGGGAGCCCCGTTCTTGTCCCGGATGTCAATAATGGTGCGGCCGTTGGGAAACAAGTCACGGTCGTTCTGGCTGATGCCGAAGAGTTGGTGGAACCCGGAGATGAAGTTGTCCAGGATGCCCCCGAAAACCCGCCGGTCGTCTATGGCCAGCTCCAGCATGATGTTGGTTCCGACGCCGTAGGCGACGGCCAGGTTGGAGTCGGCGGACTCGTAATCCAGGGTGTAGCGGTTGGGCTCGAAGGACCAGATGTTGGCGAAGGTCTCGGTGAACCGTATTTCCCATTCCCCCTTGCTCAGCGTATCGGGCGTCCGGGGAACCAGTGCCAGCCGGAGGGACTGGAAGGGCGACTGGGAGGAAAGGTTGAGGGGGCCGAAACCCACATTTCCGGCGCAAAAGGAAACTTCTTCGCCGACCGGGTCCGGTTTGCCGCCTGCCTGCCCGGCACTTGCCGGAAGAGGTTGGAGGATGAACAGAAACAGGCCCAGGGAAAGGAGGAAAAAAACTTTGCTTGAGGCAAGGGGCATGGAGGGTCTTTCTTCCAAACTTCGCACAAACGATTCGCGGTGTTCAGAGTCTTGCGGGCCAACCGTTCGGGTTCAGCCCTTGTCATCGAAAACATAGCCCACGGAACGCAGGCTTTTGAAAAAGCGCGGGTTCTTGGGGTCGGCTTCGAAGTACTTGCGGAAGCGCACCAGGAAGTTGTCCACGGTCCGCGTGCTGGATTTTCCGGAATATCCCCAAGCCAGCTCCAGGAGCTCGGAACGTGCCATGGGCTTTCCGGGGTTGGCGAAGAAGAGGCGCAGAAGGCGGACCTCCTGTTCGCTCAGGGTGATGGTGCCGGATTGGCAGGTGGCGGTGTAATTGGTGAGGTCCACCCGATTGCCGCCGAACTCGTGGACCTCGGGCGCGTTGTCCGGGGCCGCCGTGGCGGCGTTTTTGCGGTCCGCGCGTTCCAGGAGCCTTTCCACGCGCAGCATGAGCTCGGCCAGGTGAAAGGGTTTGGCCATGTAGTCGTCCACGCCCATGGAGAGGCCCCGGATCTTGTCCGTGGCCTGGCCGCGAGCCGACAGGATCAGGATGGGAAGCTGCTGGTCGGAGAGTCGCACGTTCTGCAGCACGGAAAAGCCGTCCATACCCGGCAGCATCACATCCAGCACCATGAGATCCGGCCTGCGCTCCCGGTACGCGGCCACCGCCGCCTGGCCGGTGGCCGCGATCTCCACCTCGTAGCCCGCAAGGGAGAAGTTCAGCTTGAGGCCCTCGGCCAAATGGAGGTCGTCCTCCACCACCAGGATCCTTTTTTTTGCGCCCGTATTACTCATGTTCGCTCCGTGCGTTTTGCTTCCTGCCTTTGTCGGGTGAGCCGCCCCGGCTGTCCTTGCCGCCGCTGCGCCGTTCCTTTTGGCGGACTACGGGGAGCCGCACCGTGAATGTGCTGCCCCGGCCCGGGCCCTGGCTGGTGGCGCTGGCCTTGGCTTTGTGCATCTTTGCCACGCAAGAGACCACATAGAGGCCCAGACCGTTTCCGCCGGGAGCGGATTCGGGTTTCTTGAGTTGGTAGAATTTGCGAAAGATTTTTTTCAGTTCCTTTTTGGGTATTCCCACACCGTTGTCCGCGACGCTTATGAACAGCCGGCCTTTCTCTTCCATGAACCCGATTCTGACCAGGGGATTCCCGGACTCGTTGTGCTTCACCGCGTTTACCAGCAGGTTCAGAAACAGCATGGAAAAGAGCTGGGGATTGATCCGGCAGGAGGGGCCGGGCCCGCCCGGGTCGAACTCTATCTGGGAGTTGGCCAGCAGGTGCCGGTTTTGCTCCAGGAGTTCGGTCAGGAATGCTCCCATCTCCACGGGATAAAAATCCCCTCCGCCGTAACTTTTATTCTCGATGCGGGCCAGGTCCAGGATGGAGTTGATGTTGTAGGTGAGCCTCTCCACGTCGGCCAGCATGTAAGAGCAGAACTTGTCCCTCTGCTCTTTGGGGATATCGTGGGCCAGGAAGGTTTCCGTGTACAGGCGAAGGCTTGCCACGGGCGTCTTGAGCTCGTGGGTAAAATTGGCGATGAAATTGCGCTGGGTCCGGATGAGCTGCCGCGTCTTCACAGTGTAAACGAAAAACACGATGATGTTCATCAGGATGATGCCCACCAAAATGGAGAGGGTGGTGACGAGGACCCAGGTCTGGTAGCGCACCATTTGGGCATGATGGACGTTGAGGCGCAGTGCGAGCGTCTGGAGCATGGAGCTCGCTTCTACGTAAGAGTAAATATAGAGGAAAAGGGAAAAGGCCAGGGCCAGAATGGAAATGACCAGGATGAACACGGGGTGGAAGTACCAGCGGGTTTTTTCCAGGGTCTCCATGGCAATCGCGCTTTGAAGCCGGCGAAGGCGGCCCGGGATGCGGTCGCCCGGGAGCCGACGGCAAAAGGGGGTATGTCCCGTTTGAA